>DASSDL010000031.1:0-10872 GCA_035697145.1 Acidimicrobiales bacterium
CACCTGCATGAACAGGCGAGGGGTACCGTCACGGTGGGCGACGGCGACCGGGCTAGGGCCGACGTGGTCGAGAGCTCGGAGATGGGGGACGACCCCGGGGCCCGGGGACGGCTGCGCGACGTGTCCGGGGTGGCGTTCGACCGCCCCGCCGAGTGGGACACCGCCGCCTCGGTCGCCGCCTCGGCCGCCTCCTGGCTCGGAAGCGACGAGGCGCCCCCGTGCACGGTGCTCAACGTCAACGTGCCCAACCTGACGCTCGACCGCCTGAAGGGCGCCCGGGCCGCCACGCTCGCACCCTTCGGGACGGTGCGATCCTCGGTCGTCGAGGCCGCGCCCGACGGCGGCCGGCTGCAGATCGAGTTCCGCCCCACCGACACCGAACTGCCGCCCGACTCCGATACCGCCATCGTGGCCCAGGGCTTCGTGTCCGTGACCGCCTTGAGCGGGATCGGCATCGACGACCGCGTCGACGTGTCGGCCGTCCTCGACCTCGTGCCGACGGAGGACCGGAGGTCGGCTTGAGCCCGTCCACGCCCCTCCGCTCATCGGCGTGCCTACGGCCCGCCAATGACCGATCGCCGCTTCGCGGCGAATACCGCACTGTGTCTTTGGCTCGCTCGCCCTTCGGGCTCCCTCGCGTGGTCCTGTCCCGCTCGCTACCCGCCCTCCGCCGAGGCGGTAGAGCGGCCTCGTCCTACGGCCGAGTCGTGATTGTCTCATGACCGTTGCGCTGACGGTGCTCGTCATCGTGCTCGTGGCCGTTCTGGCGGCGTGGACGGCGGCGCTGGTGGCACAGCGGGCCGCCACCCGGCGCCTGGTCGCCGCCTCCCGGGTGCTCGATGCCGATCCCCGTCCCCGCGTCGCCCCCGGGCCCGGCGGGTTGGACGCCGCACTCGACCACCTGGAGCACTCGGTGGCCCAGGCGGTGGAGCGGCGGTCGCGGGTGGCTAGCGCCGAGGACCGCCTGTCGTGGGCGCTGGGTGCCATCGGCCACGGCGTGGTGATCTTCGACGAGCGGGGCGAGGTGGCCTACCGCAACGACCCGGCGGCGTCGTTCCTGGCCGCCCGCCACAGCGACGCCCTGGTCGAGGAGGCCATCAGCATCCTGGCCGCCGACGCCCTGCGGGGCCGCCGTGTCGAGCGCGAGCTCGAGCTGTTCGGGCCGCCGCGCCGCATCCTCAACGTCCGTGCGGTGCCGCTGGCCGACCCGGCGCGGCCCTCCGGAGTGCTGGTGGTGGTGGAGGACACGTCCGAGCGGCGGCGGCTCGAGAACGTCCGGCGCGACTTCGTGGCCAACATCAGCCACGAGCTCAAGACACCGGTCGGGGCGCTGGCGCTGCTGGCTGAAACGCTCCTCGACGAGCGCGACCCGGACGTGACCCGCCGTCTCGCCGAGCGCCTGGCCAACGAGGCGTTCCGGGTGGGGCGCACCATCGACGACCTGCTCGAGCTGTCGCGGCTCGAGGTAGCGTCGGCGCCGGCCAACGAGCACGTGCCGGTGGCCACCTTCGTGACCGAGGCCTGCGCCCGGGTGGAGCCCGCCGCCGAGCAGCGCGGCATCGAGTTCGAGGTCGAGGAGGCGCCCGCACGGCTCACGGTGGTCGGCGAGCGACGCCAACTGGTGTCGGCGGTGACCAACCTCCTCGACAACGCCGTGAAGTACAGCGAGCCCGGCAGCACCGTCGAGGTGCAATCCCGCACCGACGGCACCTGGGTCGATGTCACCGTACGTGACCACGGCATTGGCATTCCCCGCCGCGACCTCGAGCGCATCTTCGAGCGCTTCTACCGGGTCGATCGCGCCCGCAGTCGCGAGACCGGCGGCACCGGGCTGGGCCTCGCCATCGTCCGCCACGTCGCCTCCAACCACCGGGGCGAGGTTCGCGTCGACTCCCGCGAAGGCGTGGGCTCGACGTTCACATTGCGGCTCCCGGCCGGGCCTGGTCCGGTCGCCGTCACCAAGGAGGCAGGATGAGTACCCCCGAGGCCACCGTGTTCCTTGTCGAGGACGAGGACAGCTTCGTCGAGGCGCTCACCGTCGGCCTCAAGCGTGAGGGGTTCCGTGTGCAGGTGGCGCACGACGGGGCCGAGGCGCTCGAGCTGTTCGACGTCGTCAAGCCGGACCTCGTGCTGCTCGACGTGATGCTCCCCAAGATCTCGGGGGTCGACGTGTGCCGCGAGATGCGCCGGCGCTCCGCCGTTCCGATCATCATGGTCACCGCCAGGGGGTCGGAGATCGACACGGTGGTGGGCCTGGAGGTCGGTGCCGACGACTACGTCACCAAGCCCTATCGGCTGCGCGAGCTGGTGGCGCGCATGCGGGCGGTGCTCCGCCGGCGGCCGCCGGATGCGGGGACGCGGGCGGCGTCAGGCGACGTGCTGGAGGTCGGCGACGTCCGCCTCGACCCCGAGCGCCACGAGGTGGAGATCCGCGGCGAGCAGGTGCGGCTGCCCCTCAAGGAGTTCGAGTTGCTCGAGATGCTGCTGTCGAACGCCGGGCGGGTCCTGCCCCGTGAGACCCTCATCGACCGGGTCTGGGGCACCGACTACGTCGGCGACACCAAGACCCTCGACGTGCACATCAAGCGCCTACGGGCCAAGGTCGAAAAGGACCCGTCGGTGCCGACCCGCATCGTCACCATCCGGGGCCTGGGATACAAGTACGACACCCCCAAGACCGCCGCCACCGTCTGACCGAACCGAGGCACCCAAGGCAGCGGGGAGGCAATAGCGCACGGTGAGGAGCGCCCGAGGCAACCACGAACGGTTCCCGTTCGTCATTGCCTCCGGCTCCGGGGATCGTTCGTCATTGCCTCCGGCTCCGCGGATCGTTCGTCATCGCCTCGGGTGCACCGGGTCCTCCGTTACCGTTGCTGACGATGGCGACTAACGCCGGCGACCCGGGGTGGCAGCCGCTGGGCCAACCCAAGCGCACGGGGGCGGCCGCGTTCGTCGTCACGCCGTTCACCCGCTTGGCCCGCGCCCATGCCGCCACCGTGGCCGGCGACACGCTGATCACGCTGGCCCTGGCCGACTCGCTGTTCCTGTCGATCGATCCCGACGCGGCCCGCTCCCGCGTCGCGCTCTACCTGGCCCTCACGATGGCGCCGTTCGCGGTGGTGGCGCCGCTGATCGGGCCGACGCTCGACCGGGTCAAGGGCGGGCGGCGCTGGATGGTGATCGCCGCCAACGCGCTGCGTGCCGTGCTTGCCCTCCTGATGATCCGCGACATCGACAGCCTGCTCCTGTTCCCCGAGGCGTTCGCCGTGCTGGTGCTGTCGAAGAGCTACCACGTGGCCAAGTCGGCCATCGTGCCCACGGTCGTGCGTTCCGACGACGAGCTGGTGGAGGCCAACTCGAAGCTGTCGTTCCTGTCCGGTGTCGTGACCTTCGCGGCCGCCATCCCGGCGGGGATCGCCGCGACCATCGCCGGGAGCCAGGCCGTGCTCGTGCTAGCGGCCGTCGCCTGCGGGGTGGCGGCCGTGCTCGGCGTCCGGATACCCGCCACGCAGGTAGCCGAAGACGACACGTCGCAGACCGAACGCAACGAGCTGCGGGGCGGCGGCATCGTGTTGGCGGCCTCGGCCATGGGGCTCATGCGCGGCATCGTCGGCTTCCTCACGTTCCTGATCGCCTTCTACCTGCGCGGCACCGGCGCCGCGGCCTGGGAGTTCGGGCTGGTGCTGGCGGCCAGCGGCGTGGGGTCGCTGCTCGGGGCGCTGGTCGCCCCGGCGCTGCGGCGGGCCGGCGTCGCCGAGGAACGGATCCTGCAGATCGTGCTGGGCATCACCACGGCGGCGGCGGTCCTGGCGGCGTGGACCGGCGGATTGGCGGTAGCCGCCGCCCTGGCTGCGTGCATCGGCGTGTCGGCCAGCAGTGCCAAGCTGGCGTTCGACTCGGTGGTCCAGCGCGACGCCCCCGACGCCAACCGGGGGCGGTCGTTCGCAAAGTTCGAGACCCGCTTCCAGCTCACGTGGGTGGTGGGGGCCTTCATCCCGGTGATCGTGTCGATCCCGGTGCAGGTCGGCTTCCTGGTCGTGGCCGCGTGCGGTGGGTTCGCACTGTTCTCCTACCTCGCGGGGCTGCGGGCGCTCGGTCGGGGCCAGCTCCCCTCCCAACGCCCCAACCCGGTGGTTCGCCGCATCCAGGCGGCCGTCGAGGCCCGCCGTGGCCACTCCCGCAAGAGCCGTGATGGCGTCGACGCCGGAGGACCTGTCGCCACTTCCCCGGTGCCGCCAGCTCCGTCATCTCCGCCACCGCCGCCGCCGCCTCCGCCCCCACCGGCGCCCTACGACGGTGCCAAGGATGTCGACGCCACCGACGTGGACGCGACGACGATGGATCGCGACGACGGTGAGGGCCCCAACCGCGGCAGCGGCGGCGCGGGACGCGACCGCACGGTGATCATCGACCCCACGAAGCTGCAGTAGCGGGCCGGACTATTCGGCCGGAAGATCCGGCAGGTCGATGCGGGCCAACCACAGACCCGGGGCGTCGACCTCGGGCGGGCTGGGGAGCATCCCCTCACCGTCCCAGAGCCGCGCCAGCCCCTCGGGCCCCGCCCGCTCGATCACGCCGGCGACGAACCGCGAGCCGCGGTCGTAGGTCGCCTGGGTGAGCTCGAGGCCGAGCAGCCGCTCGACGAACCGGTCGGCCTCGGCGGTCTCCACGCGCCGGCGCCGCAGCGCCTCGGTCAGCATCCCGTAGCTGCTGATGAGCTTGGCGCCCACCTCGTCCATCACGTGGTCGACCACCCCGACCACCACGGCCACCAGCGCCTCGAGCTGGGGGAGCAGCGCACGTTGCTCGTCGGACTGGATCGCACCGAGCAACGCTCCCGGCTCGCCCAACACCTGTTGCAGGCCCTCCAGGGACTCGGGGCCGCCGCTGAGATCGATCTCGCCGAGGTGCTCCTCGAGCGCCCGGGGATCGGTGCGGAAGCTGGTCGTGTAGCGCGTCAACAGGAGCTCGAACCGGTCGCGCACGTGCGGCACGGCCAGCACGGTGTGATGGGCGATCTCGTGGAGGCAGATCCACAGCCGCAGGTCGTCGGCCGGCAGGCTCCACTCCTCGCCGAAGGCGTCGAGGTTGGGCACGAGGATGAGCAGCTCGTCGGACGGCGTCCGGGGGATGGGAAGGTCGTACTGGCCGAACGACCGCCGCGCCAGGTGGCCGACCATCGACCCGGCGGTCATGGCCACCATCATCGGCTGCATCGCCTGGATCATCGGGCCGAGCATCGCGGCGAACTGGTCGTCGGGATCCTGACCCAACCCCGGGTCCGCGTCGTCACCGAGGCGGAGCTCACTCCCGACCCCGCCCGGTCCACCGAGCCCGCTGACATCGGGTGAGCCCAGGGAGCCGGCGAGCTTCTCGAGCAGTGGCCGGTAGTCCTCGAGGGTGCGCTGGGCCCAGTGTCCCCGGTTCACCGGCAGCACCGTGAGCTCGCGCCCGGTCACGCTGGTGGACAGCCCGGTGACGTTGGCCACGTGCAGCTCGGCTACTCGGGCCAGCTGCTCGAGCTTGATGCGCTCGATGGGATCGACGTTGGGCTCGCTCTGGTTGTCGGTGGCGACGGCCAGCGCCAGGCTGCGGGCGGCATCCCACGGGACCCCGCGCCCGCCCTGTCCGAAGAGCTTGGCGAGGTCACCGAACAGAGGGAACCCCTCGAACGGATTGGGGGACCCGGGATCGCTCATCGCCGCTTCGCGGCGAGCAGCGCACTGTGCTCGTGGTTCGCTCGCTGACGCTCGCTCACCCAACCGACGCTACCGCCACCCGGGTCGCCGGCCACCGCGGCGGGTGACGACTACGCGGCTCGGTGGTGTTTGGGACGGTCCCAACTGGCAAGGTAAGAGCCATGGATACCGTCGTCATCACGGGTGCCGACTCGCCGCTCGGCCGCCGGGTCGCCACTTTGGCCGCTAGCGATCCGCAGGTTGGCGCCGTGGTCGCCCTCGCGGATGGATCGTTGGTGGGTTTGCCCGATGGCGTTGACGTGCGGCGCATCGACCTCGGGATCGACGACGTGAAGCCGCACCTCGAGGGCGCCGGGTCCGTCGTGCACCTGGCGACGTCGGTCCCGGCATCGCCGACGGCACCGACCCGGGACGTCGAACGGGCCCGCCGGGTGTTCGAGGCGGCCGGCGACGCCGCGGTGCCGCACGTCGTCGTCCTGTCGAGCGCCACGGTCTACGGCGCCTGGCCCAACAACCCGGTGCCGCTGACCGAAGAGGCGACGCTGCGCCCGAACCCGGGCTTCGCCTTCGCCGCGGAGCGCGCCGAGATCGAGCGGCTCGCATCCGAGTGGCGGGGCGCCCATCCGGGTGCGGTGCTCACCGTTCTCCGCCCGGCACGGACGGCCGGGGCCGACCGTCGCGAATGGCTGGTGCCGGCGCTGCGCCCGGGTCCCGCGGTCCCCGAGACGGCCGACGACCCGCCCGTCCAGTTCCTGGACGTCGGCGATCTGGCGGCCGCGATCGACCTGGGCCGGCGCCGGCGGCTCGACGGTGCGTTCAACGTGGCGCCCGACGGGTCGGTCCCGGGCGACGAGGTGCGCTCGCTGACCGGCGCCCCGCTCAAGGTCCCGCTCCCAGAGCGGGTCGCCGGCCGCCTGGTGCGTTGGGGTTTCCGCTGGGGACTGGGGCCGACGCCCCCGGAGCTGTTGGCGTACACGTTGCACCCGTGGACGATCGCCAACGACCGCCTGCGCGCCCAGGGTTGGTCACCCACTGTGACCAACGAGGAGGCGTGCGTCGAGGCATTCGAGGCCGGTGCCTGGGCCACGATGAGTCCGCGCCGGCGCCAGGAGATCGCCCTGGGGCTGGCGGGCGCCGGTCTCGCCGCGGTCGCCACCGGCGCCGTGCTGGCCGCCCGCCGGTTGCTGCGGTCGCGTGGCTAAGACCCGGAGCCCCGGCATCGCCGGCCGCGGTCGCGGCTCAGGCGCCGGTCCGGCTCTGGCTGCCCAGGGTGACGCTCAGGGTCGTCGGGTTGTCGTCGCGCACCACCGTGGCGGCGATCTGGTCGCCCGGAGACCGCGACCGCAGGGTGATCATGAGGTCGGGCAGGTGGCCGATCATGCGCCCGTCGACCTCGACGAGCACGTCGCCCACCCGTAGGCCGCCCCGGTCGGCCGGGCTGTCGGGCGCCACCGAGGCGATCCGAACGCCGCCGCCGGTGACACGGGGATCGGCGGCGTCGCTCCCCTCGATGCCGAGCCAGCAGCGTTCCACCTTGCCGACCGCCACCAGGTCTTCGGCAACCTTCCGGGCCACCTCCACCGGCACGACATACGAGGCATTGCCGTCGTCGACCCCGGTGACTATGCCGACCACGACGCCGCGGGCGTTGACCAGCGGTCCCCCGAGGGCGTGCGCGGGTGCGTCGCCGCTGGTCTCGACGACTGCGTCGAGCGTGGCGCCGGCGGGGGTGTGGTATCGCCGGGTGGCGCCGACCAGCGCCGCCACCGTGGTCGCGCCGCCTGCGGCGCCGACGCTGACGGTGAAGGACGTCTGGCCCTGCACCAGCCCGGCCTCGGTGGCCAGCAAACCGGTGCGGTAGTCATGCCCGTCCAGGTCGAGCACGGCGATGCCGGTCGTCGGGTCGGAGCCCACGACCTCCGCCTCGGTCGACGACCCGTCGGGTAGGCGCACGCTCAGCCGTCCGCTCTCGTCGACGACGCTGGCGCTGGTGAGGACGATCCCGTCGTCGCGCACGAGGACCCCGGAACCGCGGCCCTCGACGGCGACGACGGCCGGTGCCACCTGCTGACGGATCCCATCGGCGGACTGATCGGCGGCCCGCGGGGAGGACGAGACGGTGTCGAGGGCCACACGCTCGACCACGGGACGATCGACGATCCGCTCCCCCAGACCGAACGCCAGCACTCCGGCCCCGGCGAGGACGGCACCGGCGGTGCCGGCCACCGCCGCGACACCCCAGGGACGTCCGGTCTGCCGATCGCGGGCGCTGGCTCCCTCACCGCGCCCGGACCCCAGCTCCGACGGGTGACGCCACAGCCGATCGTCGGGGTGCGGGGGCGGACGGAACCGGAAGAGATCCGCTTCGGCGTCGTCGTCGAAGGGCACGGCGCGGAGGATAACCCTGGGTGGGTGCCGAGAGACCGCGCCCACCGGTCAGGGCCTGCGTACCATGAACACGATGGAGAGGCCGAGCAACGAGGCCGAGCGAGCCGCGCTCGCTCCGCCGGAGGGCGACACCTGGATCGGCTTGTCCGCGTCGCCGCTCCCGATCGCCGAGGCCACAGCCTGGGCCGTGCGCCCCGACTGCGGCGGCCTGGTCCTCTTCTCCGGCACCGCCCGCGACCACGCCGAGGGGCGAGCCGGGGTCCACCAGCTCGAGTACGAGGCGTACGAGGAGCAGGTCGTGCCTCGCCTTCGGGACGTCGCCGAGGAGGCCCGGGCGCGGTGGCCGATGGTGGGCCGCATCGCCCTGCTCCACCGGGTCGGCGTCCTGGAGATCTGCGAGAGCGCGGTGGTCGTCGCCGTGTCCGCACCGCACCGCGACGAGGCATTCGCTGCCGCCCGCTTTTGCATCGACACCCTCAAGCGCGCGGTTCCCATTTGGAAGCGCGAGTCGTGGACGGGTGGCGAGAGCTGGGGGCTCGAGGCGCAGCACATCGTCGACGCAGGAGCGGGGTGATTCCATGACTGCCGTCGCCTTCCTGCTGATCGCCGTGGTGATCTCGGCGGTGGGGCTGACCGTGCTGTACCTGCGCAATCGTCCCCCCACCTCGCTCGACGCCAGCATCGACAACTTCCGCCGCGAGATGCAGGCGCTGGCACCACGCGACGGCGAGGTCCGCCCCCGACGTTGGTGGAAGCGGTAGTGGCCCGCGACCTCGCCATCGACCTCGGCACCGCCAACACCCTCGTCTACGAACGGGGCCGGGGCATCGTCCTCAACGAGCCCACCGTCATCGCCCTCAACACCCGCACCCGCGAGGTGCTGGCGATGGGCCACGACGCCTGGCAGATGATCGGGCGCACGCCCAGCGACATCGTCGCCGAGCGCCCCCTCCGCCAGGGGGCGATCACCGACTTCGACGTGACCCAGCGGATGATCCGGCTGCTGCTGCACCGGGTGCGGGTCGGCCGCTTCAACCGCCCGCGCGTCGTGGTGTGCGTCCCGTCGGCCATCACCGAGGTCGAGCGCCGCGCCGTGGCCGAGGCCGCCCGCCGGGCCGGCGCCACCGACGCCTTCCTCATCGAGCAGCCCATGGCCGCCGCCATCGGCTGCGGCCTCCCGATCCACGAGCCCATCGCCAGCCTGGTGATCGACGTGGGCGGTGGCACGACGGAGACGGCGTTGGTGTCGCTCGGCGGGGTGGTGGCGCTCGACGCGGTGCGGGTCGGCAGCTTCGACATCGATGCCGCCGTCCAGGCCTATGTGCGCCGCGAGTACGGCATCGCCGTGGGGGAGCGCACCGCGGAGGAGATCAAGATCGCCATCGGATCGGCATGGCCCGTGCGCGACGAGCTCAAGGCCGAGGTCCGCGGCCGCGACCTGGCGTCGGGCCTGCCGAAGACGGTGATCCTGACGCCGGCCGAGATTCGGGCCGCCATCGACGACGTGATCACCGAGATCATCGAGTCGGTCGTCGCCTGCCTCGGGAACGCCCCGCCCGAGCTGGCCCACGACCTCATCACGCAGGGTCTGCACCTGGTCGGCGGGGGCGGCATGCTGGCCGGCCTGGACCAGCGGATCGCCCACGAGACCGAGATCGACGTCCACCTGGTCGAGAGCGCCCTGGAGTGCGTCGTGCTCGGCGCCGGCCGCTGCATCGAGGAGCCGGCGGCCCTGCGGGTGGTGTTCCAGGCCGGGCGTTAGGCCCCCATACGCGAACTGGTCGTAGCTGTGGGGTCATATGCCGCATGTCTACGACCAGAACGATTCGGGCTCGCCGCGACGGCCGCCACTAACGTCACCGCCCATGCCCGCCACGACCGACCTGCTCGCCGACGCTCGGCGGGCGCTGCTCGACGACCGGCGTCAGCTGACGCTGGACGAGCTGGCAGCGCTGGCGGCGGTGGCCGATGCGGAGGTGCGGGCGTTGGCCGGGCTGGCGCACGACGTGCGCCTGGCGTGGTGCGGTGACCTGGTCGAGATCGAGGGGATCCTCTCGGCCAAGACGGGCGGCTGCCCGGAGGACTGCCAGTTCTGCTCACAGTCGGCGCGCTACGACTCGCCGGTGAAGGCAGTCCCGCTGCTGGCACACGACGAGGTGGTGGCCGCCGCCCAGGAGACGGCGGCGCTGGGCGCCAGCGAGTTCTGCCTGGTCTACGCGGTGCGGGGCCCCGACGAGCGGCTGATGGCGCACCTCGAGGAAGTTGTGCCCCTCGTCCGCCGGGAGACGGGCCTCGACGTGGCGGTGAGCGCCGGCATCCTCGACGACGGCCAGGCCCGTCGCCTCGCCGAGGCCGGAACCCACCGCTACAACCACAACCTCGAGACCGCCCGGTCGCACTTCCCCCACATCGTGACCACCCACACGTGGGACGAGCGGTTCGCCACCTGCCGACTCGTCCGCCGGCACGGGATGGAGCTGTGCTGCGGCGTCCTGCTGGGGATGGGGGAGTCCGACGACCAGCGCGTCGAGCTGCTCGGGCAGCTGCGGGAGGCGGGGCCCGCCGAGGTGCCGCTCAACTTCCTCGATCCCCGGCCGGGCACGCCGTTGGCCGGCCGCCCCCTGGTGGCGGCACTGGAGGCGATCCGCTGGATCGCGCTGTTCCGCTTGGCCCTGCCGGATGCGATCCTCCGCTATGCCGGCGGCCGGGAGGTCACGCTGGGCGACCTGCAGGAGATGGGGATGACCGCGGGCATCAACGCCCTGATCGTGGGCAACTACCTGAC
>DASSDL010000032.1:0-15654 GCA_035697145.1 Acidimicrobiales bacterium
CTGCGTCACTTCACGCTCGCCGGGGGGCGGCAGCTCCGTCTCACGACCCTCGGCATCGATCCACTCCCCGCCGTCGAGGTGGTATCGCACCTCGAGCGTCGGATCGCCCAGGGAGTCGGCGAGCCATGCGCGAAGCTCGCCCGTCGCCGGGGCGGCGCCGATGTCGAGCACGAGCCGCGCCAGCGCGGTCCGGGTTCGCCGGGCTCGCAGCCGAGCGAGCGCCACGCCGCTGGCGACGAGCGCGAGCGCGCCCGCCTCGGCGAGGCGCAGGGTGCGGTCCGTCGGGTCGTTGGAGACGAAGCCGCGCTCAAGGCCGTGAACGGCGTCGGCGCCGAACAACAGGACGGCTGCGACGGCTGGGATCAGGACCGGTGCTGACCAGCGCCGCCGGGCCGGCGAGGCGCGTACGATCCGGACCAGCGCGAGCAGCGCGAACGTCGCTGTCCAGGTCGCCGTTAGGGCTAGGCCGGCCTGGCCGAGCGCGTGCCCGAGTCTGGGTGTGTCCGCGATTAGCAGCAGGTTGGTGGGGCATTGCGCGCAGCCCTGCGCGGCCGGATCGAACACGGCCGCGGACGTGAGCCCGAGCAGGCCGACTCCGGTGCCGAACGCCACCGTCAGCAGAACGGCAGCCGGCCGGTCCAGTGGCCGCTCGTCCAGTCCGCGCAGCGCCGCCGCGGCCAGGAGCGGCGGCCATGCGGCGTACAGGATGAGCCCAGCCGTGAAGGCGGGACCCGCGCCTGGCGTGTTCCACTCGGCCGCGAGCCAGGCAAGTGCCACCGCGGCGAGCAGCACCGGGAAGATGACGCCCGTGCGCCATGTGGCGACCGCCGCCGCGACCACCAGCGCGGCGGCCACGAGCTCCGCGGCCAGCGCCGCGCCGGCCTCGCCGGCCAACGCGAGGTCGGGCTCGCTGCGAACGATCGCTACCGTCGCGGCGGCGACGGCAAGGAGCGCGGCCGCGGCCACTGCGGGGTGTGGGCGGGCGTGACCGGCCGCGGTCATTATGCCTCCAGCCGCATCGGCAGCTCGGCGTCAAGCCGCGTGCCCGCGCCGGGCGGGCTCCATACCGACAGGGTGCCGCCGAGGGCCTCGACGCGGTCCGCGAGCCCGCGGAGGCCGGAGCCGCGCCCCGGGTCCGCGCCGCCGCGGCCGTCATCCGTGACGCGCATGACCAGCCGCGGTCCGGCCTCCGCAACGTCGATCGAGACGGCCGACGCCTCGGCGTACTTGGCGACGTTCGCCAGCGCCTCCGAGCACACGAAGAACACAGCGGCCTCCTGCGCCGCCGGGAAGCGCCGCGACGGCACGTCCACGGCGACGGGGAAGGCCGCCTGGCCGGCGAGCTCGCCGAGCGCCGCGGAGAGGCCGTGCTCGGTCAGCGCCTTTGGATGGACGCCCCGCGCGAAGCGCGCCAGATCGGTGCGCGCGGCGTCGAGCTCGTTGACAAGCGCGACGAGTGCGGCGGCCGTCTCGCCCTCGCGGCCGGCGGCGAGCGTGGCAAGGTCGCAAGATACCTCGGCCAGAGACTGTTCCGCACCGCCCCGCAATTGCTCGCCGAGGCGGCGACGCTGGTCGTCGCCAGCCTCGACGAGCCGGCGGCGGGAGGCCGCGACCTCGCGCACGTGTGCGGCGACGTCCGTTTGCAGCCGCACGTTGGACAGGGCCAGCCGCACAGCGGCCGCGACCGAACGCGCCAGTGTCTCGTCGCGCAGAGCTGCCGGATCGTGCACGAGCGCAGCCACCGGCGTACCGCCGTCCTCGACGACCGTGACGATTCGCTCCCCGCTCTCCTCTCCGGCGGGCAATTGCACGGGCCGGCCGGCCTCGTCGACCCACTCCTGGTTCACCCGGTACGCGATCTCGAGGGCGGGATCGCCGATGGTCCGGGCCAGCGCGTCCCGCAGGGCCTGAGGCTCCTGGCTGCCGCCGAGATCGACGACGAGTCCGGTCGCCACTGCGCGCACCTGGCGGCCCGACAGGAGATTGACGGCGAGGGTGCCGGCCGTGACTGCGATCGCGGCCTCGTACATCCACGTGGCGACGGCGTCCGTCTCGGTTCCGGCCAGGCGGCCGACCGCCGCCAGCGTAAGCGGCGTGGCAACAGTCGCCGCGCAGGCAAGCGGGACCACGCGGGCGCGCCGCTCGAGGCCGCGCGCGGCGGCCCATCGCCACGCTGCCGCGCCCACGACCGCGGCCATCAGCGCGATCGTCAGCCAGGGTGAACGAGCCACCGCGGGCACCAGCCCGTCGAGGTACGCCAGCGCGATGACGGCCACGATCGGCGCCGAACGGGTACGCCCGCTCGGATACGTCAGCAGGGCGTGCACCAGCGGACCCCGGTGGGCGTAGACGAGCGCGCTCGTGACATCGCCGGCCAGCCACGCCGCGCCGGCGAGCGCAAGCAGGGGCCCCGTCCGGCTGCTGCGCGCGCGGGCCCAGGTCACGACGCCGGCGGCCAGCAGCGCTACCCCGGCGGCGACGTCCGCGACCGCCTCCGCGAGTGTCACGCCAGCAGCGAGCTCAGACACTCCCCCGAAAACTCCGCCTTGGTGATGAAGCCACGTACCGGCGCCGCCTCCAGCCGGCTGCGGAACGCGCCTCGCCCGCGGCTCGAGATGAGGACGACCGCCGGGGCGGCCGGCTCCGCGGCGAGCCGCTCGGCCACCGCGAAGCCGTCCAACCCTGGCAGCTGGACGTCCAGCAGAACGACCTGTGGGCGAAGCCGCCGCGCCTGCTCCACCGCCGACTCGCCGTCGGCCGCCTCGCCGAGAACATTGAACCCGTCGGCTTCGAGCAGCGCTCGCGCGCTCGCCCGGAACCCGGCGTGGTCATCGACGATGAGGACGGTCCAGGCCACGACGGCATCGTCCCACGGTTGCCGACTGGCGACTACGCGAGCGCCGCGCAGACCGCGTCGAACACGGACATGTCCCCGTCGACGAACGCGTCTATGAACGGCTGCTGCCCTGCGCGGAAGTCGAGCGAGCCGTCGGCTCCGAACACCACACGTCCGGTGCTGGCCAGAACCTTCTGGTGCGTCACGGGGTCGGTGTAGATGTTCTCACCCACGGTCGTCTCGGTGGCCGAGGCGAAGTCGCCGGGTACAGCGAGCACGGTCGTGATCTTGTCGGTCTGGGTGTACGGGACCGTCTTGCCGGTGAGCGGATTGCTCCAGAACGCCTGGTCCCAGCGCTCCTGAATGACTCGCTTGGTGAGGTCGCCGTCCGCGTTGTACCAGCGCGTCACCCGCGCATCGAGGACCGCGTTGTCGTGGATGAGGAACGCGTCCGGGCCGGAGCCGCAGACGAGCTCGGGCTGCTCCTCCGACACCTTGACCTCCTGGAAGGACCCGGTGCAGATCGTCCCGGCACCGAGCGGATTGCAGACCAGGAAGTCCGGTGGCGGCGGGTTCAGATCCTCTGGCGCCGGCGGGGCGGCAAAGGCACCCGGCGCCATCGGCAAGGCGCCGATCGCGCCCGCGACCAGAACCAGGGCCAGTTTGCTGAAGCGGAACATGGAGGGCTCCTTCTGTTTGGTTGTGCAGTGTCTGCAGCCAACCGCGGCGCCGGCCGCGACGAAACCGGACGAGCACCAGTCGACCCCCGTGTTGACCCCGGTTCTCTCCGACCGAGTCGGGGAATGTGCCCGATGCGCGGCGTGCTGGCCGGGCGTAGGTTCGCTGCATGACTAGCGCGGTCCTCCGCATCGCCGCCGCACTGTCCGCCTTCGCGGCCCTCGTCGGCTGCTCGATCGGTGGCTCCGAGCGCGTCGGCGGTGAGCGTGCCGCCGACCCCCGCGTGCTTACGATGCTCGACCCCTTCAGCAACGGGCAGGAGCTCACCCAATTCGTCGACGAGGTGTCGAGACTGTCGCATGAAAGGCTCCGGATCCGTGTCGTCTCGGCCGGCCATGGGGGCGCCGACTACGAAGCGGCCACGATCCGTGACGTGCAGGACGGCGACGCCGACCTAGCGTTTGCGGCAAGCCGAGCATGGGACGACTTCGGCGTACGCAGCCTCCGCGCCCTAAGCGCCCCGTTCCTCGTCGACAGCTACCCGCTCCAGGAAGCCGTCCTAACAAACGGACTCGTCGACTCGATGCTCGAGGAACTACAGCCCGCCGGGCTGGTGGGGATCGGCATCCTTCCCGGGCCCATCCGACGCCCGCTCGGTGTCGCAAACGCGCTGGCGGCACCGAGCGATTTCAGCGGGCTGACGATCGGCACCCAGCAGTCGCGCGTGGCCGACGCGACCATGCGCGCGCTCGGCGCCCACCCGCAGCGGCTCCCCGCCGCTGTCTCCAGCCTCGCAGGGCTCGACGGCATTGAACACCAAGTCGCCGCCATCGAGAGCGACCGCGTCGAGCCCGATGGCGCGCATCTCATGACCAACGTCAACCTCTGGCCGCGGCCGCTCGTCGTATTCGCCAGCGCGCAGGCGCATCGCCGCTTGAGCGGCGACCAGCGTCAGATCCTGCGCACGGCTGCCGCGAACGTCGTGTCGGAGAAGCTAACGGCCGAACGTGGCTTGGAGGCGGAAACCGGCGCCAACCTCTGTCGCAAGGGCCGCGCGCAGTTCGATCCGGCGACACCCGAGCAGCTGCAGGTGCTGCGCCGCGCTGTCGAGCCGGTGTACCGCGAGCTCGAGCGCGACCCGGGCACCCGCGCCGCTATCGAGGCGATCAAGCATCTGAGGCAGCAGCTAGCGGAGCCGCCGACCCAGATCACGAATTGCCAGCCCCCGTCTGACGCGCCGACCTCCGGCGCGGCGACCGAGATCGACGGCGTCTGGACGATGGACACCGACCGGCGGGCCGCACCCCCTGAGTACTTCGAAGAGAACTGGGGTCACTGGATCTACGTGTTCGACCGCGGCAGGTTCGCGTACACCCAAGAGAACGAGACGGCCTGCACGTGGGGCTACGGCACATACGCCGTCCACGGGAACCGCATATCTTGGACCTTCGAGGATGGCGGCGGCATCACACCTAACAACGCAATGAACAGGCCTGGCGAGTACTTCGTCTTCGACTTCAGCGCCTACCGCGACACGCTGACGGTCACGCCAGTCGAGGGCGAGATCTCTCCGCTCAACTTCCGGGCCAAGCCGTGGCGTCAGCTGTCTGACACAGCCTCGCGTGAGTACTTCAGCAAGCGCTGCCCGCCGCCCGCCGCCGCTCTGCGCGGTTAGCTGAGTCACGCGTTCGGACGTGTTGACGCCGTCCTCAACATGGCTGATATCGGAAACGGGGAACGCTCGGGGTCGATCCGGCTGCGGGCTGCTCGCAGCGCCTCGGCGACAGCTCGGTCCGTAGTACAGGCCCATGACCGGACCTCCCCACGACCGGGGTCTGGAGCGAATTACAGGGCGCCGCCAGAACCCCGGTTGAACTAACAGGCATGTCGAATCCCGTCGGATCGCCGCCGGGCTCGAGGCTGGCGCAGGGACCACGGTGCGGGTCAGGACGCGAGGACCGGAAGGCTCTCCCAGCCGCGGACCGTCGATGTCCGGGCCTGGACGGCTTTGTCCCAGTCGACCTCCCACGACGGGAACCGCTTCAGGACCTCGTCGAGCGCGACACGCCCCTCCAGCCTTGCCAGCGCCGCACCGAGGCAGAAGTGGATGCCGTAGCCGAAGGCGAGGTGGTGGTCGATGGTGCGGTGGACGTCGAACCGATCGGGGTCGGGGAACTTGCGCTCGTCGCGGTTTCCCGACCCGTTCAACAGGAGCACCGCGCTGCCCTCGGGCACGATCCGGCCGTGGTGTTCGACGTCCTTGGTGACGTAGCGGGCCTGGACGGGTGACGGCGGCTCGAAGCGCAGCAGCTCCTCGATGGCGTTGGGGACCAGGCTGCGGTCCTCGACCAGCTCCCGGCGCTGGTCAGCGTGCTCGGCCAGCACCTTGCCGGCCCAGCCGATGAGCCGCGTCGTCGTCTCGTTGCCGGCCGCGGCGATCAGGTTGACGTAGTTGAGGATCTCCTCGCGGCTGAGCCGGCGCGGGGTCCCCTCGGTGTCCTCGTACTCCGCCTGCAACAGCTCGGTCATCAGGTCGTCGGAGGGATGGTCCGCCCGCCACGCGATGTAGTCCGCGAACACGCTGGCTGGGTCCCGGCCGAAGTGGGTGACGGGGTCGGGCATGGTGCCCTCGTCGAGGCGCAACCCGTCGTCGATCCGATCCCGGATCGCCTCCTGGTCCTGCTCGGGGATGCCGAGGAGCATGCCGATGGTACGCATCGGCATCTGGGCGCCGAGGTCACGGATGAAGTCGAACCCACCGGACCCGACGAGCGGATCGAGGCAGCGGGCGCAGAACTCGCGCACCTTGGGCTCGATGGCGTTCATCTTGCGGGGCGTGAACACACGTGACAGCAACCCGCGATGGAGGTCGTGGTGGGGCGGATCCTCGAAGATGATCGAGCCGGGCATCTCGATGCCGGCCTTGATCAGCTCGAGGACCGTCCCCTTGGCCGAGCTGTACGTCCGCCAGTCGACGAGGGCCCGCTCGACGTCCTCGAACCGGCTCAGGGCGTAGAAGTCGTAGCGGTCGTTGTAGTAGACGGGGCGCTCGTCGCGCAGACGCGTCCACACCGGGTACGGATCGGCGTCGATCTCGAAGTCGTAGGGGTCGTAGTAGACGTCGGACTCGCTTGCGGTTCGGCCGCGGACTCGGTTCATGCCTCTCCCCTCAGGTCCGCTTCGCGTTCGGCTTCCGCCGTGAGGTGGGCTTCGCCGTCCTCCCCGGCCGGGGGACGGCGGCGAGGCAGAATCGCGTGATGTGCTCGACCTCGGCGGGGGTCGGCTGCGCGCGCTGCCAGAGGTAGTCCGACAGCTTGCCCAGTGCAGCGTGGGCGGCGAGCGACGCGTCGAGACCAGGATCGACACTGCCCAGCGCCGCCAGCGGCTCCACGAGCAGCTGCGCCAACGGCGCGCTGGCGGGGTGGCGGCCGGATGCGAGCCCCTCGCTGACGCCACCGCCGTTCCAGAGCACGGCGAGGGTGGTGGCGGCGATGTCCTTGTCGGTCTGGGACAGGACCCCTTCGACCCAACGCCGGACCTTGCCTTCGGGCGTGGCCTCCTTGGCCATCTGGTGGGTCAGGTAGCTCTCCAGGCGCTCGGCGCCGTCCTCGAGGATGGCGGCCACCAGCGCGTCCTTGGATGGGAAGTGGCGGTAGAAGGCGTCGTTGGACAGCCCGGCCGCGGCCACGATGTCGGCAACGCGGGGGCGCGACGTTGTGCCGCAGCCCCGCATGACGTCGAGCGCCGCGTCCAGGAGCCGGCGCACCTCGGTGGCATAGTCGGCACCGCGCTTGGACAGCGTCTGTTGCGCGACGCGATCGGCGATGTCCCGCGGCGGTTCCACAATTGAGTTCTGCACAACCAGAATTGTATTCTGCCGGGGACCGGGAGGGAAACCCATGGCGTGGGACTTCGAGACCGAGCCCGAGTTCCAGCGCAAGCTGGACTGGGCGAACGAGTTCGTTCGAGGGGAGGTCGAGCCGCTCGACCTGCTGTGGCCGCACGAGCAGTTCGTGCCGCTGGACGAGACGCGGCGCAAGATCGTCGACCCGCTCAAGGAGGATGTCCGGCGCCAGGATCTGTGGGCGACCCACCTGGTTCCCGAGCTCGGCGGCCAGGGCTACGGCCAGCTGAAGCTGGCGCTGCTCAACGAGATCCTGGGCCGGTCGCAGTGGGCGCCGATCGTGTTCGGCTGCCAGGCGCCGGACACCGGCAACGCCGAGATCATCGCCCATTACGGCACGCTCGAGCAGAAGGAGCGCTACCTCCAGCCATTGCTCGAGGGTGAGATGTTCTCGTGCTACTCGATGACCGAGCCGCATGCCGGCGCCGACCCCACGATGTTCAAGACCCGGGCCGTCAAGGACGGCGACGAGTGGGTCATCAACGGCTGGAAGTACTTCTCGTCGAACGCCAAGACATCGACCTTTCTGATCGTCATGGCGGTGACGAACCCCGACGTGAGCCCGTACAAGGGCATGTCGATGTTCCTGGTGGCGACCGACACGCCCGGTGTCAACATCGTCCGCAACGTGGGCCTGCACGGCGAGGCTCTGAACGAAGGGTCCCACGCCCTCATTCACTACGAGGACGTACGGGTGCCGGAGGACGCGCTGCTCGGCGGCGAGGGCCAGGCTTTCGCCATCGCCCAGACCCGCCTGGGCGGCGGGCGCATCCACCACGCGATGCGGACGATCGGCTTGGCGCAGAAGGCGCTCGACATGATGTGCGAGCGGGCGCTGAGCCGCGAGACGCAGGGCAGCCTCCTGGCCGACAAGCAGTTCGTGCAGGGCTACATCGCCGACTCGTACGCCCAGCTCGTCCAGTTCCGCCTGTTCGTGCTCTACACGGCGTGGGAGATCGACAAGTACAACGACTACAAGCGGGTCCGCAAGGACATCGCCACAGCCAAGGTCGTGATGCCGACCGTGCTGCACGACATCGCCTGGCGGGCGATGCAGGTGCACGGTGCGCTCGGCACAACCAACGAGATGCCGTTCTTCGGAATGATCCACGGTGCCGGCGTCATGGGCCTCGCCGACGGCCCGACCGAGGTCCACAAGGTCACCGTCGCCCGCCAGGTGATCCGGGACTACGAGCCGAGCGACGACGTGTGGCCCACCGAGTGGATCCCGAAGAGGCTGGCGGCCGCCAAGGCAAAGTTCGCCGAACACCTCGAGCACGAGGTGGGGAACCTGTGATCGATGTCGACCGGCTCGCGACGTGGATGGACGACGCCGGCCTGCCGGGCCAGGGCGAGCCGATCAAGGCCAGCCTCGTGTCTGGGGGCTCCCAGAACGAAATCTACGAGATTCGCCGCGGTGAGCTGCATGGCGCCGTCCGCATCCCCCCGCCGGCCGCGCCGGGGAACCGAGACGAGGGCATCCTCCGCGAGTGGCGCCTCATCGAGGCACTCGACGGCACCGACGTGCCGTGCACGCCGGCGCTCGGCATGTGCGCCGACCGCTCCGTACTCGGCCGCGCGTTCTACATGATGGGATTCGTCGACGGGTGGTCGCCGATGAACACCAGAGGCTGGCCGGCGCCCTTCGACACCGACCTCGAGGAGCGCAAGGGCCTCGCCTACCAGTTGGTCGAGGGCATCGCGCTGCTCGGCAACGTCGACTGGAAGGCCCGCGGGCTGCACGACCTCGGTCGGCCCAACGGCTTCCACGACCGCCAGGTCGACCGGTGGACCGCGTTCCTCGAGCGGATCAAGGGTCGCGAGCTCCCGGGTTTCGACGAGGCGGCGGCCTGGCTGCGTGCGCACCGACCGATCGACTACATCCCCGGTCTCATGCACGGCGACTACCAGTTCGCGAACGTCATGTTCGAGCACGGCGGGCCGGCCCGCCTCGCGGCCATCGTCGACTGGGAGATGGGCACCGTCGGCGACCCCAAGCTCGACCTCGGCTGGGTCGTGCAGGGTTGGCCCGAGGACACGACCGCGCCCGAGGTCTCCGGGCGGGGGTACGCCGACCTATACGGCATGCCGTCTCGGGACGAGATCGTCCAGCACTACGCCGAGGCGTCCGGCCGCCAGGTCGACGACCTCGACTACTACCTGGTGCTCGCCAGGTGGAAGCTCGGGGTCGTGCTCGAACAGGGGTACCAGCGAGCCGGTGACGACGAGAAGCTCCAGATGTTCGGGCCCATCGTCGTCGAGCTCATGAAGGGAGCGGCGGACCTCGCCGAGACCACCGACTACGGCCGCTGAGCGAGCGACTGCAATAGCCGCGCGGAGGCTAACAGTAGAGTCGACTTCTGAACATGTCACGCCGCCGCAACAACCCCGAACCTGCGACCAGCCCGCCCAGCGTCGATGACGGGCGGTCGGTGATGCGCCGCGCGCCGTTCTCCGACAACCCGCAGGTCGGGGCTCGCGGGCAGCGGACGCAGCAGCGCATCCTGGACGCCGCCCTGCGCGTCTTCGGCGAAGAGGGTTACCACCAATGCGGTATGGCCCGGATCACCAGGCTGGCCGGATGCTCGCGGGTCTCCTTCTACCAGTACTTCTCGGGGAAGGAGGACGTGTTCCGCCACTTGACCGGGCAGGTGGCCCGTCAGCTGGGCGCATCGACCGAGACGCTCGGGACGCTGACCCCGGACGTCGAGGGATGGACGGCTATCCGGGCATGGGTCGCACGCTACGCCGATGTCTTCGAGCGCTACCGCCCTGTCTTCCAGGCCCTCCAGGACGCGGCCGAGAGCGACGAGACGGTCGCGGGCGGGTCGGCGCGAGCGGGCGAACGGGGCGTCGCAGGGTTGCGGTCCAAGCTGGCGACGACGACATTGCCGCCCCGCCAGCTGGACCCCGTGATCTCCCTCCTCCTCGAGGGCGTGCCGCGGGCCTTCGAGGACGCAGTCGTCCTGCGCTCCGCCGCACCCGACGCCTACCCCGAGGCGCGGGTGGAGGACGCCGTTGCCGACGTCGTGCACCGCACGCTGTTCGGTCTCCGGGCCGGCACGAACGTGCACGCCCCCGCCCCCCGCCGGCCGCCTGCTCTCGAGTTCGGCCCCGTCATGCGGGGCGCCCTCCAACAGGACGACGTGCCGCCCGCCTTGAACGCGGCCGGTCGGCGGGCGCTCCACGCGCTCATGGAAGCGGGCCGGGACACGTTCGTGGCTCGCGGCTACCACCGCACTCGCGTCGACGACGTCGCCACCGCTGCGGGCGTATCGCACGGGGCCTTCTACCACTACTTCGAGAGCAAGGATCAGTTCGCGCACGTCCTGGCGGCGCGGGGCATTCGGAGGGTGGCAACCGCGTTCGGGGACATACCCGACAGTGCCAGCCCAGAGGGGCCAGCGCGCAGAGCGGCGCTGCGCCGATGGCTCCGCCGTTACAACGCCGCGCACGCGACCGAGGCGGCCATGATCCGCGTCTGGGTCGACGCCCAGCTCCAGGACCCCACGCTGAGCACCGACTCGGCGGCTGCGCTCGATTGGGGCCGGCGGCGGATGGCGCGCTTCCTGGCACCACGGGAGTTCGGTGATGTCGACACCGAGGCCGTCGTCATGGTGGCGCTGTTGGGGGTGTTCGGCGCCCGTGGGCGGTCGACCCCGACGATCGACGCGGCCACTCACATCATCGAGCAGGGGCTCCTCGGCCGGTGAACGTCGTACCGCCCTGGGCCACAAACCACGTGTCGTCTAACATCCGAGTCGATCCAGTGAGGGGGTTGCCAACGGTGCGAACCGTGATCGTGGGCGCTTCGAGCGGGCTCGGGCGCTGTGTCGGAATCGGCCTCGCGCACCGGGGGGGTCGAGTGGCGCTGCTCGCCCGGAGGCGCGAGCGGCTCGAGGGCGCCGCCAAGGAGGCAGGCAACGGCGCGGTGGCGATCACCTGCGACGTCACCGACGAGGCGTCCTGCCGGTCGGCGATCGCCGACGCGGCGACCGAGCTCGGCGGCATCGACGCACTCGTCTACACGACGGGCATCGGCCCGCTGGCCCGTTTGGCGGACACCGACGCCGAGACGTGGCGGCGCGTGTTCGACACCAACGTGACGGGCGCAGCGGTCGTGACGGCCGCGGCCCTCCCCCACCTCACTGCGTCCGGCGGCACGGCCGTCTACTTCTCCTCGGTCAGCGCGTCGCTGACGCCGCCCTGGCCGGGGCTGGGCGCCTACGCGGTCAGCAAGGCGGCGCTCGACAAGCTGGTGGAGGCATTGAGGGCGGAGCACCCGGAGATCGGCTTCACCCGGCTCACCGTCGGCGACTGCGCTGGGGGCGAGGGCGACTCGATGACCGGATTCGCCGATGGGTGGGACCCGGAGCTGGCCGCGGAGCTGCACCCGCTGTGGATGACCCGCAACCACTTGAGCGGTTCGCTGATCGACGTCGAGCACCTCGTGTCGACCGTGGACGCGCTCCTCCGGAGCGGCCCGAGCCTGTCCATGCCGTCGGTCACCGTGGCGCCGCGCCGCGCCGCCACCCCGTCCTGACCCCGGGGGAGTTCAACGAGCACGGCGACGCGATCCTCGAGAACCTCGGTCTCGACTGGGACACCATCGTGGACCTGAAGGTCCGTGGCGTCGTGGCCTGACCACCAACCGACCGACGACCACCAGGAGCTATCACATGACGCTGTTCGATGCGTTCAGGTATCAGCGGAAGCGGGCGCTGGTCGTGGGAGGCGCCACCGGGATGGGCGCGGCGGTCGCCGAGCTGGTCCAGGACGCCGGGGCCGAGGTGGTGGTGATGGACTACGCCGAGGTCGCGCTGCCGGGCGTCCAGGCGATTCACGTCAACCTCGCCGACAAGGCGTCGATCGACGCGGCCGTGGACGAGTGCGGTGGCGCGGTCCACGCGCTCTTCTCCTGCGCGGGGGTGGCCGACGGCACGCCGGGGATCGAGCGGATCAACTTCATCGGGCACCGCCACCTCATCGACCGCCTGATCGCCGGCGACATGCTCCCCCGCGGCTCAGCCGTCGGAATGATCTCCTCCGCCGCCGGCTTCGGGTGGCAGGCGAACCTCGACCTCTTGCAGGAGTACCTCGACATCTCCGACTTCGACGAGGCGACGCGCTGGGCTCAGGAGCACGGCAAGGCCGACTACCTGTGGAGCAAGCTGTCGATCAGCGCGTACGTCGCCCGCGAGGCCTTCGGCTTCCTGAAGCGGGGCATCCGCATCAACGCCATCCTCCCAGGCCCCACCGACACGCCGCTGGCCCGTGCGAACGAGGAGATGTGGCTCGGCTTCGGTGCCGACTACCGCACCGAAGTCGGCACCGACGCCTCTACGCCACTCGAGCAGGCGTACCCCCTTGCTTTCCTGTGCAGCGACGCCGCTAGGGCTGTGACGGGCATCACCATGGTGACCGACGCGGGCTACTTCAGCTCCGGGATCACCGGTTCGTTCCCGGCGGCGACGCCGGCCGTCGAGTTCCTCGCGAACACCAAGTTCTGACGCATCGCGAACGACCGTCACGGTCACCGACAGAATCCCAGCACTACGGTGTGCGGCCGATGAACGCCAGCAGCTTGGTCTGGACGTCTGCGTCGTCGGGTACGTCGACGCGTGGCCCGTAGTGGCCGCTCTGGCGCAGCGCATCGTCCATCGGCAGCATGCCCTCGAGCATCTCGGCGCACTTGTCCGGGTCCAGCGTCTCGTCCTGCCCGGTGGCCCGGGCGAGGTCCCAGCGGTGGAGGAACACGTCGCCGGTGTAGATCATGTCGATGGCCTGTTCGAGGGGCATCCTTCCGAGGTGGGGGAGCTCGTGTTCGCGTTCGGCGGCGGCCGGGTCGTCGAGCAGTGCCTGCACGGCGTCGGTCTGGGTGCGCCAGGCGCCGACCGGGTCGTCATCGACCGACGGGCCCGCGGGCAGCGTGATCCCGGCCGCCCCCTGGAGGAACGCAGGGAACCACTCGACGAGGTGGCGGACGACGTCGCGGGCGACCCAGCCTTCCGGCGGCGCGGGGTGGTCCCACGCCGCCGGAGCGGTGCCCTCGACGGTCGCCGTGAATTCGGCGGCGATGCGCCGGTGCTGGTCGGCGGGGCTGCCCATCAGAGTTCGGCGACGAGGGCGTCGAGCTTGGCGTAGCCCTCCTCGACGCCGGTCTCCATGCCGCTGGCCAGCCACTGGTCGCGGTCCTCGAAGCTGTCGACCAGCGACTGGGCGAGCAGCCGGGTGCGGCCGTCGCCGAGATCCTCGAACCGCAGTGTCTCGAGGGAGACGCCGTCGGGCTGACCGTCGAACGTGAAGGTCTGGACGATGCGGTCCTCGCCGACCTCGTGGAAGCAGCCGTGGAAGCCGTATTCCTCGCCGTCCCGCCCGGCGACGTAGCGCCAGCGGCCGCCCGTGGTGGCATCCCAGTCGAGGATCTTGGTCTCCATCCCGTTCGGGCCGACCCAGCGGGCGAAGAGCTCGGGGTCGGTGTGCGCCCGCATCAGCTGCGCGGGTGTGGCGTCGAAGTCACGGGTCATGCGAATGATCGGCAGGGTCGGGTCGGCCTCGATCGAGACCTGGTAGCGGCCGCTGGTGGCGTTCATGATGCTGCTCCTTGCTGTGGGTTTCGGGGGTGGGTGGGTTGTTCGTCGTCCCGCATCTCGGCGAGGACGGCGTCCAGGCGCTCGTAGCGCTCCTGGGCCTGTTGGCGGTATCGCTCGATCCACTTCGTCATCAGGTCGAAGACCTCCGCCTCGAGATGGCACGGTCGCCGCTGGGCGTCCCTGCTTTGGCTCACCAGGCCGGCGTCGGTTAGCACCTTGAGGTGCTTTGACACAGCCTGGACGGAGACGTCGTAGGGCTCGGCCAGCTTCCCGACGGTGGCGTCGCCCACCGCGAGGCGGGCCACGATGTCGCGCCTCGTCGGATCGGCGAGGGCGGCGAAGACTCGGGACAGCTGGTCGTCGACCACGGACGGCTCCTTTCTCAACTGATTGGTTGAAGAAGAAGCTACGCCTGCGCCCCGCCATTGTCAACCATCTGGTTGAAGAATGACGCTCCCCCTGGGTGGACAGCCGGTCTAGGTGCTCCAGGCGCCGGTGCGCAGGAAGCGGCTGGCCGCGTAGATCCAGAGCACCACGAGGACCGCGACCAGGACCAGCCCGAACAGCCAGGGTGCGGGCCGGGCCCAGCCAGCGGCGAGTGCCGCCGCGGCGCCGGCCGCCAGCGCGATCCGGAGCGGCCGGTAGACGGCGTCGAGGCGCTGGGCGTCGACCAGCGCCTGCTCGGTGAAGATCAGCGATACCAGGCCGAGCGCAACGGCGCCGGCGAGCAGCCAGGCGGTGCCGGCGGGGGTCCGGTCGTCCTCGGCATGGCCGATCAGGCTCACCATCGCGGCACCGGCCCCGGCGATCGACAGCGTGATCGGCAAGTGGCTGAGCATCCAGGTGACGAGGGGCCCGCCGTCGTTGCGGGGCGGCCGCCGCCCGACCAGGTCGAAGTAGATCCACCAGAAGCCGAAGCCGATCCCGAGGGCGATCATCCCGGTCGCGATGACGAGCCCGTCGCGGTCCGGCGTTGACAGGCCGTCGACGACGCCGAAGATCACCTCGCCGAGGACGATGATCGTGAACAGCCCGAATCGCTCCACCAGCGAGTCGGTGGGCGGCAGGCCCTCCTGGGTGACCGTCAACCGCGCGACCAGAGCGATGCCCACGAGCCAGCCGACGCAGAAGCCCGTCCATACGACGAGCCGCGGCACGTCGGGGAGGAAGGCGCTGGCGACGATCAGCAGCACCGCCGCGGCCATGCCGAGCACGTAGCGGCCGGCGGGGGCCAGGAACTCGGGGTGGTCGAGGCGGTCCTGGCGCCGGACGCTGTACCAGAGCCAGGTCATGACCCCGAGGAAGACGGCGTAGACCAGGGCGAAGCCGGTGCCGCTGTCGCCGGCGGCGTCGGCGGTGAACACCGCCAGCAGGACCAGGACCCCCATCTGGAGGAACACGGCGCTGCGCGTCCGGCCGTCCTCACGGCCGTGGAGCTCGAGGTATAGCGACCCGTTGACCCACGCGGCCCAGATCATGCCGAAGACGACGGCGAACTCGGCCACGCCCCGAGCCGTGACGTCCTCGGCGAGGTTGTGGGCGGCTTGGCCGATGACCGCCACGTAGACCAGGTCGTAGAAGAGCTCGAGGAAGCTGACGGTCCGGTCGGCGATGGTCTCGCCGTGCGCCCGCGGCGGGCGCCA
>DASSDL010000033.1:0-21857 GCA_035697145.1 Acidimicrobiales bacterium
GAGGATGAGGTTGAGGTGGGGCCGATGGCGGCCGCCGCGGCGGGTGTGTTGGTGGTCGAGGAAGAACCGGCAGATGTCGCCGAGGGCGTCGGCGCGGCGGGTGGCGGGACTACGGACCGGTTCGCTGTCGGTGTCGGGGCCCTGGGCGAGGCGCAGGGCGGTGGATAGCAGCTCGCCGGTTTCGGCGCCGAGGTTGGCGTCGAGACGCCACCGCTGGGCCAGGGTGCGTGACAGGTGCAGGGCCTGTGGCGGTTCGGGGCGGGGGTCGCGGTCGGCGCTGGCACACTCGCGCCAGGCCCTCATGGCGCTGGCCACGTCGCCGACGGGCAGGTCGACCAGGGCGGGCACCATGACGGCCTCGTGGTCGGCGAACAGGTCGACGGTGTCGGCGTCGAGGTTGGTGGCGATGGCCTCGATTTGGCCGCTGGACAACGCCCCGTGGCGCCAGGCGGCGGCGGTGACGGGTAGCTGGGCGAGTTTGCGGGCCCGGGCCGCTGTCACCGCGGCGCGGGGGCGGGGCATGCGGGCCCGGTCGCTGAGCCAGGCGGTCATGGAGGTGGCGCCGTCGAGTTCCCACAGGCCCGCTTGGTCGTGGGCGGCGACGGCGTCGCTGATGCGGGCGTCGAGCCGGTCGCGCAGCGCCAGTACCGCGGCGAGAGCGGAGCTGTCGATGGGGATGTCGAGCCCGTCGATGGCGTCCCGCAGCTGCTCGAACATACCCCATAGCGTACACTTGTTCGTGTATCTAGATCAAGTCGAATTCCCTGCTCAACGGCCATTTTCGGCAGATCCGGGCGGCAACACCGGCGGCCACCGAGCCGGGGTCAAGGGCGGCCGTCAGGCCGGCGCAGCGCACCCTTGACGCCGGCGCAGCCAAACCCGTCCGAGACCCAACAATCCCCCCCGGCCCCGGCCCCGCCGGGGCCTGACTGCAATCGATGAAACGCAACCCCGCGCACTCCGGTGACCAACGTCACAAATCGATGCCTTCACCGACGGGCGCCACTCGTCGATAATGGTCGTTATCAAGGGCCGGCCGACGCAGGGAGTCCCCATGGCGCTCGACGAGTACACCGCCAACGCCGAGATCATCGGCCGCGACGAGATCAACGACCTCGAGGCCATCCTCTCGGTCACCAACACCGACATCGACGAGGCGGTCCACACCGTCAAGGACAACGCCGACGCCATCTTCACCTGGGACTACGAGAAGGGCGCTCGCCCCGGCCTCAACAAGCTCTACGAGAAGGCCAAGGGCGCGCAGTGGAACGCCGAGACCGACCTGCCCTGGGACACCGAGGTCGACCTGGAGAAGAACGCGGAGATCCAGCGTCTCCAGTACGCCGAGCTCGAGCAGGACCTCACCGGCACGCCGCTCGAGAAGTTCTCGGAGCAGGACATGATCCAGCTCTCCATCGAGTCGGACAACTGGACCCTGAGCCAGTTCATGCATGGCGAGCAGGGAGCGCTCATCTGCACGGCCAAGATCGTCGAGAGCGTGCCCTGGATCGACGCCAAGTATTACGCCGCCACGCAGGTGATGGACGAGGCCCGCCACGTCGAGGTGTTCGCCAAGTACCTCGACGAGAAGCTCCGGGGCCACTACCCGATCAACGCCCACCTCAAGATGCTGCTCGACGACATCATCAACGACAGCCGCTGGGACATGACCTACCTAGGCATGCAGGTCATGGTCGAGGGCCTGGCCCTGGCGGCGTTCGGTTTCATGCAGCAGATGACGCCCGACCCGCTGCTCCGGCAGATGCTGCGCTACGTGATGAGCGACGAGGCGCGCCACGTGGCGTTCGGCGTGCTGTCGCTGAAGGAGTACTACGCCGGTCTGACCGACGCCGAGCTGCGCGAGCGCCAGGAGTTCGCCTTCGAGGCGGCGGTGCGGATGCGCGACCGCTTCCTGCAGCAGGAGGTGTGGGACCGCATGGGCATCAAGCCGAAGGACATCCTGCCGGCAGTCATCCAGGACCCCGGCCGGGCGATGTTCCAGCAGATGCTGTTCTCGAAGATCGTCCCCAACTGCAAGAAGCTCGGCCTGCTCGACGCCGGTGACGGCTGGCTGCGCACCAGGTTCACGGAGCTGGGCGTCATCCAGTTCGAGGACTGGCAGGACACAGGCGAGGAGTACGAGGCGCTCCAGGCGACCGGCTGACCCCGCGGCTCAGTCGAGGCGGGTGTCGACGGTCCGCAGCAGTTCGACAACCTCGTCCGCCTGCGCGGCGCTGTCGGGTGCGTTCTCCCCGAGGGGGATGGCGTAGCTGAGGAACACCGAGCGATCGCCGGCCCGGTAGCCGGCGGTGGTGCCGAGCACGCCGGTGCGCACGAGGAACGCCTCGTCACCCAGGCCGTCGACGGTCTCCGGGTCCTCGCCCCAGGCGTGCGGATCGAACGCGCCGCTGCCCGTGAAGACGGAGAGCTGCAGCTGGTAGATCGTCGGCGACTGGCCAGCGTCGACCGACGCCTCCCAAAGGCAGCTGTCGGATCCACCGGCAACCGGCACGTCCCGGTCGGCGGGGACCACGGTGGCCGGCTCGCCGAAGAGGTCGCCGACCTCGTCGGTGGTCAGCAGCCCGCATGCCGGCGACTCGCTGGCGGACCCGCCGGTGTTCCCGGTCTCGGCCGTCCCGCTGGTGTCGCTGATATCCGCCGGTTGCTCGCCCCCTCGGTCGGTCCCAGCGTCGTCGCCCCCGCCACCGCCTCCGCTGCAGGCCGCCAGCGCCAGCGACGCCACCAGCAGGACGACCGCGGTCCTCACCGGAGCGGAAACCCCACGACTTGTTCGAGCTCGGCGAACGCCTCGAAGGGACTGGTGAGGATGACCCCGCCGAAGTCGAAGATCACGGCCCGGATGCCCATAGCCTGCCGATCCTATGGCGGAGCGGGCCGGGATCCGGGCCCCTGCCGGCGCCGGCCCACGGTCGCTCACCCGACGAGCAGGTCGCGGGCCACGGCCTCCCACAGCTCGGTCGACAGGCGCAACGACTCGACGTCGACGCGCTCGTCGTCGCCGTGGAACATGCGGCCGTAGTCCTCGAATGTCAGCTTCTGGCTGAACAAGCCGAAGCCGTAGGCGGTTGCGCCGAGCCGGCGGAAGAAGCGGGCATCCGTGGCGCCGACGCTGATCATCGGCACCAGGTGGCTGCCGTCGTAGAAGGCCTGCGTGGTGCGGCTCAGGGTGTCCCACAGCGCGGTCTCCACGGGCGACTCGGTCGAGGGATCGTCGTGCGCGGCCATCAGCTCCACGCGGTCGGCGAGATCCCCCAGCGCCTCGTCGAGCACGGCCTCCACGTCGGGCAGCGACTGACCGGGGAGCGTGCGAATGTCGAGCTGCAGGTCGACCCGGTCCGGGATGACGTTGGTCTTGGTCCCGCCGTGCGCCACGGTGGGGGCGATGGTCATGTGCGTGCAGGCGTGGAACTGGCGCGCCATCGCCACCGGGAAGTTGGGGAGCGCGTCCACCAGCTTGTCGGGATCGAGCAGCGGGCCCACGATCTCCTGCGGGTAGGCCAGGCCTTCGAGGAACCGCCGCCAGGTGTCGTGGATGCGCGTCTCCGGCCGGTAGTCGGCCAGCCGCTGTACCACCGTCGCCGCCGTCACCAGGGCGTTATCGGTGGCGTAGGGCTGTGAGGCGTGGCCGGGCGTGCCGGTGATGCGGAGCGTGCACCAGCACGATCCCTTCTCGCCCACCAGCACCGGCAGCCGCAGGCCACCGTCCCCCCCAGGTACCGGGATGCCGCCCGACTCGGTGATCACATAGTCGGCACCGACCGCGTCCAGCTCGTGGCGGGCCAGATGATCCGCGCCCCAGGTGCCGAGCGCCTCCTCGTCGGCGACTGCCAGGTAGACCAGCGTGCCCTCCGGCCGGAACCCTCCGATGGCCAGGTGCCGGGTGGCGACCGCCATCGAGGCCGTCAGGTTGAGCATGTCGATGGCGCCTCGTCCCCAGACCTCGCCGTCGACCAGCTCGCCGCCGAACGGGTCGCGCTGCCAGCCGGCCGGGTTGGCGGGCACCACGTCGGTGTGGCCCATGAGCAGCAGGGTGGGTGCGTCGGGTCGCGTGCCTTCGATCCGGGCCACCAGGCTGGTGCGGCCGGGCGATGGCTCGTACCGTGCGACGTCGACACCGGACCCTTCGAGGTACGCCTCGAGCAGGTCGGCGGTCCTGGACTCGTGGCCCGACTCGAGGGTTCCCTCGTTGACGCAGGCGTTGCGGACCAGGTGCTGGAGGAGGTCGGTGACCTCATGAGTGACGTCGTCGGACACGGTCGCCATCACCGGCACGGTACCCGTGGCGGTCGGGGGTCCAGCCGATCGCACCGGACCTTTGGTTGAATGCAGGCTGACATGCCGATGAAACACGTGGTCATCGACGGATCCAACATCGCCACCGAGGGCCGGGACACGCCGAGCCTCGCCCAGCTGGACGAGGCCGTCCGCGCCTTCATCGAGGAGTACGCGCCTGAGGTCGTCACCGTCGTGGTCGATGCCACCTTCCCCAACCGGATAGATGCCCAGGAGCGCCAGACCTACGAGGACGCGGTGGCCGCCAACGAGCTCGTCACGCCGCCGGCAGGTGCCATCGGTCGGGGCGACGCCTTCGTATTGCAGATCGCCCGGAAGGCCGACGCCGCCATCCTGTCCAACGACTCGTTCCAGGAGTTCCACGGCGACTACCCGTGGCTGTTCGAACCGGGCCGGCTGATCGGCGGCAAGCCGGTGCCGCATGTGGGCTGGGTGTTCATGGAGCGGGTCCCGGTGCGGGGACCCGCCAGCCGGCGCTCGGTGAGCGAGGCCCGCAAGGTCATCAAGGCCACCAAGGCCATCAAGGCCACCAAGGCCACCAAGGCGTCGAAGGCGACGAAGGCCACGAAGGCCGGCAAGGCGGCCGCAGCCACTGAGGCCGGGGCCCCGAAGCGGCGCCGTTCGGACGGGGTCGCGAGCGGTGATGGCACCACCGGCGGTGAGCAGACGGTGTCCCCGGGCACCGCCACTGTGGGCGCACCTGACGATGGACAGGGTGACTCAACGACGAACCGTGCGGCCAAGGACGTCTCGCCCTACAACGAGGCGTTGCCGTTCATCGAGTTCATCGCCGATCACCCAGTGGGCAGCGAGGTCGAGGCAACCGTCGAGCGGTTCAGCTCCCACGGGGCCTATGTGCTGGCCGGCGACGCCCGCGGCTACGTGCCGCTGCGCAACCTGGCCCAACCTGCCCCACGCCGCGCCCGCGACGTGCTCAACCTGGGCGACAGGCGTCGCTTCGTGGTGATCGCCGTCGACGCACCTCGTCGGGGAATCGATCTGGCGCTCCCGGGCGTCGTCGAGGTCCCCGCTGGTCCGGGCGCACCAGTCGAGGAGCAGGTCGTCGAGGCCCTCGGCCTGACGGACGCTTCGGCGCCGGCCAAGGCGCCCGCGGCCAGGAAGGTGAAGGCGGCGGTCAACAGGTCGAGCACGAAGCGCGCGGCGACGAAGAAGGCGGCCGCCAAGAAGGCCCCGGCCCGCAAGCCAACGACCAAGAGGGCTCCGGCCAAGGCGACCACTGCCAAGAAGTCGTCGACCAAGGCCCGCGCCAGGAAAGCCGCCGGCCCGCCGGCTGCAACCAAGAAGCCCTCGACGAAGAGGACCACAGCCAAGAGGGCCACCGCCAAGGCGGGTGCAGCCAAGAAGTCACCGAGGCAATAGCGAACGCCGGCTGAAGGTGGAGGCAGTGGCGAACGATTTCCGTTCGTCATTGCCTCGGGCTCGTCGCACCGTTCTTCATTGCCTCGGACGTCGCTAGATTCCGCCCTTGTGCGCATCGCGACCTGGAACGTCAACTCGCTGACCGCGGAACGCCTGGTGCGCATCTGGGAGTGGCTGGAAACCGTGCAGCCGGACATCGTCTGCCTCCAGGAGACGAAGGTGACCGACGACGCCTTTCCGGCGCTCGACCTGCACAGCCGGGGCTACGCCAGCGTCCACCACGGGCAGGGCCGCTGGAACGGCGTGGCGATCGCCAGCCGGGTGGGCCTCGACGATCCCGTCTCCGGCTTCGGCGACGGCGGACCTCCCGACGACGAGGCCCGCCTCGTGTCCGCTACCTGCGACGGCGTGCGGGTCTCGTCGGTATACGTGCCCAACGGCCGCGAGGTCGGGCACGAGCAGTTCCATCACAAGCTCCGCTGGCTGGCGCGCCTCCGCGCCCACGTCGAGGCCGAATCCGGCGTCTACGGCGCGGGCGCCGGCGTCGCCGTGTGCGGCGACTTCAACGTCGCTCCCGAGGACATCGACGTGTGGAACCCCAAGGCCGTCCACGGCGCCACACATGTCACGCCCGAGGAGCGCGCCGCCCTCGGGGAGTTGGAGGCCTTCGGGCTGCGCGATGCGTTTCGCGAGCAGTATCCCGGCGAGCCCAACCTGTTCAGCTGGTGGGACTACCGGGCAGGCGCCTTCCACAAGCACCGGGGCATGCGCATCGACCTGATGATGCTGTCGTCGGAGCTAGCGGACCGGGTGACGTGGGCGTTCATCGACCGCAACGCGCGCAAGGGGCACAAGCCCAGCGACCACGCACCTCAGTTCGTGGACGTGCACTAGACCTCGAGCACGCCTCGCAGCTTGTCCAGTCCATCAGCGAGGGTGTGCCGGACCCGCTCACGCGAGAGCCCGAGCTCGTCGTGCAGCTCCCGTAGCGTTCGTGGCTCCTGGCCGTCGAGCCCGAAGCGGGCGCTCACGACCAGGCGCTCCATGTCCGTCAACCCCGTGAGGGCATGGATCGGCAACGCATGCAGGGCGACGAGATCGTCGTCGGCATCGGAACGCAGGTCGATGGGCTCGAGCTGCTCGGCATCGTCGCCGTCATCTCGGTAGGGCCACCCGTCCTCGCTGATGAAGTCGAAGGGATCACCCATGCACCACTTGTCGCGCGCCGAGCGTGACAGGTCAACGGGAACTTCAGGCCCGGAGCGCCGCCAGCAGACTGGGCCCGATCCGGCCCGCGAGCAGCCGGCCCATGCCCGGGATCGCCGCCAGCTCATCGGTCGTCGCCGGCCGGGCCTCGGCGATCGCCTCCAGCAGCCGGTCGTCGACGAGCGTCGCCGGCTCGACCCGCGCCGCTCGGGCCTGCTCCTCCCGCCACGCCAGCAGCGCAGCGAGCGTTGGCGACGGTGCCCGACCGGAGGTGGCCTCGGCGAGATGGGCCCGCTGGTCGGCGAGTCGCTCCCGCCAGTCGGGCACCGGCTCGGTCTGGTCGTCCCCGGATCGCTCCCGCTGGCGCTCGGCCAGCCCCGCCAGCCACGGGGTCAGCCGCCGCTCGCTGGTGCGGCCGCCGAACGTTCGCTCCGCCGCCCACGAGCAACGCAGTTCGTCCTCCGCCCGGGTCATGGCCACGTACAGCAGGCGTGCCTCCTCCGCCCGCTCGGCGGCGGTGCGGGCATGGCTGATGGGCACGTAGCCGTCCTCCAGGCCGGCCAGGTGCACGATCGGCCACTCCAGTCCCTTGGCGGCGTGGAAGGTGGCCAGCGTGACCGCGTCGCCCCAGCCGTCGCCGCCCTCGGCCGTCAACGTGGCGACCAGCCAGGTGGCGAAGTCCGGAGCGCGGGCTCCGGGATTCAGCCGCAGGTGGTCGCGGGCCAGCTCCATGACGAGGTCGAGCTCGGCGCGGCCGCGGGCAGCGGGCCCGTCGGAGGCCTCGTCGCCGTCGCCCCCTGGGTCCACCAACGTCGCCAGGTCGGGAAGGCGCTCGCCCAGCGGAGCGTCGTCACGCCGGAGCAGGTCGAGGGCGTCCCTCACCGACCGGTGGTCCAGCAGGGTGTCGGTGCCCCGCACCCGGTGGGGGACCCCGGCGCGACGAAGGGCATCGGCGATAGGGGGAATCTGTGCGTGGGTCCGCACCAGCACCGCCTGCGACGACCATGCCGCCCGCGGGCCCCGTCGGTCGCGCACGGCCCGAGCGATGGCCCGGGCCTCGTCCAGGTCGCCGGTGTGGCGCTCGAGGCGGGGTGGGACCCCGTCGGGCCGTCGGGCGCGCACCTCCCGCCCGGCAATGCCGGCGGTGCGCAGGACATCGCCGGCTGCCGCCAGGATCGACGGCGTGGAGCGGTAGCTGCCCAGCAGCTCGATCACGTCGGCCGGCGGGTAGAGCCGCCGGAAGCCCTCGAGGAAGCCGGCGTCCGCACCGTTCCAGCCGTAGATGGCCTGGTGGGGATCGCCGACCACGCACAGGTCGTAGCTGTCGCCGCGCCAGGCGTCGAGCAAGCGGAGCTGCAGTGGGTTGACGTCCTGGAACTCGTCCACGAACAGGTGGCGGTGCCGCCACCTCTGGGCGGCGGCGAAGGCCGGGTCGGTCTCGATGAGGTGGCTGCACAGCCGCAGCAGGTCGTCGAAGTCGACCATGCGCGCCTTGCGCTTCGCCTCCTCGTAGCGGCGGTACAGGTCGGCGATCCGCTTGGGTGGCGCCGGCGTGCGCCGGCGTGCGCCCGCCACGGCTTCGGCATAGCCGTCGGGACCCGTGAGACGGGCCTTGGCCCACTCGATCTCGGCGGCGAGCTGGCCGACCGAGAGCTGGCTCTGGCCACGCGACCCGCCGACGATGTCCTTGAGCAACCGACCCTTGCGGACGAGGAGCTCAGGCGCGCCGCGCCCCTCGTCGGCCCATCGCCCCCGGAGCTGGGCATAGGCCACACCATGGAACGTGCCGGCGGCGACGCCGTCGCGCAGCCCCAGCCCCCGGAGCCGATCCCGTAGCTCACCTGCCGCCTTGCGGGTGAACGTGAGGGCCAGGACATGGCTGTCGTCGGCATCGGCGGTCTCGATGCGCCAGGCGATTCGCCGGGTGAGCACCCGGGTCTTGCCCGATCCCGCCGGGGCCAGGATGGCCAGGGGCCGGGCCGGCGAGGTGACTGCACGCCGCTGCGCCTCGTCCAGGTCGTGGAGCAGGCGATCGGCGGCCACCGCCGGCGAGGTTATTCGGGCACCGGGACACTTAGGCTGCCAGCGATGATCGACGTGCCCCTGGACCGCTTCGAGGAGCTCGTGGGCGAGGCCCTCGACAGCATCCCGGACGAGCTGGGCGGCTATATGGAGAACGTCGCCGTGCTGGTCGAGGACGGCGTGCGGCACGGCCGCCTGCTCGGCCTCTACGAGGGGGTGCCGCTCACCAAGCGCGGCGAGTGGTACGGCACTGGTGGGCTCACGCTGCCCGACCGGATCACGATCTTCCGACTGCCGATCTGCGCTCGCTGCCGCAGCGAGGAGGAGGTGGTCGACCAGGTAAGGGTGACGGTGATCCACGAGGTGGCCCACCACTTCGGCATCGGCGACGCCCGCCTCAAGGAGCTCGGCTGGGCCTGAGCGTTTCGACTTGCAACCAGACCCCCCGCCGGCTTGCACTCAGAACGTGATCCGATCCCTTGCCCCTACCGCGTGCAGGGATACGCTTCGCCACGTGCCGTTTCCGCGGAAGTTGCTGAATGACGACGAAGAGATCGTCCTCGACCTGCATCCGCACTGGTGGTTCTTCGCTCCGCCCCTCCTGGCCCTGATCGGTGCGATCATCCTCGGCATTCTCGCCCTGGTCAACGACGTCCACACGGCCCTCAAGATCCCGGTCGGCATTCTGGTGCTGGGGTTGCTCGCCTGGTTCGGCTGGCGCTACCTCCGCTGGATCACCACCAACTTCGTGGTGACCACCGACCGGCTCATCTACCGGCACGGCGTCTTCTCCAAGCACGGCATCGAGATCCCGCTCGACCGGGTGAACACCGTGTTCTTCCGACAGTCGATCTTCGAGCGCCTGGTCGGCGCCGGCGACCTCGTCATCGAGTCGGCCAGCGAGACCGGCCGCCAGCGGTTCTCCAACGTGCGCAAGCCTTCGGCGGTCCAGAACGAGATCTACCGCCAGATCGAGGCCAACGAGAACCGCAAGTATGACCGGGTGGGCGTCTCCGCCGCCGCCGGCGCCAGCGCCGCCCACAAGGCCGACGACACCGAGTCGATCCCGGCCCAGATCCGCGAGCTCGACGAGCTGCGCAAGCAGGGCTTGCTCACCGAGGAAGAGTTCGCCCGCAAGAAGCAGCAGCTCCTCGACAGGATGTGATCGAGCCGCGGGTCGTCAGCCTCGTCCCATCGGTCACGGAGACCTTGCTGGCGTGGGGCGTGACCCCGGTTGCGTGCACACGGTTCTGCGAGCAGCCGGATCTCCCGCACGTGGGCGGCACCAAGGATCCTGATGTCGCGGGCATCGTCGACCTCCGTCCCGACCTGGTGGTGCTTTGCGTGGAGGAGAACCGCCGTGAGGATGCCGACGCCTTGGCCGAGGCGGGCATCACCATGGCGGCCCTGTCGATCGACGGCGTCGCCGATGTGGCGCCCGCCCTCCGGAGCCTGGCCGGGCTTGTGGGCGTCGATCCCGACCGCGTGGAGGAGATCGACACCCGCCCGCAGAGCGACGAGCGGCTGCGGGCCTTCGTTCCCGTCTGGAAGCGGCCATGGATGAGCCTGGCCGGCGGGACCTACGGCTCGTCGCTGCTCGCCACCATCGGCGTCGACAACGTGTTCGCCGACGCCGACGATCGCTACCCGACCGTGTCGCTGGAGGCGGCCCGGGACCGCCGGCCCGACGTGGTGCTGGCGCCCAGCGAGCCCTATCCCTTCGGCGAGCGGCACATCCCGCTGCTCGCCGAGGTGGCGCCGGTGGTGCTGGTCGACGGCCAGGACCTGTTCTGGTGGGGCGTGCGCACCCCCGCGGCTGCGGAGCGGCTGCGCCGTCAGCTGGGCTCGTGACCGCTTTCCCCGCGGGATCAGTCGCCCTGGCGGCCGTTGCCGCGGGAGGAACCCTCAGTTGTCACTGACCCACGCCCCGCCGGCCGGTCGACCCCGCCACAGGACCGGCATCCTGAGCCTGGTCTTGGGCTGGCACAACGCCACCACGCAGCCGCCGAAGCCGGCGCCCGTCACCCGAGCCCCGTACACCCCCGGAACGCCCCGCAGGGCGACCACCAGCGCGTCGAGCGCCGGCGTGGTGACGTCGAAGTCGTCGCGCAGGCTGGCGTGGCTGGCGACGAGCAACTCGCCGGCGTAGCGCAGCTGCCCGTCGGCCAGCGCTGCCCCGAGGGCGTCGACGCGATCGTCCTCGGTGGTCACGTGCCGCGCCCGACGGCGGAGGAGCGGGTCGTCGATGGCCTCGACGGCGGACGGTGACGCGTCCCGCAGGGGACCGACGATCTCCTCGGCCGCCTCGCACTCCTTGCGCCGCTGGGCGTAGGCGGAGCCCGACAGCTCCCGGCGCTCGCCCGAGTCGACCACCACGATCTCGGCGTCGGCGGGGAAGGGCAACTTCTCGATGGCGAGGCTCCGGCAATCGATGCGCAGGACCTGATCCGCCTCGGCGGCCACGGCGACGAGCTGGTCCATGATCCCGCAGGGCACGCCGACGGCCCGCTGCTCTGCCCGCAGGCATGCCTCGGCAACGCCGACGGGGTCGCCGAGGTCGGCGCCGAGCGCGGCGGCGAGCGCCACCTCGAGCGCCGCGCTCGAGGCCAGTCCGGTGCCTGGCGGCAGCTCCGAGTGGACCATGCCGACGAGCCCGTTGTCGGGCCGCAGCTCGGCCACCACCGCCGCCACGTACCGTGCCCACGGCGGCTCCACCTTGGCCGGGTCGTCGCCGCCGTCCAGCGCTATCTCGGCCACGCCGTCGAACCGCTCCGATCCCAGCATCACCCAGTTGCCACCCCGGTCACCGGTGATCTCGGTGCCGAGGCCGATTGCCATTGGCAGGACGAGCCCTCCCATGTAGTCGGTGTGGTCACCGATCAGGTTGACCCGTCCCGGCGCCCACGATCGCAGTCCCATCACGCTCCTCGTAGTGCCGCGGCGGCATCCTCGGGGACCACCGGGTTGACGAACACACCGCTGCCCAGCTCGCCGGCGGCCACGTAGCGCTGGACGTCGGGCGATCGCATCGGCGAGACGATATGCACATGGAGGTGGGCCTCGGGCCACGGACCGCCGTCGGTTGGCCGTTGGTGGATCCACATCATGTAGGGGAGTGGGGCGTCGAACAGCCGGTCCAGGCGGGCCAGCACGTCGGCGAGGATGTCGGCCAGGCCGTCCCGCTGCGGGCCGTCGAGCGAGGGCAGGTCGGCGCGGTGGACGTCGGGCGCCAGCAGCATCCCGTAGGGGTAGGCGCTGGCGGTCGGCACCCAGGCTCGCCAGTCGGCGGCCGCGGCGACCTCGAGCGCCGGGTCGCGCGGCGCGCACAACGAACAGTCGCCTCGCGCGGTCCGCCGTAGTTCCGTCAGCGGGACCGCGGGTACCTCGTCGTAGGCGTAGATCTGCCCGTGCGGGTGCGAGATGGTGGCGCCCACCTCAACGCCCCGGTTCTCGAACACCAGCACGTACGCGACGTCGTCGCGGGCTCCCAGGGCGGCCGTGCGGTCGGTCCACAGGTCGACGACCCGCCGGGCGCCCTGCGCGCCCAGGTCGGCGAAGCTGGCGTCGTGCTCGGGCGTGTAGAGCACCACCTCGCTACGGCCGTCGGGGAACGATGGCCAGCGGTTGACGAAGGCCTTCACGTCGTACGGCTCGGGCGCCTCCAGCCCGCCGACGCAGAAGGGGCAGGGCGTCGACGGCCGGTGGGGGCGCTGCTGACGGCCGCCCGCGACCATGACCGCGGCCCCGCTCAGCTCGTCGATGCGCTGGTCGGACATGCGCTGCCTCGCGTCCTGCTGCCGTCCTGCGGTCCGTGCCGATGCTCGGGCCTAGCGCACCGTCGCCGCCGCAGCGGCCGCCCGATCGAGCGCGCCATGGTTCCACGGAGCTCGCAGGGCCACGTTGACCTGGTCGGCGCCTGCGGCCACGTACCGGCCGAGGGCGTCGGTCGCCTCGTCGACGCTGGTGCCCACCACGGCGCCCGGCCGCACGGCGTCGGCGCGGGGCCCGAACTGGGCGACCAACGACGGCTCGTCGTCGCAGAATGCGACGTTGACGCCGATCCGCACTCCGCCGGGATCGCGGTCTTCCGCGGCGCAGTGTTCGACGAGGGCCCGTCGCTTGCGGGCCAGTACGTCGGCACCGACGAAGGGCACGTTCCAGCCGTCGCCGTGGCGAGCGACGATGCGGGCCGTGCGCCGCTCGCCAGCGCCCCCGATCCAGATCGGCAGCTGCGGCTGGACCGGCCGAGGTTCGAGCCGCGCGTCGCGCAACCGAACGTGCGTGCCGGCCACGCCCGCCTTCCCGTCGTGCAGCAGGCTGCGGATGGCGCCGGCCGCCTCGTCCAGCAGGTCCAGCCGCTCGCCCGCGGGCGGGAACCGAAAGCCGTACGCCGCGTACTCCGCCTGGGCCCAGCCGGCGCCGAGGCCGATCTCCGCCCGTCCACCGGACAGGTGATCGATGGTGGCGATGGCCTTGGCCAGGACGCCCGGGTGCCGGAAGCCGACGCAGTAGACCAGGCAGCCGCAGCGCACCCGCGTGGTGGCGCAGGCCAGGGCGGCGTGCATGGCAACCGCCTCGTGGCACTCGTACGTGCTGAGGTCCGACGAGTACAGGTGATCCCAGACGGTGATGGCGTCGAAGCCGGCGTCCTCGGCCCGCCGCCACAGGCTGCGGAGGTCGGACACCGTCGCGTTCTGGAGCCCGGTGTGGACGCCGAAGGTGGGCACGAGGTGATGGTGGCACGAACCCCGCTTGACCCGCCGGTCAAGAGGCAACACCATGGCGCCATGAGCGAACTGCCGATCGCCAAGACCAACGGGATCGAGATCTGCTACGACACGACGGGCGACCCGTCAGATCCCACGGTGTTGCTCGTGATGGGCCTCGGGGGTCAGCTGATCCAGTGGGATCCCGAACTGTGCAGTCTCATCGCCGAGCGCGGGTTCCACGTCGTGCGCTTCGACAACCGCGACGTCGGGCTGTCCACCCACCACGAGGGTGGGGTCGACGTTTTCGGGCTGTTCACGTCAGAGGCGTCCGGCTCGTCGCCGCCCCCCGTGCCCTACCTGTTGTCCGACATGGCCGCCGACGCCGTCGGGCTGCTCGACCACCTCGGCGTGGATCGGGCCCATGTCGTGGGCGTGTCGATGGGCGGCATGATCGCCCAATCGATCGCCCTGGCCCACCCCGCACGAGTGATGACCCTGACCTCGATCATGTCCACCACCGGCGACGCCGACGTCGGCCACCCGACTGCCGAGGCGATGGCGGCGGTCGTTGAGCCCCCGGCGCAGACCCGCGAGGAGGCCCAGGACGGGGCCGTGCGCCAAGCCCACGTGTGGGGGAGCCCCGGCCTGTTCGACGCTGACCACCTTCGCCGGCTGGCCGGTGAGTCCTGGGACCGCTGCCACGAACCCCTGGGCATCGCCCGGCAGCTGGCCGCAATCCTCGCCTCGGGCAGCCGGTCCTCCGCTTTGGCCACGCTCGCCATCCCGTCGCTGGTGATCCACGGCACCGCCGACACGCTGGTCCAACCGTCGGGTGGCGAGCGCACCGCCGAGGTGATCCCCGATGCCAAGCTGTTGATGGTCGACGGCATGGGCCACGACCTGCCCCGGCCGCTGTGGCCGACGCTGGTGGACGCCATCTGCGGCCACTGTGCCCAGCACCAGCCAACCGCCTAGAGCAACGCAACGGAGGACGCCTCGATGGGACCCCTGGCTGGAATCACCGTCGTCGAGATCGCCGGGATCGGGCCCGGCCCGTTCTGCGCCATGATGCTGGCCGACATGGGGGCCGAGGTCATCAGGGTCGACAGGGCCGAGAACGTGGCCGGTGGCGATCCCGCCAGCCCCCCCGCCGACCTGAACAACCGGGGGCGTCGGTCGATCGGCGTCGACCTGAAGAACCCGGATGGCGTCGCCGTGGTGCTCGACCTGGTCGAGCAGGCGGACGCCCTCATCGAGGGCTTCCGCCCCGGGGTCGCCGAGCGGCTGGGCATCGGCCCCGACGAGTGCCTGGCACGCAACCCCAAGCTGGTCTACGGCCGGATGACGGGGTGGGGGCAGGACGGTCCGCTAGCGGCGGCGGCGGGACACGACATCAACTACATCGCCCTGGCGGGCGCGCTCGATCCCATCGGACGACGGGGCGAGGCCCCGGTCCCGCCGCTCAACCTCATCGGCGATTACGGCGGCGGCGGCATGCTGCTGGCCTTCGGCGTCGTGTGCGGGGTGCTCGAGGCCCAGCGCTCCGGACGGGGCCAAGTGGTCGACACCGCCATGGTGGACGGCGCCGCCGTGCTCATGACCATGACGCACGCGCTGCGCGCCATGGGTGTCTGGGACGACGAGCGCGGCACCAACATGCTCGACACCGGCGCCCACTTCTACAACGTCTACGAGACGGCGGACGGCAAGTACGTGTCGATCGGTTCGATCGAGCCCCAGTTCTATGCGGAGCTGCTCCGGCTCACCGGGCTCGAGGGCGAGGAGCTTCCCTGGCAGCACGACCGGGTGCAGTGGCCGGCGCTCAAGGAGCGGCTGGCGGCGATCTTCAAGACCAAGACTCGTGACGAGTGGTCCGAGCTGATGGAAGGCACCGATGTGTGCTTCGCCCCGGTCCTGTCGATCCCCGAGGCGATCGAGCACCCCCACAACGTCGACCGCCACACGTTCATCGAGGTCGCCGGCATCCGTCAGCCGGGGCCGGCGCCCCGGTTCAGCCGCACCGCGCCCGAGATCGCGTCGCCCCCGCCGCATGCCGGCCAGCACACCGACGAGATCCTGGCCGCGGCCGGCTTCGACGCCGACCGGGTCGCCAAGCTGCGTGAGGCGGGCGCCATCGCCTGACCACGCGAACTGGTCGGAGTTGTGCGGTCATATGCCGCACAGATACGACCAGAACCCAAGACGTCGGTCGTCGCCGGCAAACTACTGCCCATGGCAACCCTGGTCGCGTTCCACGCCCACCCCGACGACGAGTGCCTGCTGCAGTCGGGCTCGCTGGCCAAGGCGGTACACGACGGCCACCGCGTCGTGGTGGTGTATGCGACCCGGGGCGACGTCGGCGAAGCGCCCGATGGCCTGCTCGAGCCGGGTGAGTCGCTGGTCGAACGGCGGATGGCCGAAGCCATGCAGTCGGCCGAGGCGCTGGGTGTCCACCGAGTTGTGTGGTTGGGCTACCGAGACTCGGGGATGATGGGCACCGCCGACAACGACGATCCCGACTCCTTCTGGCGGGCCGACGTCGAGGCCGCCGCCACTCGGGTCGCGGGGATCCTGCGGGAGGAGTCTGCCGACGTCCTCACCATCTACGACGAGAACGGCAACTACGGCCACCCCGATCACATCCAGGTCAACCGGGTGGGCAGCCGGGCCGCGGAGCTGGCCGGGACGCCGCACGTGCTCGAGGCCACGATGAGCCGCGCGCACGTCAAGGCGCTCATCGCCCAGGCGGCGGCCGCCGGTCAACACATCGGCGACGCGCCCGACCTCGACGACGAGTCGGTCGTCTTCGGCGTGCCCGACGATGCGATCACCACTGTGGTCGACGTGGGCGATTTCCTCGACCGCAAGCGTGCGGCCATCGCCGCCCATGCCAGCCAGGTACAGGACACCGGCCTGTTCCTGGCCATGTCGCCCGAAGCATTTCGTGCCGCCATGGGCACCGAGTTCTTCATCCGGCGGGGTGTTCCGGCCGGCCACCACGATCACGACGTGTTCGCCGGCGTGGAGTCCGCGGCGTCCCGCTGATACCGCGGCGTCGTGTTGCACGCGACACAACAAGCGTCGCTCACGGTGAGCCGTGTCGACCAAGACGGCGCAATCGTCCTGCTCGAAGCCCGGACTGAGAATCCCGTCGGCGAGCTGGTCTACGCCAACGGAAAGGACTGTCCACCCCCGCCCTGCCTAATCGCCGACCTCGTGCTTGACGACGCCGTCCTAGCCCCGGCCTAGACACCACCCATATCTGATGCCGATCTCGCTCGCCGTCGTTCTGTACTGACGATCGGATGGGCAGGGGCCGCCCGCAGCGAAGCAATACGTGCGCGCTGCGGGCCGTACCGCTATGGCTTGATCAGCAGTGCGATCGACGGCCTCGGCCGCGACAGATCGACCGAATATGGACGTGATCCGCGTCCTCGGAGCACAGTGCGGTTCAGTCGGTTCAGGCTCCTGCCCGCGTCGCTCGGCGAATCCTTGGAAACCCACTCCTCAGCGCGGCCGACTCGATGTCGACCGCCGTTCAGTTCTTCTCGGCCGCGATCTGGATGAGGTTGCCGCACGTGTCATCGAACACGGCGGTCGTGACCGGGCCAATGTCAGCCGGAGGTTGCGTGAACCGCACGCCACGACCGACCAAGCGCTCGTACTCGGCCACGACGTCGTCGACGGCGAAGGACGTGAAGGGGATGCCATCCTCCACGAGAGCATGCTTGAACGGTCGCGCCGCCGGATGCTCGTCGGGTTCGAGCGAGAGTTCCGTGCCGACGGGATCCTCGGGCGATACGACCGTGAGCCAGGAGTGCTCGCCGAGCGGGATCTCGGTCTTCTTCACGAAGCCGAGCACCTCCGTATAGAAGCGCAGAGCCTTGGCCTGGTCGTCGACCAGAATGCTCGTCACATTGATCTTCATCGGTCATCCTCCGGATCAGGCATCGACCAGCGGTTCGCGATCTCCTGCAGTGGCGCTGTGTCGAGGTGATGGAACTTGTAGCGACCCTCCCGCCGTGTTCTCACGAGGCCAGCCAACTCGAGGACGTCGACGTGCTGGGAGATCGCCTGTCGGGTTGAACCCATGCCGTGCTTCGTCGCGAGGCGGGAGCAGAGCTCGAACAGCGTCTGTCCGTCGCGCTCCATGAGCTCATCAAGGATCGCTCGGCGTGTGGGATCGGCCAGTGCCTTGAAGATGTCTCCCACGACCCGACAATAGGCAAGTAACTGCTTACCTGTCAACGGAGGGCGGACTCCCCGGCGACCAAGGGCGTACCCTGCTCGATCGCGACGGATCGACGTTCTCGTGCGGCAGGACAGGCGCCCCCGATTCGACCAAACCCCGCGCGAGGAGCAATCCGGCGTCGACACCGAACTGCCTGATGGTTGTGCGCTCAGAGGCGACCCGACCGCCGCGCCCACGGCTCGATGTCGCACCGCCAGCACCAGGCAGGCTGCTCGCCGACGGTCCAGTGAGGTTCGGGCAGCAGCCCACGGTGGCGCCAGTCTTCGACCGTGTCTCGTTCGGCACCGAGTCGTTCGCCTATCTCGACAAGTCCAACCGGCTCATGCTTCGTGTGCTGGTCCGCCATGGAGCGCCGGCGCCCTGCTCCCGGTCGGAAAGGCGATGCCTTGGGGAGCCGGGCGCCAGCGGCTCTTGGATACCCGTTCGGTGGGACGCGAATTCGTGCTGGCTTATCCAGCCGCGGAGCGGTCACCGACCCGCAGGCCGAGGGCGACGCGAGACGGCCCGCCGGAGGGGAGGGGACCAATCCGGCGGGCCGCCCGGCGCGAAGCGGTCCCCTGGGTGCACTGGGAAACCAGGGGACCGTCCGCCCGTCCGCTTGGCGTGGCTACCCGAGCAACTTCCAGGCAAACCGGCCCGACCCGCGGGCCGAAGGGCTTACCTCGCCGCCCACACCTCGTTGGTAGCGACCAGAGCCTCCTCGACCGTGGCGTAGCGGCCAACGGTGGTGATGGGTGAGAGGCCGGGTGGGTCCTCGAGGCGCACGTAGGCGACCCAGCGGCCCGTCGCCGATTCGAGCATGACCGTGCCGCGAGGCTGGCTGCCCCACGAGCCTGACCAGTAGTTGGCGCCCGTCTCTCGCCACGTCAGGCCGGGGCCCTCGTCGGGTTCGGGGTCCGGTGTCTGCCAGGCGTACTCGAAGCCGGCTCGCCAGTCGCTGCCCATGGACACGAACGTACGTTTGTGGTGGGCGGTGTGGCAAGGGGATGCGGCGACCACAGTGAGCGCCACTCGAAAGCGGGAGCAGCCGAAGCGACCTCGACCGTGCCGCCGTGTCATAGGCAGCTTCAGCCATCGTTAAGGTGCGGAACGTACCGTTGACCCCGGCGGTAGCCGCGTTCGACGCGGTTTGGAGCGGGCCGTCGCTGCCAGTCGACTTTGCACGACATTGCGGGGCCGGGGAGCCCCGGGACGGGAGCAGAGACTATGGATCAACCAGCGACACGGTCAACGGAGCGGAGGCCGATGGGCGACCGCATTACCATCAGGCGAAGCCTTGTGATCGGCCTGGCCGCCGTGGCGGGCGCCATTGGACTGTTCACCGTGCTGCCGGCGTCGGCCGAGCACGTCGCCCCCACAACACAACCGGGGAACGTTCCGTGCCCCGCGGGCTTGACTGAGCTGAAGGTCGAGCCCGTGGCTGACGGCACATTCACCGACGGCACTTTGACCGTCACCATCGACGTCCGCGACACGGCTGACGGCCAGGTCTTCGACTGGACGTCAAACATCGGTGTCGATGTGGTGATCGTCAAGGGCGGCAACGCCTCGAACATCTACACGTACGTCCCCGAGAGTTTGGGAGACACGGGTCTGCATGGCCCGGAGAACCGGAGCGGCAACTTTGCCGGCCTGAGCCACATCTCGTTCTGCTACGACGTCGGGGAGGAGCCGACGACGACCACGACCACCACGACCACGCCGCCGACCACGACGCCGCCCTCCACGACGACGAGCACAACGGCGCCGCCGCCGACGAGCACGTCCACGCCGCCAACGTCAACGGCGGGTGGCTGAGCCTGCCGGGCGCCGGGTCGACGACTGACTTGGCGCCTCAGGTAACAAAGGCCGACGGCCTGGCGGGGGCGCCCGCAACCTCCGGGAGGTTCAGCGGGCTTCCACGCCGGGCCGTCGGCGGGCGGACCCACCCGCTCGAGCACCAGCCCCGGATCGCGGTTCAGGCGGGTGGTGCACGCCTAGGTGAGTGTTTCCCGCTGGTCGCAGGTCACGGCTCGGGCTCGTCCAACAGGCGGGGCGTGGGCCCGCAAACGGTCCAAACGTGGCTCGCCGGGCGCCGCGGCCTACAGCTGTCACGTTCGGTCACGACAACGTCGACTGAACGGCGTTCCGGCGGGTGCTTCAGCTTCTCTCAAGCCGCGGGGCTTAGCGTGGGTGGTGTCGGCGCCACGGTGGGTGTCGCCGACTGGGGGACAGGGAGGCGGAACATATGAAGCGTGCAATTCGGAGAACCCTGCTCGTGACGGCCCTAACACTCGCGGCAAGCGGCGTAGGTGCCAGCGTTGCCGAGGCGACGCCGGGACCCACACCCCCATACGGCCTCACCGGCGCGTGCAACATGACGAACCCCAACGCCGCGTTCGGGATGTTCACGATCGCCGGCTCCGTAGCCAACCCTCACGGGTTCGACGAAGGCATGATCACCGCCATCCTCAACACCAACGGCGGCACCATTCCCGACAACTGCGGAGGCTAGCGACACAACGCGGGAAGCTTGGAAGAGCCGCGAACTAACGGTAGCGGCGACGTGATGTCGTCGGGGCATTCAGTGCCCCTTCTCGTCGATCGGGCGGGCGTGGGCCCGCAGCCGGATCTCGTCGATCATCACCGACGCCATCGTGATGGCGTCACGGCACGTCGCCGGTGTGATGGCCCACGCCCGCGCAACCGAGCTGGCCGGCGGCGGCTGCAGGTGTTCTCAAGGCTGACGCATTTTGGGCCGGTGAGGACGTGTCACAGGATTGACCAACGCCGACGGGCGCTCTTGGGCGTACGGTGAGCCGTCGACCGATACATTCGGCTCTACAGCTTGTTCCTGAAATCATAAGGATGTGATTTGCTCGCCCAGGAGAACAACACCACATGAGCGGTGACCACCTCCAGGCCGAGATGGCTCGAGTTGCTCGGTCACCGCTCGAATCTCGCCAAGGTCTCGGATGGTCACGAGCTCGTCGACCTTGGCGACGAGCATGGCGCGTACTGTGGGCTCTGGCATCACGGACCTCCGTGGCGTCCGCCCCAGGTCGACCAAGGGACGCGAACTCAGCCGGCGAAGCTCGTCCCGGTAGCCATGGGTTAGAACAAACAGGCCCTGGCGCGGAACCGCCCCCCGACCCGTAGGCCGAGCGGCGGCAGGTGCCCATACGGGCCGGCTAGTCGTTGTCGAGCAGCCGGGCCAACAGCAGCCGCGGTTCTCGACCGTGTCGGCGAGCTCGGCCACATCTTCCGCCAACCGCGGGTCGACACCCTCGGTGATCGTCGCCACATCGGCCCGGATTGCGGTCACCACGTCGGTCATGGCCTCCACACGGGTGACACGGGCCTCGAGGGCATCCACCCGGGTGGATAGGTCTACGGTTTCGTCTGGCATCGGACTTCGCCTCCGGTGTCCGGCCCCGGGGTGTCTCCGCACCGCCGGGGCACTTCTGAAAGGAACAGTGACTTGTCACAGGTCATCAAGATCAACGCGATCACGGTTCCCGAGGACTCGGGCGACGAGCTGGGCCGCCGATTCGCTGCGCGGGCCGGCGCGGTCGACGACCAGGACGGGTTCGAGGGCTTCGAGCTCCTCAGGCCCACCGACGGCCGTACCACATGGCTGGTGGTCACCCGATGGCGCGACGAGGAGTCGTTCCAGGCCTGGGTCAACAGCCCGGCGTTCGGGCACGGGCACGCCGGCACCGACAAGCCGCACCCGCACACGGGGGGACCGGTGTCGGTGTCGAGCGAGCTGTGGTCATACGAGATCTCCACGACGTCGCCCGGCCAGTCGCCGCCATCCACCCGGTCCTGAGCGCAACACACCGTCCGTGGGGCTGCGTGACGTCCACGTCGTCGGCGCCTGGGTCGTCGTCGTGGGCAACGCCGTCGCCGGCTTGTGGGCCCTGGGCGCGCACCGCTGGGCGGGGCTGCGCCACCCGTCGCTGTGGTGGTTCACGGCCGTCGCCGAGATCGCC
>DASSDL010000034.1:0-5637 GCA_035697145.1 Acidimicrobiales bacterium
GCGAGCCTGTTCGCCGGCTTGGTCGTGAGGTGCGGGCCGGGCATGGCCGCGCGGGTCCGGTGGCGGCTGCTGCCGGCGCTCACCGCCCTGGCGGCCGCGGCGTGGACCGTGGCGCTGGGGGCCGCCGACGGCTGGTCGCGGCTGACGGCGCCTCTCGCGTCTGGCCACGAGTATGAGCCGTTCGCGGCCGGGATCGACGACATTGGTGAGCTCTTGCGTCGTTTCGCGGAGCGGCTGGGCGACTACCCCATCCACGTGCAGGGGCATCCGCCCGGCCCGGTAGTGCTGGCCTGGCTGCTTGATCGGGTTGGCCTGGCCGGTGGCGGCTGGCTGGCCGCGGTGGCCATCGCCGGTTGGGCAACGGCAATGGCCGCCGCGCTCGTGGCCGTCCGTGCCGTCGCGGGCGAGGCCATTGCCCGTCGGGCGGCACCGGCGCTAGCCGTGCTCCCGGCCGCCGTGTGGGCCGGCACGTCGCTGGATGCGCTGTTCGCGGGACTTGCGGCCACCGGAGTGGCGCTGGCCGCCGTGGCCGCGGTCCGGTCGTCGAGGGGCCATGCGCTCGGGGCCGGGATGGTGCTCGGTGTGGCGCTGCTGTTCAGCTATGGCGTTCTCCTCATGGCCGTCGTGGCCGCCGCGATAACGGCGCTCGCCGCTCGAGCCGACCGGCCGGTCGGACCTGTTCGCCTGCTCGTGCCGCTCGCCGCCGGGGTGCTGCTCCCGCTGGGCCTGGCCGGCATGATCGCGGGCTTCTGGTGGATCGAGGGTTTGCAGGCAACCGGGCACGCCTACTGGTCCGGCGTCAGCGGCCACCGACCCGGTGCATACCTCACCCTGGTGGGCAACCCGGCTGCGCTGGCCCTTGCCACGGGGCCGGCCGTGGCCGCCGGCCTCGCCACCGTGCTCACGGCACCCCACCGCTCGGCCCGCTTGCTGCCCAGCGCCGTCCTCGCCGCCGTGGTGGTGGCGAACCTCTCCCAGATGTCGCGTGGCGAGGTCGAGCGCATCTGGTTGCCGTTCGTCCCGTGGCTCGCCCTGGCCGCCCCCGGTGACAGGCGGGGCTGGCTGGCGGCCCAGGCCGGTCTGGCCCTGCTGCTCCAGGCGGCACTCGTCTCACCCTGGTAGGTCGTCATGCGCATCTTGGTCACTGGTGGAGCGGGGTTCGCCGGATCCCACGTCGTCGACCTGCTCCTGGCCGGCGGCCACGAGGTGGTCGTTCTCGACTCGCTGGTGGCCCACGGCGCTGGTCCCCCGCCGTGGCTGCAGCCGAACGCAGAGCTGGTGCGCGGTGACGTGCGCGACGCCGACGCCTGGCGGGCCGCGGCGCGGGGGATCGACGCCGTGTGCCACCAGGCGGCGCGGGTTGGGCTCGGCGTCGACTTCGGTGACGTGCGCCGCTATGTGGACGACAACGACGCCGGCACCGCCGCCGGGCTGTGGGTGCTGCACGACACGGGGTTCCGGGGTCGGTTGGTGCTGGCGTCGAGCATGGTCGTCTACGGCGAGGGGCGCTACCAGTGCCAGCGGCACGGCGACGTCCGACCCCGCGGACGCACAGCCGAGGACCTGGCGGCGGACCGCTTCGACCCTGCCTGCCCGGCCTGCGGCGACACGGTGACGTGGGCACCGATCGACGAAGACGCGCCCACGGATCCGCGCAACGTCTACGCCGCCACCAAGCTGCACCAGGAGCACCTGTGCGCCGCGTTCGGCCGCGAGCACGGCGCCGCCGTGACCGCCCTGCGTTATCACAACGTCTACGGCCCCCGGATGCCGAAGCACACGCCCTACGCCGGCGTGGCCTCGATCTTCCGATCCGCGATCGAGCGGGGCGAGCGGCCCCAGGTGTTCGAGGACGGCGCACAGAACCGCGACTTCGTCCACGTGTCCGACGTGGGCCGCGCCAACGTGGCCGCTCTCACCACCGACGCCCCCGTGGTGGGACCGCTCAACGTGGCCTCGGGCGTGGCCCGCACCGTGCTTGACCTGGCCCGAGCCAGCTGCGCTGGCACGGGGCTGGAACCGATCGTGGTGGGCGGCGGTCGTCTCGGCGACGTCCGCCACGTCGTCGCCAACCCGGCACGGGCGGCCGAACGGCTGGGGTTCCGGGCGGTCGAGCCCTTCGACGTCCGCGCCCTTCCGACTAACAGCCGGCGCGGACAAGCGCCGGCTCTACACGTCGTATCTCACGCTCTTGGCCCTGCGGCGGCGGGCCGCTCGGGCCACGGCTGCGCCTGACGGCGCAGCCTCTAGGCCCGCGGTAGGCGCACCGTGAACCGGCAGCCTCCCGGCTCGTTGCGGACGGCGATGTCGCCGTCGAACGCCTCCACCAACCCGCGGGCGATGGCGAGCCCAAGCCCGGCACCGCCGGCGGTACCCGGCGTGCGGGCGGCGTCGCCTCGGTAGGCGAGGTCGAACACCCGCTCGAGATCGTGGGCGGGGATGCCGCCGCAGCCGTCGAGCACCGACACCTCGGCGTAGTGGTCGCCACCGCCCACGGCCACCTCCACCAGCCCGCCGGGCGGCGTGTGGCGGATGGCGTTGTCGAGCAGGTTGCGCACCACTCGGGTCAGCTCGGGCGCCGACCCCGCCACGTCGGGCGGGCGGCCGTCGAGCCGGCCGTCAACCCGAACGCCCCTGGCGCCCGCCATCACCGTGGCCGACGCCACCACGTCGGACACCAGCTCACCGAGCGCCACCCGCTCGACGCTCACCGCCAGTGCCCCTGCCTCGATGCGGGACAGCTCGAACAGGTCGTCGACCAGGCGGGCCAAGCGGTCGGCCTCGGTCATGAGCTGCAGGTGGTAGCGCCGCACCTCGTCCGGCTCGTCCACGACGCCGTCGTCGAGCGCCTCGACCATGGCCCGGATCCCGGCGATGGGGGTGCGCAGGTCGTGGCTGACCCAGGCCACCAGCTCGCGCCGGCTGCGCTCCAGCGCCCGCTCTCGCTCGGCGGCATCGACCAGCCGGCGGCGGGCCCGGTCCAGCTCCGTCGCCAGCGCCACGGCGCCCAGCACGCCCGCGGTGCCGGCGCCGGCGACGACCACCACGAGGGCCGAAAGGTCGTGGCTCGACACGAACATCGCCTGGGCCGCGGCCAAGGATCCGAACGCCACCGAGACCACCGGGATGAGCGCCACCACCAGCGGGCTGCGAGAGCGGCGCAGCGCCAGCCGTCCCCCGGCGTAGGCCAGGATCGACACGCCGAAGCTGATGGCCACGAGCTGGGCGGCATCGCCGGCGGGCATTCCCAGCGACGCCGCCGCCCCGACCGCCACCAGCAGGCCCGCCGCCACCACCGCGAGCGTCACGACCGGTGTGTGGATGGCATTCCCGCTGACGGTCACGCGGCCGCGCCCTCCCAGCGGTAGCCGACGCCCCACACAGTGACTATGCGCACCGGATTGGCCGGGTCCGGCTCGATCTTCTCGCGCAGGCGGCGCACGTGGACCGTGACCGTGGAGGCGTCGCCGTAGCGGTAGCCCCACACGCCCTCGAGCAGCTCCTCGCGCCGGAATGCCCGGCGCGGGTGGCGCACCAGGAACGCCAGCAACTCGAACTCTCGTGCGGTCAGCGAGACGACGTCGCCGCCCATCCGGGCCTGGCGTGCCGCGATGTCCACCTCGAGGTCGCCGTCGACGTGCACGAGGGGCGCGTCGGGCGCGGCGGCCGCCAACGGTCCCCGGGCCCGGCGTAACACGGCCCGCACCCGAGCCACCAACTCCTTGGTGGAGAAGGGCTTCGACACATAGTCGTCGGCCCCCAGATCGAGCCCGACGATGCGGTCGCTCTCCTGGCTGCGGGCGGTGAGGATGACGATGGGGACCGGCGCCAGGGCGCGGAGCCGCCGGCACACCTCCAACCCGTCGACGCCCGGCAGCATGAGATCGAGGACCACCAGATCGGGCGGTTCCGCCAGGGCCCGCTCGAGCGCATCCCGCCCGTCCGCCACCGTCTCGACGGCGTAGCCGTCGCGCTCGAGGTAGCGGGCCACAACCTCCGACACAGTGGCGTCGTCGTCGACCACCAGGATCCGGGGCTGGGCCTCGATCACCACGTCGAGGGTAGAACCGCGGTCGATCGGGAACCCTTACGAGCCGCGGAACATCGGGCCGATCCTCCCCGGCGAACCCCATGCCCGGTCGTAGACCGGGGCCGTGGACCTCGTCGTGCTCGCCAAGGAACCGGTCCCCGGGCACGTGAAGACCCGCCTGTGCCCACCGTGCTCGCCCGCCGAGGCCGCCCGGGTAGCGGCGGCCGCCCTGGCCGACACGCTCGACGCCGCGCTGGGCTCGGGAGCCGACCGCGTGGTGCTCGCCCTCGACGGGCGGCCGGGCACGTGGTGCCCGCCGGGCGTGGTGGTGGTCGGTCAGGGCCACGGCGCGCTCGACCGGCGCCTGGCGCACGCGTGGTCGCACGGGACGGGCCGCGGCCCGGCGCTGCAGGTGGGCATGGACACGCCCCAGGTTTCGGCCACCGAGCTGGACCGTGCCATGATCGCATTGATCGACGACGGCGTGGACGCCGTGCTGGGCCCCGCCACCGACGGGGGCTGGTGGGCGCTGGGCATGCGACGGCCCCGACCCGAGGCGGTCCTGGGCGTGCCGACCAGCCGGCCCGATACCGGCGCCCGTCAGGCGGCCCGGTTGACTGCTCTCGGCCTGCGGACCCGGCTGTTGGACCCGTATACCGACATCGACACCTGGCCCGACGCCCTGGCCGTCGCCGACCAGGCTCCCGGGACGCGGGTAGCCGCCGCCGTGGGATCGCTGGTGGCGGAGATCACCCCGGCGACGTCGGGGGCCGGGCTGTGACCTCGCTCGTCGGGGCCGGTGGCGAGGCGATCGAGCTGCCGGTGGACCGTTGGCATGGCCCGCCGGACGAGGTCGAGCTGGCGCTCCTGGATACCCTGCCGGATCCCGTTCTCGACGTCGGCTGCGGTCCGGGGCGGATAGTCAGGGCGTTGGGGGCCGCCGGGCGTCCAGCGCTTGGCGTCGATCCCAGCCCGGCCGCAGTCGCCGAGGCCCGGCGCCGACGTGCGCCGGTCCTGGCCCGCTCGGTGTTCGGCCCGCTACCGGGAGATGGCCGTTGGGGCGCCGTCCTGCTGCTCGACGGCAACATCGGCATCGGGGGCGATCCGCTGGCGTTGTTGGAGCGGGCCCGTGGCCTGGTCCGACCCGGTGGCCACGTCGTGGTCGAGGTCGAGCCGCCCGGCGTGCCGACACGGCCGATGACGGCCCGCCTGGAGTCGGCCCGTGGCGTGAGCCCGTGGTTCGCGTGGGCGAGGGTCGGAGCCGACGGGTTCGATCTGCTGGCCGCGGCCGCGGGGCTACAGGTCACCGGGCTGGACATCGGCGGCGGGCGGTGGTTCGGTCGGGCGGTGCGGCCGTGATGCATCGGCGTCGGGGGATCCCTCGTCACCGGAGCGAGCTGCATGAGGTGCGGAGCGCTGCCTGGTTGGGGCTCGGGCTCGGCGTCGCGTTCGGTACGTGCTTCTTGACCGGCGTGTGGTCGCACCTGGCGCAGGATCCCCCGTCGTGGTTCACGTACCCGGCCCGCCCGGCCGGCCTGTACCGCATCACGCAGGGGCTGCACGTGGCGAGCGGGATGGCGGCAATACCGCTGCTGCTGGCCAAGCTG
>DASSDL010000035.1:0-3896 GCA_035697145.1 Acidimicrobiales bacterium
CGCCACGACCTCGTCACCAAGATCATGCGCTTCATCACCGAACACAACCGCACCGCCCAGCCCTTCCGCTGGACCTACGACGGCACCCCACTCAAGGTGGCCTGACACATGGGCGTTACTTCTGCGCGGTGCCACTAGTGGGGTGGCTCGCAGCACAACGCAGGTAACCGCCGGCCAGCGGCACCGCTGGACTGCGTCCTCGTCGTCGCCGCAGCTACGGCTGCGCCTTCCTCCTGCGTCCTTGCCACCGGCACCGCTGACTCGCCGGTTACCGGGCAGGCGCTACGAGCCACCCCACTAGCCGACCGGCTCAGCGTCGCGGCTGCGGCGGATCCGTCGCTGATCTCTATCGGGGTGGCCCACTGGGCACTGCGACGTCGATCCAGACCAGACGGTGATCGGAGCTGGGGAACGGGAAGTCCCCCACCAGGCGGAAGAGCGGGTCATCGGCGGTCGGCCAGAACACGGCGGCGTCGACGAAGCGCAGCGGCCGGGACGGCAGCACGTAGTCGACCCGCAGGTTTCCTGGCGCCGAGTCGGCGAAGTCGGCGGTGTCGAGGGCGGGGTCACCGCGGTGGGTCAGGTTGGCGCCGCCCTGGCGTTCCGCTGCGTCGACCCCGCCGTCGCTCGCCGGTACGACCGACGTGTTCACTCGTGGGTGCTCGAGGAGGAGCTGGGCGGCGCCGGGCACGCTGTCGCCGTCGAGCGGGTCCGCGTTCTGGTCGCCGGCGATGACGAACCTGGCCCCAGGCGTCAGCCCGCCCCGCTTCCCGGCGTCGTCGTAGATGTAGGTTGACGCCTCCCCCGGCGTCACGTAATCGGCCCAGAACCGGATCTCGTCGTGGTTGCGTCGCCCGTTGCGGTCCTCGGGCCCGTCGAACACCGGGGGCGTCGGGTGACTGACCAGCAGGTGCACGGTGCGCCCATCGATGTCAACGGGTAGGTCCCAGTGAGATTTCGACGACAGGCGCACAGCGGCCAACTCCTCGGCGGAGAACCAGTCGGCCGGCTCGGGAGTGGTCGGATCGTCGGGCAGCAGGGCTCCGGGCATATCGGCCCACAGGAACATCTGGAAGGTGCGGACATCGTCGAGCAGGATCGGATGCATCGAATACACGGCCATCCCGAACTGGCCCGGGAAGAACCCGAAACCGAAGGCATCGTCGGGTCCGCCGACGGAACCGTCGTTGTTGAGGTCCAGGCCGGACGCGACCCCCGTGTTCGAGGGAGCAACGAAGCGGTGCGGGTATTCGATCGGCGCCGCGCCGTTGTGAGGCACCGACAGGTAGTTCTCCTGGAACAAGCGAGCGGCGGTTCCGCCAGAGTCGAAGTCGAACTCGTTGATCAACAGGACGTCGGGCCGCACGCGCTGGATGATCTCCGCCACGGTTGCGGCCTGAGCGTTGTCCGGCGAGGACAAGTCCTCGATGAGCTCACCCGATACGCCCCGGTTCAGTGAGGCGTTGAACGTGGCGAAGCGGACCACTGGCGGCGGACCGTTCCGGTCGGCCCCCGTCGCCGCCGTGATCGGCGAAACGACGCTCACGACGGTGGCACAGGCCGCGCACAGCAACGCGGCCAGCATCCGGCGGATCGGTCGAGCTCGCATGAGTGGACCTCCCGAGCAATGCAGCCCCGGGTGCCGACGTTACCGGCTCCCGGCGACCGCCGCCGCCCCCCCCGATAGATGGCCTAGGGCCGCGGGACGCCGGGGCACCTGGAAGCCCGGGGGCGGCAATCGCCCGTGTTGCGGCCCCCGGGTGCTTCCAGCTGGGGACGAATAAGGTGACCGAAGCGAATTAGCGGGCGCGAAGCGAGCTGGACGGGCGTGGCCGCCTTAGGGTGTCGGGGCACATGCCTCGCTCGTTCCGGTTCGAGCCACCCGAGCCGCGGCCCGGCTCCCTGAAGCGGCCGCGGCTGCTATGCGCCCTGCTCGGCCGCTGGGAACACCGGGTGACGTCGGTGGTGGGCGGGGCCGGCATGGGCAAGACGACGCTGCTGGCCCAAGCAGTCGCCGAGAACCGGCTCGCGCCGCGGGGCGAGGACGTCTGGATCGGCCTCGAGCAGGGTGATGCCGACGACCTTGCTCTGGCCCGCGACGTGATGGCCGCGCTCAGGACGGAGGACGGTCACCCAGCCGCCGGCACGATCCCGGGCACGATGGACGAGATACCCGATCCGGCCACGGTGGCCGACGCCGTGTGGCGGCGGGCGCCCGCGGCACTTTGCCTGGTGATCGACGACGTGCACTTGCTCGCGCCAGGTTCGGCGGGGGCCATCTGGCTGACTGCCCTGATCAACGCCTTGCCCGCCAACGGTCATGTCCTGCTGGCCAGCCGCCGGTCGCCAGCGGTGCCCCTCGCCCGCCTCGCCACGCAGGGTGCCGTGCTGGGCTTGGCCGAAGACGACCTGCGCTTCACGGACGAGGAGCTGGCGGGGTTCGCCGCCCGCCGGGGCATCGCCATCGGGCGCCTCGACGACACGGGCGGCTGGCCGGCGATGGCCGAGCTGGCGGCCAGCGCCGGGCACGACCTCGCCGGTGATTACCTGTGGGAAGACATCCTTCAACCGCTCGGACCTGAGCGCCGCCGGGTGCTGGCGGTGCTCTCCGACCTCGGTGGCGCCGACGAGGGCCTGGCGGGCGCCGCGCTCGGGGCTCCCGTCGACCTGGCGCGCGTGCTCGACGGCGTGCCGCTCGTCGCCCGTGGCGCCGACGGGTGGCGGGTGCCGCACCCGCTCTGGCGGGGCGTGCCGGCGCTGACCCTGGCCAACGACGAGCGGGCGTCCATCCGGCGCCGAGCGGTCGACCACTTGGTCGCCGAGCACCGCTACGACGCGGCCGTGACCCTGGCCCGCGAGGCCGGCCTGATCGACGTCGTGCCCGGGATCCTGCGGGCCGCCTGCATCGGTGCCAACCGGCCCGCTGGCCGCCAGCTCGACCGCTGGCTCGCCGACTTGCCCGAGGCAGTGCAGGACACAGCCGGTGCCGCCCTCGCCACCGGTGTCCGGGCTGCCGTCCTGGCGCCGGCCGACGCTACGGAACCACTGCAGACGGCCTTCCGGCGGTGCCGCGAGGCGGGTGACCCCGACGGTGAGGTGGGGGCCCTCGCGTTGCTCGGCGAGGTGGCCTGGTGGCGCGGAGACGGCGGACTGCTGGCCGAGGTGCTCCCTCGGCTGTTCGAGCTCGGGGCCGAAGGGCATCCCCTCGCCCGAGCCATAGCCGGTCTGGGCCAAGCGGTCGTCGCCGACATCGTGGGCGGCGACGACGACGTGCTCGCCAACCTCGATGCCATCGAGCCGGGGGTGTTCGACGACACGTGGGAGGCGATGGCCGGTTGGCTACGCGCCACGACCCTGGCCGGCGGTGGCCGGGCCGATGAGGCGATCACCGTCTTCGATGCGATTCCCCCGATCTCCGACCCGGCGCTCCAGCTGGCCGTCGAGGGTGCCCACTTGCAAGCCCGCTGGGCGCTGGGCCAGCTCGACGAGGTGGTCGCTGCCCTGCCCTCGATCGTGAATCGGTTCGAGGACGCGGGCGTGCTCCAGTTCGTCCTGGTGAGCCTGGCGGAGGCCGCGTTCGTGCTCGCCTGGGTCGGCGACATCGAGGGTGCACAGGGCCTCGTGGACCGGGTCCGGCATAGCGAGGGGGATACAGATTTCGGCCAGGCTGCTCGTCTCGCACTGGCCGAAGCGGCGATGCTCGTGAGCGCGGGCGACGAATCGGCAGCGGCGACCCTGCTCGAGCAGGCCATCGCCAACCATGGGCTCGACAGCGGGATAAACCGGCGCACGTGGCGCCGAGGCCTGGCGCTGACCTATGTGCTCATTCCGTCGGCTCGCGGTCGCTGGGATGCGGCCGAACTTCGTGGTCACGTCGCTGAGGCCCGCACCCTCGC
>DASSDL010000036.1:0-22340 GCA_035697145.1 Acidimicrobiales bacterium
CGTAGCCCCGGTGCATGTAGCCCGGGGCGATGTCGGCCCACACCACCTGCTCGCCGTCGAGCCTGGCGATGACCCGCAGCGTGCCGTGGGTGGCCGGGTGCTGGGGGCCGAGGTTGAGGGTCATGCCCTCGTCGGTCTCGAGCTCGACGGTCACCCGGGCGTCGGCGGCCTGTGCGTCCACGTAGGCACGCTGCTGGCGCTCAGTGACGGTCATGAGCGCAGCTCCTGACCGGCCGACCGCGCGACCGCCAGGGAGCCGGGCGGCGATGGGGTCCGGGGGCGCAGCCCCCCAGGGAGCACCATCATGCCTGGTCCCCGTCCCCGTTGGCAGCGCCCTCGGCGTCCTGGGCGGCGGCCGGCTCGACGTCTTCACCTGCCGCAGCCGGCATCGGCTCGACGTCGACGATCCCCGGCCAGGGCTTCACCAGCCGGGCCAGCAACGGGAAGTCCTTGCGGAGCGGATGGCCTTCGAACTCGCCCGGAAGGTAGAGGTGCCGTAGCCCGGGGTGGCCGTCGAAGCTGATGCCGAACATCTCCCAGCACTCGCGCTCGTGCCAGTTGGCCCCGGCGTACAGGGGCACCAGGCTGCGGATCCGCAGGTCGTCGTTGGGCAGGTCGGCCTTGAAGATCACGTCGACCCGCTGGCCGTTCCGACCGCGCACGTTGGCGACGTGGCAGAACACCTGGAAGCGCGTGTCACCGCCGGCGACGCCGGTGGCGAAGGATGCCGCGGGATCGAACGGCTGGATGCCGACGTCCACCGCCGAGTCCTCGTAGCGCCCCCAGGGCGACGGCATCCAGTCGATGGCCGACAGGAAGTCGAAGAAGGTGCAGCCCAGCCGGTCCTTCGCCGCCTCGGCGGCGTCGAACCAGGAATCGCGGGCGACCCGCACCCACAGGGAGCGCTCGGGGGCGATGTGGCTGCCGACGACCGCGTCACCCAAAGCCTCGGTCAGCGTGTCGAGCCAGCCCTGGCGCAGCTCGTCGACCTCTGTCGTCATGTCTTCGGCGCCCGCGGCCGCTCCAGCCGGGTCCTGGGGCTCCGTGGTGGCGCCGCTCGTGGTCGTGTCCGACATCACTGCACCACGAGCGGGTCGCCCCGCCACCGCTCGGCCGGATCCTCCCTACCGATGCGCTGCTGCAGGAGCACGATGCCCTCGAGCAGGGCCTCGGGCCGCGGCGGGCATCCCGGGATGTACACGTCCACCGGCACCACCTGGTCGACACCCTTGGTGACCGAGTAGCTATCCCAATAGGGACCGCCGCAGTTGGTGCATGCACCCATCGAGATGACGTACTTGGGGTCGGCCATTTGCTCGTAGAGGCGCTTGATGGCCGGCACCATCTTGTCGGTGACCGTGCCCGAGATGACCACCACGTCGGCCTGTCGAGGGCTAGCGGGCAGGGGGATGACGCCGAGGCGCATCACGTCGTAGCGGGGCGACGCGAAAGCGGCACCCATCTCGATGGCGCAGCAGGCCAGGCCCCACTGGTAAGCCCAGAGGCTGTACTTGCGGGCCGTGTTGAGAAGGGAGGTCAACGGCTTGGGCAGCTTGCCGCTCTCGACGAGGCCCATCAGCGATCGTCCTTGCTCGTCATCGGCAGCATCAGATCCAGCGGAGGACCTTCTTTTTCCAGGCGTAGAGCAGCCCGAGCGCCAGGACGACGATGAAGATGCCCATTTCGATGAAGCCGAACCAGCCGTACTCCTCGGCTCGGGTGGCGAACGGGAAGATGAACACCGCCTCCACGTCGAACAGCACGAACAGGAGGGCGAAGAGGTAGTAGCGGACCTGGGTCTGGCCCCACATCGACCCGGCGGGGTCGACGCCGGATTCGTAGTTGACGTACTTCTCGGGCTGCGGGCGGGTGGGTCGAATCAGGCTCCCCAGCCCCATGATCGAGGCCACCAACGCCACCGCGACGACCAGGAAAACGCCGGCCGTTAGGTACGAACGGAGGAGATCCGACACGTGGCGGGAGCCTAGTGACCGTTTGCACGAGGGGCCAAAGCCGCCCCGACCAGGTTTTTCAGCCTACGAGGACCGGCTGTGGGGGGTCGGGTGGCCAGGTCCAGAGCGTCCCACGGTCAGTCCGAGCGCCGGCGGGGGGCGTGGGGGGCGGAGGCTCCGCCGGTCGAGCGACCGAAGTACGACGCCGCCGAAGGCGGCGGCCAAAGCCGGTGGGGGGAGCTCGAGGGGGGAGGGTCTCCCTCCCCCTCGAAATCATGAACACCCATCCACGTAGCGGACGATGTCGTGGGCGCCGACGGTGATCTGATCCACGGTGAGACCGTCGGTCAGGTAGGCGATGGCCAGGCCCGTCTCCGGCGCCGCCGGGGCGATGAAGACGTGGCCGCCAGGCGTGTACGGGTGGCTGTGGTCCTCGAGGTTCCCGGCATAGGCGGCGAGCACCTGGTCCTGGGCTGCCCCGAGGCCGATGCCCCTGTCGCTGGTCCGGGTCGTGGGCAAGCCCGAGTCGATGCCGACCGCGGCAAGCACGCCGTCTGCCGGATCGGCGAGCCCCTCGTCGGGCACCGGGCTGCGAAAGCGGAGCAGGAGGTCGAGGGCTCCGGTGACCCGGGCGTCGTAGCAGGAGCCCCCCGAACCGTCGAACGTCGCCTGGTCGACGGTGAGCGCGACGCCGGCCGCCTGCAAGTCACGGAACGACGTGCTGATCCGCAGTGGCCCGACGCCGTCGGGTGCCAGCGGGGCGGAGGCGTCGATCGTGCCGGGCGCCGTCGTGGTGGTGGGCGGCGCCGTCGTGGTCGTCGACTGGCCGGTCGCTGCCGTCGTGGCGGTGTCGGCGGCATCGGTCGCCCGGGTCTCGTCGTCGGGCTCGTACAGGGCGGCGGCGATCAGCAAGGCGGTCACCCCTATGGCCAGCCCCCAGGCGAGGAAGCGCAGCGGCCGCCAGCCCGTCGCTCGGGGCCGGGGGCCGGCAAGGTGCTCGGCAAGCTTGCGGTCGTCGATGACCGGAGGCGGCTGGGTGATGGGCCTGATGGCCGCCCGGGGTGCCAGGCGGAGTTGGGGCTCGTCGGCCAGGCGGCGATCGAGGTCGTCCCAGAAGCTCGGCGTGTGCTCGGGGGGCGCAAGCTCTCGCAGCGCGACGGTCACCGGGTTCGGATCGCCGGTCCCCGCCACCTCCCCGCCGGGGCCGACGGGAACGTCGCCGTCGCCGTCGCCGCCCGTCGCCGGCGGCGTCACTGCCCGCTGCCTCCGCCATCGTCCGAGCCGTTGGTGCTTCCGCCACCGCTGGCTCCGTTCGAGGACCCGCCGGCGATGCTCCGGCTCCCGACCTTCGTGTCCGCCGGATCCGCCGACGTGGTGTCGTCGAGCTCGATGTCCGGCTGCTCGGCCGGCGCCTCGAGCTCGATGTCCGGCTGCTCGGGCGGCGCCTCCGGCCCCTCGGGCTGTGGCTCCGGCGCCTCGGGCTGTGACGCCGACTCCTCTGGCGCCTCCGGCGCCTCGGGCTGTGGCGTCGCATCTTCGGGCTGTGGCTTGGCCTCCTCGGTGGGCGCGACAGCGACGTTGGCGAGCTGGTGCGCAAGCCGGAGTCGTGCGCCGGCCAGCCGCGCCTCCACCTCGTCTGGGGTGAGGCCGAGGATGCGGGCCGCCGACTCGGGAGCGAACCCCTCGCGATCGACCAGGACCACGGCCACGCGGTCGGCCGGCGCCAAGGTCGCCAACGCCTCGACCACTCGCGCCCGGCGGCCGTCCGCCGTGGCGGACGAGGCGCCGTTGCCGCCGGCCGGCATCGGTTGCGCAGGAGGGTCCGCCGCTTCGTCCGCCGCGTCCGGCACATCGGCAACGCTCGGTGGCGCGGCACCGATGCGAGTGCTCTCGCGCCGCAGCCCGTCGATGCACGCGTTGTAGACCACGCGGTAGAGCCAGGCCGCCGCATCCTCGCGGGGGTCGATGCGCACTACCTCGCGCCAGGCCTTGACGTAGGCGACGCGGAGCACGGCATCGACCCGGCCGGGGTCGAGCAGCAGCGCGTGAGCCAGGCCCCGCAATCGCCAGTCGTAGCGGGTCAAGAGCGCGCGGAATGCCCTCCGGTCACCCTGTTGCGACCGGCGCACCAGGCGGGTGTCGGTGAGAGATGTGTTTCTCGGCATGTCGACGAGCGGCGCTTTCGCCCATTGGCATTCCACCACACCACTGACCCCCGATTGGGCCACCCACACTCCGGGGGTCAGTGGGACGCGTGACGCCCCCACACTGCGCTCGATGATCTAGTGGGGGTTCTAACGCCCCACTAGCGGAAGGTGGCCAGGACCGGAACGGCGTCGCGGGCGAGGTCGGCGATCGAGCCAGGCCAGAGGCCGGCGCCGATGGTGACGATCACACACAGGGTGAGCGCGATGGTGGCACCGGCCGGGACGGCTATCCGCGGGGCGCCCGCCACGTCTCCCCCTCCCGCCGCCTCGGGTGCGGGGTCGGCCATGTACATGCTGACCGCGATCCGCAGGTAGATGAAGGCGGCGATCACGGCGCTGAGCATGGCCACGGCCGCGAGCCACGTGGATCCCGCGTCGACCGCGGCGTTGATCACGTAGAACTTGGCGAAGAAGCCCGACGTGAACGGCACCCCGGCCTGGGCGAACAGGAACAGCGCCAGGGTCAAGGCCAGCACCGGCCGAGACCGGGCCAGCCCCCGGTAGTCGTCGAGGCTGTGGTGACTGTCGCCGCGGCGTCCCACCAGCGTGATGATCCCGAACGTGCCGGCCACCAGGAACACGTACGTCGCCAGGTAGAACAACGCCGCCTCGACCCCCTGGTCGGTGGCAGCCTGGACACCGACCAGCACGAAGCCGGCATGCGAGATCGAGCTGTACGCCATCATGCGCTTGACGTCGGTCTGGACGACTGCGAGAACCGCGCCGACCAGCATGGTCGCCACCGCCACCGCGTAGATCAGCGGCTGCCAGTCGACCGCGTAGGCAATGAACGCGAGGTCGAAGACGCGCATGAGGCCGGCGAAGCCCGCCACCTTCACCCCCGACGCCATCCACGCCACCATCGGTGACGGAGAGCCCTGGTAGACGTCGGGCGTCCAGAAGTGAAAGGGCACTGCCGCCACCTTGAACCCCAGCCCCACCAACAACAGCGCCAGCCCGGCGAGGATCAGTCCGTCGTCGGTGAGGGCGCTGGTGCTGAACGTCTCGAGGATCGTCACCAGGTTGGTGGTGCCGGTGCCGCCGTAGATCATGGCGATGCCGTAGAGGAAGAACGCCGACGAGAAGGCGCCGAGCACGAAGTACTTCAGGCCCGCTTCCTGCGACGTGACCCGGCGCCGGTGCATGGCCGCCAGCACGTAGACGGCCATCGACAGGACCTCGAGGCCGAGGAACAGCACGATCAGGTCGTTGGCGTGAGCCATGATCACGCCGCCGGTGGCAGACAGCAGCAACAGGACGTAGGCCTCGACGCCCTCGAGGTGCTCACGCCGCAGGTAGTCGTCGATGAACAGGGCCGCCAACACCACGGCTGCACCGATCAGGAACGTCACGAAGGTGGAGAACCCGTCGACCCCGACCGATCCTGCGAGCGTCGAGAACGGTCCCCGGTCGTCGTCGTTGACCTCGAGCCACAGCGGGATGGCGGCGCCGATGGCGCCGAGCGCCACGAGGCAGGTGAAGATCGTGTAGCCGACCGTCGAGCGCCGGCTCCGCACGAACGACGACACGAGCATCAGGACCAGCGCGCCGCCGACCAGCACCAGCATGGGGGCGACCGCTCCCCAGTCGACACCGGGCCGGTCGATCGGCACCGGATCGACGGGCAGCGGCTGGCCCAGGGAGCCCAGGATGCCGATCACCCCTCCGCCTCCTCGTCACGGGCCTCTTCGCCGGCGGACACCGCCGGTCCCTCCGTCGCGACCGGCGGCTCGGTGTAGTCGCTGTTGGCCTCGACGTGCTCGATCAGGCGGTCGACGGACGGTTGCATCCGTTCCAGCACCGGCTTGGGGTAGATGCCCAGGAAGACGATCAGCCCCAGCAGTGGCGCCAGCACCAATCCCTCGCGCCAGTTCATCTCCGGGAAGTGGCGGTTGTCGTCGTCCGGTTCACCGTGGAACACGCGCTGGTACGCCCACAGCAGGTACAGGGCGGCGAGGATCACGCCGGTGGCGGCGACCACGGCCCACCATCGCCGGGTGAGGAATGAGCCAATCAGCACCAGGAACTCGCCCACGAACCCGTTGAGCCCGGGCAGCCCGATCGAGGACATCATCACCACGGTGAAGACGGCGGCGAAGATGGGCGCCGCCTTCTGCAACCCCTTGAGGGCGGAGATCTCGCGGGTGTGACGCCGGTCGGAGATCATGCCGACCAAGAGGAACAAGGCGCCCGTCGAGAGGCCGTGGTTGACGTTCTGGAGCAGCCCGCCCTGCAACCCCTGGGTGGTGATGGCGAAGATGCCGAGCACGATGAACCCGAGGTGGGCGACCGACGAGTAGGCCACCAGCCGCTTCAGGTCCCGCTGCATGGTGGCGACGATGGCGCCATAGACGATGCCGATCACACCCAGGGTCACAAACGCCGGCGCGAAGAAGGACGCGGCGTCTGGGAACAGGTAGAGCCCGAAGCGGAGCAACCCGTAGGTGCCCAGCTTCAGAAGCACCCCGGCCAGGATCACCGATCCCGCGGTGGGTGCCTCGGTGTGGGCGTCGGGGAGCCAGGTATGTAGGGGGAACAGCGGGACCTTCACCGCGAACGCCAGGGCGAAGGCCAGGAAGATCCAGCGGGCGGCCGTCCAATCGAACGGGTTGGCCCCGCTGGAGTCGTCGGTGACGGTGCGGGCCTCGGCGATCTCCACCAGGTCGAAGCTGAGGGGCACGTCTGCCTGCAGCTCCGCGATCTGAGCCTGGACGGCGGGCGGTGCCGCCTGCGGGTCCTCCTGCTCGGCGAGGAGCTCGGTGGCCACGGCGCGGTTCTGGTCCTCGACACCGTCGCGGTGGAGGTAGGCGAGGGCGACGATGCCGACCAGCATCAACGCCGACCCGAACATCGTGAACAGGAAGAACTTGATGGCGGCGTACACCCGCCGGGCGTAGCCCCAGCCCCCGATGAGGAAGTACATCGGCACCAGCACGATCTCGAACATCACGAAGAACAGGAAGAGATCGAGCGCCACGAACACGCCCAGGCAGCCCGCCTCGAGCAGCAGGAGCCAGGCGTAGTAGGGCTTGGCGTCGTGCGACGGTGTCGACCCCAGCAGGGCGAGCGGGAACAGCACGGCCGTCAGCACGACGAGGAACAGCGAGATGCCGTCGACCCCCAGGTGCCAGGAGATGCCGAAGTCGCCGATCCACGAGCGGTTGGTCTCGAACTGCATCCCGGCGTCGTTCTTGTCGAACGCCGCCAGCACGTAGATCGCGAGCGCCCCGGCCGCCGCCGAGAACAGCAGCGCCACGCCCCGGTGCAGCTCGGCTCGGGCCCGGGGGATCAAGGCCACCGCCACCGCCCCCACCGCCGGCACCAAAACCAGGGCGGTCAGGATGGGGAAGTCGGGCGCCCCCTCTTGGGCCAGCAGCAGCGCGCCCATCAGAACGTCACCCTCGTGATGAAGTAGCCGAGGACGACCACCACACCGATGGTCACGCCCAGCGCATATGAGCGGACGAAACCGGACTGCACCGATCGCAGCCGCCCCCCGACGGCACGAACCACCCCGGCCACGCCGTTGACGGCGCCGTCGATGATGTGGGCGTCGAACCAGGCAATGCCGTCGAACGCCTTCCGGCCGGGCCCGCCCATGAAGGCGGTGACGGCCTCGTCGTAGTACCAGGCATGCGCCAGAACCTTGGGCTCGACGGCCGGAACGCGTCGGCGTAGGTAGACGACCGCGGCGGCGGCAAGACCGATCAGCCCCGCTCCGACTGCGATCATCGCCAGGGCGACCTTGGCGTCTGTGGACACGGCGATCTCGGCCTCGTTCACGCCCAGCACCGGCTCCAGAAAGTGCTCGAGGAAGTGGACGTCATCGTTGAACGGCAGGTTGATCACACCCCCGGCGATCGCGAGCACCGAGAGCGCGACCAGTGGCGCCGTCATGATCCAAGGCGACTCGTGGGGCTCGCCATGCACATGTTCGTCGGTCTCCACATCCAGCTCGTTGGCCGCGGCGCCGACGCTCGCAGGTCGCGGTGCCGGCTCGGCGCGCCAGCGGGGCTCGCCGAAGAACACCATGAAGACCTGGCGGCTCATGTAGTAGCCCGTGAGCAGCGCGGTCACGAGACCGATGGCCCAGAGCACCTTCCCACTGGCAGCACCGCTTCCCCAGGCGAACAGAAGGATGTCGTCCTTCGACCAGAACCCGGCGAACGGCGGCACCCCCGCGATCGCCAGCCAGCCGACCATGAACGTGGCCGCGGTCAGCGGCATGAACTTGCGCAGGCCACCCATGCGGCGCATGTCCTGCTCGCCGTTCATGCCGTGGATCACCGAGCCCGCGCCGAGGAACAGCAGGGCCTTGAAGAAGCCGTGGGCGATCATGTGGAAGATGGCGGCCACGTACGCGCCGACCCCCACGGCGAGGAACATGTAGCCGAGCTGGCTCACCGTCGAATAGGCGAGCACCTTCTTGATGTCGTTCTGCGCGACGGCGATGGTGGCGGCCACGAACGCGGTGATCACTCCGACCCAGGCGATCACGTCGGGCACCCAGTCGTAGCCGGCGCCCAGGATGGGGTTGACCCTGGTCATCAGGAACACGCCGGCGGTCACCATGGTGGCGGCGTGGATGAGGGCCGACACCGGGGTGGGGCCGGCCATGGCGTCGGGCAGCCAGATGTACAGCGGGATCTGCGCCGACTTGCCGACGGCGCCGAGGAACAGCAGCAGTCCGATGGCCGTCGCCGTGACCGGGGCGATGGTCGGGACGCGGTCGAACAGCCCCTCGTAGTTGAGCGTCCCCACCGTGGCAAAGGCCAGGAGCATCGCCAGCAGGAAGCCCCAGTCGCCGATGCGGTTGGTGATGAAGGCCTTCTTGCCGGCGGTGGCGTTGGCGTCGGACGAGAACCAGAACGAGATCAGCCAGTAGGAGCAGGCGCCCACGCCCTCCCAGCCCAGGAAGGTGACCAGCAGGTTGCTGCCGAGCACCAGCATGAGCATCGAGAAGACGAACAGGTTCATGTAGACGAAGAACTTGGGGAAGTCCCCGTCGCCGTGCATGTACCCGATCGCATACAGGTGGATGAGGGTGCTGACCCCGGTCACGAACAGCGCCATGGTGATCGACAGCGGGTCGGCCAGGAACCCGACGTCGACCTGCAGCCCGCCCGCCGGCACCCATTCGAACAGCGTCTGGGTGAACTGGCGGCCCTCCTCGTTCTCGCCCAGCAGGCCGACGTACACCACCACCGAGGCGACGAAGCTGCCGGCGCACATGACCGTCGCCAGCCAGCCGGCGGCGGGCTCGCCCAGGCGCCTCCCGGCGAACAGGAGGACGATGAAGCCGGCCAGCGGCAGCGCGGGGATCAACCAGACGGCGTCGAGCACGGCCGGTCCCCCTACCCCTCGAGGATCGCCACGTCGTCGGCGGTGGCGCCCGGCCGCTTGCGCAACAGGGCGACGATGATGGCCAGGCCCACGACGACCTCGGCGGCGGCCACCACGAGCACGAACACCACGATCGACTGCCCCCCTGTGTCGCGCACCATGCGCGAGAACGTGACGAAGGTGAGGGTCACGGCGTTGAGCATCAGCTCAATGCACATGAACATCACCAGCGGATTACGGCGGATCAGCAGCCCGAAGGTGCCGATCGAGAACAGCGCCGCGCCCAGCACCAGGTACCACGCCGGCGTTACCTCGACCGCACCGATCACGAACCCACCTCCTGGGCGGGGGCGGGCTCGGTAGCGGGTTCGGGCTCGGCGTCGTCCGCCGTGACGCCGTTGCGCGCGCCGTCGGTGTGGGCGGCACGGGCCTCGGCCCTGGCGATCCGCTCGGTGACCACGGCCCGGCGCTCGGCCTGGCCGGGATCGACGATCTCCTCCTCCCGACGCACCCGCCGGGCAAGCAGGACGGCGCCCACCACCGCGATCACCAGCAGTATGGACGTGATCTCGAAGGCGTAGAGGTAGCGGGTGAACAGCGCCTCGCCCAGTTGGTTGATGTCGGGAACGCCCTCGTCGACCTCGCCCACCGCACCGGTCGCCTCCCAACCGGTGCTGGCAAGGGTGGTCAGCACCAGGCCCAGGACACCCGCGGCCACCACGGCAGCCGTCACCCGCTGGCCACCGCCCAGTGGCTCCACGCGCAGGTTGTCGGACCGGTCGACGCCCAACAGCATGATCACGAACAGGAATAGGACGACGATGGCGCCCGCGTAGACGATGACCTGCACCGCGGCCAGGAAGTTGGCCTCCTGGGCGACGAACAGCACGGCGATGCCGAACAGCGTCCCCACCAGGGACAACGCCGCGTGGACGGGATTGCTGCTGACCACGACGCCCACGGCCCCGGCCAGGCAGGCGGCACCCGCGACGGCGAACACGACGAGCTCGATCACTGGTCGCCCCGGCTGTGATCGTCGCGCTCGCCGTGATCGCCGCCGTCGCCGGCCTCGGTCGCCTTACCGGACTTGGTCGCCTCGCCGACATGCCCCAGTTCCTCCAGGGGCGTATCGACGGGGTGGCCGCCCGGCTCGCCGGGGTGGCTGAGGATGACGTCGGCCTCGTGGGTGTCGGCCTCGCTCTCCGGCCGCGACTGGCCGGTCTCCGGCGGGCGGACACCAAAACCCAGCTCGCCCGACCAGGCGACCCGACCCTCGTAGGCAGCCGCTCCCGACGGCGACGTGGCCCGCACCCACGCCGAGGTGTGGGGCACGACCTCGTCGGCGTCCGTCCAGTCCTCCCAGGGGAGCTGCTGCGGCTTGCCGTCGTCGTCGACCAGCAGCTCGGCCCTGGTGTAGATGGCGTCCTGGCGGTTGCTGAAGCTGAACTCGAACAGCTTCGTCTCGGTGATCGCCTCGGTGGGGCACGCCTCCACGCACAGATCGCAGTGGATGCAGCGCAGGTAGTTGATCTCGTAGATGTAGCCGTAGCGCTCGCCGGGCGAGACCGGGTCCTCCGGGGGGTTGTCGGCCCCGCGCACGTAGATGCAGCGGGCCGGGCACACGCCGGCGCACAGCTCGCACCCGATGCACTTCTCCATGCCGTCCTCGTAGCGGTTGAGGACGTGGCGCCCGTGCAGGCGGATGGGCTTGACGCGCTTGCCGCCCTGGTCCTTCACGTAGTCCCTGGTGACCCGCTCCTCGAACAGCTTGCGGAACGTGACCTTGAACCCGTCGAGGTAGCCCATCAGACAATCGCTTCTTCCGAGGGGGACTCTTGGCGGCGCTGCGCGATCGAGACGGCGCCCGTCAGCCCCACGTATCCGACCACCAGCACGGCGAACGACACGACCACGACCACAGCCATGTTCCAGTCCTCGTCGCGGCCGATGTTGATGGCCCCGAGCAACAGCACCCAGCCGAGCGACAGCGGGATGAGCGCCTTCCACCCGAGGTTCATGAGCTGGTCGTAGCGGAAGCGCGGCAGCGTGGCGCGGATCCACACCTGCACGAACAGGAACACGAGCAGCTTCGCGAAGAACCAGATCAACCCCCACAGCCAGTGCGGCAGCACATCGAACGTCGGTCCGGCGGGGCCCCCGAAGAACAGCACGACCATGATCGCCGACATCGTGATCGTGTTCATGAACTCGGCCAGGTAGAACAGCGCGAAGCGGAACGACGAATACTCGGTGTGGAAGCCACCCACCAGCTCCTGCTCCGCTTCCACCAGGTCGAAGGGGGGACGGTTGAGCTCTGCGGTGCCGGCGATGAAGAAGACGGCGAACGGCACCAGCCCGGTGGCGATCACGTTCCAGCGGGGGAACGGGATGACACCGAACAGGTCGTAGCCGTTGCCCGCCTGCGTCGCCACAATCTCGTGGGTCGACAGCGACCCGGCAAGCATGACCACGGCCACCGTGGCCAGGCCGAGGGCCGCCTCGTAGCTGACCATCTGCGCCGCGCCCCGAACCGCTCCGAGCAGTGGGTACTTGGACCCCGACGACCAGCCCGCCAGCATCACGCCGTAGACGGCGACCGACGACATGGCCAGGATCAGCAGCACCCCGATCGGTGGGTCGGCCAGCTGCAGGTAGGTGTCGTGCCCGAACAGCCGGACGACTCCCTCCCGGTCACCGTCGAACGCGCCGGCGATGGGGATCACGCAGAACGTGACGAACGCCGGCACCGCCGACAGGAACGGCGCCAGGATGAACACCCGCCGGTCGGCCTTCTCGGGGATGTTGTCCTCCTTGAGGATCAGCTTCATCCCGTCGGCCAACGTCTGAAGCATCCCCCAAGGCCCGGCCTTGTTGGGGCCGATGCGGTTCTGGAGGTCGCCGAGGAGCTTCCGCTCGAACCAGATCATCATGATGACGGACCCGAGCAGGAGCCCGAACGCCACGACCGTCTTGAGCACGACGATCAGGAACTCGGCCAGCCCGATGCCGCCCTCCAACAGCGGGTCGAGGCCAATCATGGAGACACCTCGACTCGGCCGTAGGCCGAGGCCGCTTGCTGCCTCCGGCGAAGGGCGGGTAGCGAACGGGTGGCGCTGAGGATGCGGGGCCGCTTGAGGCGCTGGTGCGCCGAAGGCGGTAGGCCCCGCACCGGAGGCGACAGGACCCGTGAGCGGAGGGGAGCGGGCGGGCGAAGCCGGCTCATGGGCGTTCGACTCGCACGTCGGTCACGGGAGCGTTGGCGTCGATCAACACGTTGGCCCGGCCGCCGCCCTTGTTGGCGTCGAGCACCGCCACGCCCCGGGGCACGGCGGCGTCGGGACGGGTGGCCACCGTCACGTGGCCGCGACTCGAGGTGACCCGCACGTCGTCGCCGGACACGATGCCGAGCCGGTCGAAGTCCTGGGGGTTCAGCCGCAGCGTCGCCCGCTCGGCCAGGCCGGCCAGCGACGGCGCGTGCTGCACGAGCGTGCCCCGGTCGTAGAGCTTCCGTCGGACCACCAGCCGCAGCGAATAGGCGTCGAGGAGCGGCGGATCGATGACCCGCCAGTCGGGCACGGGGATGACGGGCTCGGGCGCCGCGGACGGTTCCTCGCTTCCGGCCGCGGGATCGGTGGCGCCGGCAACCGATTCCGCGGCAGGTTCGCCCGCCGTCTCACCGTTGCGCCGCGACGGCAAGGAAACCAGCACGCCGTCCGCACCGCTGGGAGCCGCGAGGTCGTGGAGCAGCCCCGCAAAGGCCGGCGCGAGCGTCTCGATCTCCTCGCCGATCTGTTCGATCGACTCGAGCCCGAGGTCCGCGTCCAGCCGGAAGGCGAGGTCGGCGGCGACCGCCCAGTCGGGCTGAGCGGTGCCGGGGGGCGTGACCATCTGGGCCAGCGTCGAGACTCGCCCCTCGAGGTTGGTGGTTGTGCCCTCGACCTCGGCGTAGCCGGCGGCGGGCATCACCACGTCGGCCTGCCTGACCGACTCGGTGAGGAACTGATCGCATGCGATCACCGTGCGGGCCCCGGCCACGCCGCGCTCCGCCAGATCACGATCCGGGAAGTCGGCCAGCGGATCCGCCCCCAGCAGCACCAGCGTGTCGATCTTGCCCTCGGATGCCGCCCGCAGGATCCCGGTGGCGTCGAGGCCCTTGGTCTCCGGCACGGTGGACCAGTGGCCGGCGAACCAGCCCCGCCCGGCCGGCAGCGTTACCCGGCCCGGTAGGACACCGGGCGTCATGCCCAGCTCCAGCGCCCCGCGGACGTTGGCCCGCCGCAAGGCCGACAGGAACCGGACCTGCGGGTGCGCCTCGTGGATGACCTTGGCCGCGGCGGCGATCGACTTCGCGCCCTCCCCCAGGTTGGCACGACCGAGCACGACCGTGACCGGCCGGTCGGCAAGCAGCGATGCCGCCGCCTCAATGGCTTCGGGCGCCACCCCGGCCACCTCTTCCTCGGCTTCCGTTGGCGCCAGGAGGGCCCGCACCAGGGGCAACGCGTGCCCCGGGCGATAGCGCAGCGAGTGGGCCGCGAGGCGCGTGGTGCCGGTCTCCGTCGATGCCAGCTCAACGATCCTGACGTCGTCGTTGAGCACAGCGTGACGCAACCGTAGGAACAGCACCGGCAGCTCTTCCTTGGTGTCCGGACCCAGCAGCAGCAGGGCGCCGCCGGGCCGGCAGGCGTCGTCGATGGTGGCCGGTGGCAGCCCGAGGACGGCCTCGGCCGGCAGGCCGTCGCCCAGCTGGGCGTCGACGTTGTCGGAGCCGATGATGCCCTTGGTGAGCTTCACCCACGCGTAGGCGCCCTCGTTCGTGAGCCGGGCGCCGCCCAGCACTGCGAAACCTTCGGGCCCGCTGCGGTCCAGCCCCTCGCGGATCGATGCTGCGGCCCGCCGTAGTGCGTCGTTCCACGTGGCGGACTTGAGCAAGAGGCCCTCGTCCCGCACCAGCGGGCTCCCGAGCCGCTCCGACGAGTCGACGGCCTCGAAGTCGAAGCGACCCTTGTCGCAGAGCCACCCCCAGTTGACGGCGTCGACATCCACTCCCAGGTAGCGCAGCACCTGGTTGCGGCTCGACTGGATCACCACGCGGCAGCCGACCGAGCAACTGGTGCACGTCGACTCGACCTGTTCGAGGTCCCAGGGCCGGGCCTTGAAGCGGTAGGGCGTTGCCGTCAGCGCCCCCACCGGGCAGATCTGCACGGTGTTGCCGCTGAAGTAGCTGGAGAAGGGCTCTCCAGGGAAGGTGTTGACCTGGGTCTCGTTGCCCCGATCGAGGAAGCTGATCAGCGGGTCGCCGGCCACCTCGGAGGCGAAGCGGGTGCAGCGGTCGCAGAGGATGCAGCGCTCGCGGTCGAGCATCACCAGATCGCTGACCGGGATCGGCTTCTCGAAGTGGCGCTTCTCCTCAATGAAGCGGCTCTCGCCTGGCCCGTGCGACATTGTCTGGTCCTGCAGGGGGCACTCGCCGCCCTTGTCGCACACCGGGCAGTCGAGCGGGTGGTTGATGAGCAGGAACTCGAGCACCCCCTCCTGGGCCTTCCTGGTAGCCGGCGACCCCGTGGCGACGGTCATGCCGTCGGCGCACTCGATCACGCACGCGGGCTGGAGGGAGGGGCCGCGTCCGGTGTCGATGTCGACGATGCACATGCGGCACATCCCCACCGACCTCATCCGGGGGTGGTAGCAGAAGCTGGGGATGTAGATGCCGCTGCGCTCGGCGGCGTCGATCACCAGCTCGCCCTTGGCGGCGGTGATGGTGCGGCCGTCGATGGTGACGCTGAGGACATGCTCCCCGCTCCCACGGCCGCTCGGGCCAGGCGGCGGCGCCTCGGTGGTGTCGGTCATTGGGATACCTCGACGGCCGGGGCGGTCGAAAGGTATGCCTTGCCCTGGACCTGGACCGTGATCTCCCCGCCCCCGCTGTAGGCGAAGAACTCGTCGCGGAACCGCATCACCGCCGAGGCGATGGGCGACACCGCCGACGGGCCGAGCGGGCAGATGGTCGTCTGCTTGGGCGGCCAGGTGATCTGCGGGCTGATGTTGTCGCAGATGTCGAGCATCTTGTCGACGTCGCTGGGCCGGCCGTAGCCGTCGAGCATGCGGCGCAGGATCCGCTCGAGCCAGGTGGTGCCCTCGCGACAGGGAGTGCACTTGCCGCACGACTCGTGCGCGAAGAACCGCACGATCCGCCAGGCGGCCTTGACGACGTCTGTGGTCTCATCCATCACCACGATGGCGCCGGAGCCGAGCATCGACCCGGCGGCGCCCACCACACCGGCCTCCAGCGGCAGGTCGAGGTGCTCCTCGAAGAGCCACGGCGCCGACACCCCGCCCGGGATGAAGGCCTTGAGCCGGTTGTCGTGGCGGATGCCGTCACCGTAGGGCTCGCCGTAGAGCAGCTCGCGGAATGTGGTGGTCCCGAACTCGACCTCGTACACCCCGGGGCGGTTGACGTGCCCCGACACCGCGAACAGCCGTGTCCCCAGGCTCTTCTCCGCCCCGAGGGCGGCGAAGGCGGCGCCGCCGTTGCTGACGATCCAGGGCAGGTTGGCGAGGGTCTCGACGTTGTTGACGACGGTCGGCTGCATGTAGAGCCCCTTGGCCGCCGGGAAGTACGGCGGCTTGAGGCGGGGCACGCCCCGGTAGCCCTCGAGCGACTCGATGAGCGCCGTCTCCTCGCCCACGATGTAGGCGCCGGCGCCCCAGTGCAGGACCACGTCGACGGAGAAGTCCTCGGCGTCCATGATGTTCCGCCCGATGTAGCCGGCGGCATAGGCGTCGTTCAGCGCCTGGGCGATGCGTTCCTGCGCCAGCGCCATCTCGCCGCGTACGTAGAGAAACGCCTGGGTGGCGCCGATTGCGTAGCAGGCGATGAGCGCGCCCTCGATGAGGAGGTGGGGATCGCGCTCCATGATGATGCGGTCCTTGTAGGTGCCCGGCTCGGACTCGTCACCGTTGACCACCAGGTAGCGGGGAAATACGCCGGGCGGGACGAAGCCCCACTTCACGCCGGCGGGGAAGCCGGCGCCGCCGCGCCCCAGCACGCTCGCGGCCTTGACCTCCTCGGTGACCTCGTCGGGGGTCATGGCGGACAGAGCCCGCCGGAGGCCCTCGTAGCCGCCGGTGTCGACATAGCGCTCGAGCGTGTGCCCGTCGGCAAGGTCCCAGCGGGAAGACGTGATCGGGGGGATGGCCTTGGCGTTCACCGGGGCCCCTCCTCCCCGTCGCCGTTCGCCTTCCGGTTGCGGGCCAGCCAGGCCGGTTCCACGTTGCGGTCGGGCGGTGCGTTGCCCGCACGGTTCTCCGGCAGCTGCTGGCGAACCCGGCTGAGCGTCCCGTGCCTGGGGACCTCGTGCGCCAGCCGACCAGCCCGGAGGTCCTCGAGCAGTTGATCGACCTCGTCGAGCTGCACCCGATGGAAGTAGCGATAGTTCACCTGCATGCACGGGGCCTCGGTACACGCGGCGATGCACTCGACGTCCTCGAGCGTGAACTTGCCATCGGCCGTGGTGCTGCCGGCCTTGACACCGAGCCGGTGCTCGAGGTGGTGCAGCAGCTCTTCGCCGCCCAATAGCAGGCACGAGATGTTGGTGCACACGGTGACCACGTAGTCGCCCACCGGCTCGCGCTTGAACATCTCGTAGAACGACGCCGTGCCCAGCACCTCGGCCGGTGTCACGTCCACCAGCTCGGCGATGTGCTCCATCGCGTCCTCGCTGAGGTAGCCGTCCTGTTCCTGCGCCAGGTGCAGCAGCGGGATCAGGGCCGACCGCGCCCGCGGGTAGCGGGCGATGATGTCGTCGGCCACGGCGGTGTTCTCCGAGGTGAACCGCGGCATCTACCGGTCCACCTCCCCGAGGATCGGGTCGATGGAGGAGATGACCGCCACGGCGTCAGCGATCAGGCCGCCGCGCAGCATGTGGGGCAGCGCCTGGACGTTGACGAACGACGGGCCCCGGATGTGCATGCGGTAGGGCACGGCGCCGCCGTCGGACACCATGTAGCAGCCGAGCTCGCCCCTCGGGCTCTCGACGACGCAATAGACCTCGCCCTCGGGCACCTTGAAGCCCTCGGTAAAGATCTTGAAGTGGTGGATCAGCGCCTCCATGGACTCGTCGATTCGGGCGCGGGGCGGGGGCGTGACCTTGCGATCCTGGATCCGGTAGTCGCCCAACGGGAGTGCGTCGAGGATCTGGCGCACGATCGTCATCGACTCCCGCACCTCGTTGAGGCGGATGGCGTAGCGGTCGAAGGCGTCGCCGTAGCTGCCCACGACCGCGGCGAACTCGACCTGGTCGTAGAACAGGTAGGGCATGTCCTTGCGCAGGTCCCAGGGAACGCCAGTCGACCGCAGGATCGGCCCGGTGACGCCCAGGGCGATGGCCTCGTCGGCCGTGATCACGCCCACGCCCTGCAGGCGGGCGCGCCAGATCGGCTGGCCGGTGAGCAGCTCGTCGTACTCGTCGAGCCGGGGGGCGCACAGGTCGAGGACCCGCAGCACGCCGTCGCGCCAGCCGTCCGGCAGGTCGGCGGCCACACCGCCGGGGCGGATGTAGTTGTGGTTCATCCGCAGCCCCGTGATCATCTCCAGCAGCCGCAGCGTCTCTTCCCGCTCCCGCCAGCCGAACAGCATCATCGATATCGCGGCCAGGTCCAGGCCATTGGTGGCGAGCCACAGGAGGTGCGACGACATGCGGTTGAGCTCGCACAGCAGCATGCGAATCCACTGGGCCCGGGGCGGGATGCCCTCGTCGATGCCGAGCAGCGTCTCCGTGGCGAGGGAGAACACCAGCTCGTTGAAGAGCGGCGCCGCATAGTCCATGCGGGTCACGTTGGTGGGGCCCTGCAGGTAGGTGAGAGTCTCCCCCGTCTTCTCCATGCCGGTGTGCAGGTAGCCGACGACCGGCTTGCTCCGCAGCACCGTCTCGCCGTCGAGCTCGAGCATCAGCCGGAGGACGCCATGCGTCGACGGGTGCTGCGGGCCCATGTTGAGGATCATCGTCTGGTCCTCGGAAGGCTCCTCGTCGGCCATGGCCGCCACCTCGGCCTCCGACATCCGCAGCACTGAGCCGACCTCGCGCATCAGCTCGGCGGCGCCGGCGCCCTTGCGGGGGGCGAGCTCCTGGGGTCCCTCGGACGTGCGGGCGGTGGCGTCGGTAGGAAGCTCGGGTCGGTCGGAGACCGACGCCGTCACGGGGCGGAGGGTGGGGGTCGGGCTGGATGTCACGCCATCACCTCCGCATCACCTGGCGTCCTGCACGCCCTTGAACTGCACGGGGATCCCACCGGCGGGGTGGTCCTTGCGCAGGGGAAAGCCGTCCCAGTCCTCGGGCATGAGGATGCGGGTCAGGTCGGGATGGCCCGTGAACTCGATGCCGTACATGTCGTACACCTCGCGCTCGAACGCTTCGGTGCCGGGGTGCACGTCGAACAGCGACGGGCACGTGGGGTCGTCGGCGGGTACCTGGACCCGCAAGCGCAGCCGCTCGGGCGTGTCCAGGGACAGCAGCCCGACCACCACTTCGAACCGTTGGGGTTCGACGTCCGGGGGTAGATGGCGTGGCGCCTCGTAGGCCAGATAGTCGACGGCGGTGACGTCGACGCAGACCCGGAAGCCTTCGTCGTCGCGCAGCATGCGGACGAGGTCGACCAATCCGTCGCGGGACGGGTGCAGCACCGGCTGACCCCTGCTGTGGGTGACCGGGAGGCCGTAGCGGGTCTCGGGCTCCACGGACGCGGCCGCCCCGGTCTCCTCCGCGACCGACTCTTCCTCGAACCCTGACGTCGCCTGGGTGTCGGACATGAGGCCGCCTCAGCGCCCCCCGCCGACGGGAGCCGCACTGACGGTCTCGGGCTGGCCGTCGCGCTGCTCGACGACCAGGCCGGCACCAGTACCCGGGCCCCGGGTCTCGCGGCGGCGCAGCAGTTCGCCGTTCTGGATCTGCTCGTGGATGGTGTTGATGGCGTGGATCAGCGTCTCGGGGCCGGGCGGGCAGCCGGGCGCATAGACGTCGACGGGCACGATCTGGTCGACACCCTGGACCAGGGCGTAGTTGTTGAACATCCCTCCCGTGCTGGCGCACACGCCCATCGACAGCACCCACTTGGGCTCCATCATCTGGTCGTAGACCTGGCGCAGCACGGGAGCCATCTTCTGCGACAGGCGGCCGGCCACGATCATGAGGTCGCTCTGGCGGGGCGAGGCGCGGAAAACCTCCATGCCGAAGCGGCCGAGGTCGTAGTGGGCGGCGCCCGCGGCCATCATCTCCAACGCGCAGCACGCCAACCCGAATGTCACGCCCCAGAACGAGCGCCGGCGCGACCAGTTGACCAGATCCTCGACCTTGGCGGTGAAGACGTTGTGGTCGAGGCCCTCGAGTCCCCGCTTCATGTCCCAGCCCACCTATGCGACCTCCTCGCCCTCTGGAACGGACGCGGCAGCCGGCTCGACAGGCTCGACCGGCTCCTCGGTGTGCGCGGCCGGCGACATGTCGTCTGCTCCCACGGCCGCTCCGGCCGGGGTCTCGGGGCGGCCGTCGAGGCCGACCCGGCGAATGGTCGTTCGGGTCGTCCGCTGGGCCGAGACCATCGGGGAGGCCTGGCGGGCCCGCTGCCGTGGCCCCCAGTCGAGCGCACCGTTGCTGATCAGGTACACGAAGCTCACGAACACGGCCACCGAGAACAGCACCACCTCGACCAGCCCGAAGGCGCCCAGGTTCCGATAGATGACCGCCCACGGATACAGGAGGATGATCTCGACGTCGAACACGATGAAGATCATCGCCACCAGGTAGAACCGCACCGGGAAGCGCTCGGGCGGATCCCGGGTGGGGAGGATGCCCGACTCGTACGGCGCGCGCTTGGCGGCGCTCGGACGGCGGGGGGCCAGCAGCCGCGACATCACCAGGCTGATCGCCGCGAACGCCGTGGCGAGAACCGCCATGGCGACGACGGGCAGGTACTGGCCCAACTTGCTACCCCCCTCCGGTAGGTGCCGGCAGTGGCGCCGAGCGGTGCTCGGCGACCACGCGATCGCGCGCGTGAAGCATGGCGCACAACAGCCCGAACGTCAGCCCCGAACCGAGCGTGATGAGCGCCGGGACCAAGCGGCGCTGGCCGAGGTCGCGCACCATCACGATCGAGATCACCTCTGCGTTGGGGTCGGCCTCGGGCGGGGGCGGCGCCTGGCCGACCACCTCCTCCTGGGGGATCGCCGGCTGGATCTGCACGATTGCGTAGTGGGGTGGGCTGGTGATGCGCAGCGTGTTGGCGACCCTGTTCGTCACCCGGTCCCATACGCCGTCGCTCTTGCGCTCGGGCTTGCCGCCGGTCTCGAAGGCGTAGAGGTGCACGTAACTGTTGGTCTCCTCCAGGCCCGGGATCACGCCCTCCGCCAGCGTGGCGTCGGCCGTCGACTGCGCCTCGGCCCGGGATGCGTCGGAGGCGGCCAGCAGCGTCCACTCGTTGAGCTGGTCGGCGAACCCGTCGTTGAGGTCGACGATCTCGGCGTCGGTGGCGTCGTTGATCTCCTCGGTGCTCGGCAGGCCCGACGGGTCGAGGTCCTGGGCCTCCTCGAGCAGCGCCTGGGACAGGTCGCCGTGGTTGATCTCCTCGACCTCCCACGCCGGGATGTCGCCGATGGGGCCCTGGCCCGGCGGGTAGAGCCACCACACCAGGCCATGGATAGTCATCCAACCGAACAGCGCCGTGAGGATCACCAGGAACCCGAGCCGCTGGGCGAGGTTGGTGGCCAGGAGCAGGTAGACGCCGCCGGCCAGCACGATGACGCCCGTCAGGACGGCGAGGATGCCCCGGATCGTGGGGTCCCAGGCGATCCCGGCCAGGACGGTGGGCACGAGCGCCACGGTCAGCTCTCCCCGTCGGGCGAAGCGGACGAGTCCGACAACCCGGGCCGCGGGGCGTTGGTCGTGGTCTCGGCGGGAGGCAGGCTGGCCTCGTAGCGGGCGATGGCCTCGATCATCTCCTGGGTCATCATCCCGTCGTTCTCCACGTTCTCGGTGTTGGGGTTGTCACCGAAACCGGGCATCTTGCCGCTGCCGATCCCGTTGTTGCCGTAGGCCTCGCCGTCGACGCTGCCGGTGCTGACGAACAACGCCAGTTCCTCGACCGACGCGAACTGCCGGGGGACGAGGCCACCGGTGAGGTTGGGGCCGAGGGCGCCGCTGCCGTCGGGGAAACCGCGGTAGTCGCTCAGGTCGGCGTTGGCGGGCTCGATGCTGTCGGGGATGATCGACCAGCCCCGCGTGTGGCAGCGAGCGCAGGCGTAGGCGCCGCCGGCCACCTCGAGGTTGAACAGCGCCCGCCCGGTCTCGGTGTCCTCGTAGTCGATCTGGGCGAGCGCCTCGTCGATGGCGTCGTCATCCGACTCGCCCGGCTCGAGCAGGCCGAGCTCCTCGGCCAGGGCGACCTGGGCCTGGCGCTGTGCCTCCTCCGGTGACAGCTGGATGGAGCCGAGGTAGGCGACGACGTCTGAGATCTGTTGCTCGTTGAGCGGGCCCTTGTTGACCGCCGCCCCCCAGCCCGGCATGGGCGAGAAGGGCCGGCCGTAGTTGATGACGAAGGTGACCTCCTCCTCGCTGTACCGCAGCAGCACCGTGTTGAGCGCGGGCGCCCGCCAGTTGACCTGGGCCACGAACCGGTTGTCGGCATCGGTGATGGTGTAGGGCGCCTGCCCCCCGGTCCCGTCGGGGCCGTGGCAGTTCTCGCACTGCGAGCCCTCCGTGTACGTCCGTTCGCCGCGGCTGACGAACTTGCGCTGGAACCCCTCGACCGCGCCCGACTGCCGGCTCGGCTCGTTCAGCCAGTAGAGCGGCAG
>DASSDL010000037.1:0-14249 GCA_035697145.1 Acidimicrobiales bacterium
TCGAGTACCGCCGACATGGTCGTCGGACGATCGAGCTTGGCCCGGATCGACTTGATGTGGTCCCTGACGGTGTAGGTGGTGATGTCGAGCGCCCGTGCCGCCTGCGCCGGGCTCAGGCCCGACGCCAGCAGTCCGAGCACCTGCCGCTCGCGGACCGAGAGCAGCCGGTCGGTGGCCGAGCCCTCGACGTGCCACACCGGCAGGTCGTCGATGCGGCTGGGCCCCGCCTGCAGGCAGGCGATGACCGCCGAGAGCGGCGTCTGGCGGGACACGACGACGATGCCGCGGGTGTCGACCGACGGCTCGTACGGTCCGTGTTCGGCGATCAACACCACCGGACCGCCGGCCCGAGTGGCGGCCTCGAGCAGGCCGACCCAGCCGTGGCCCAGGGATCGAGCGGCGATGACGGCGGCATCGATGCCATCGCGGGCCCGCGCTCCGGAGGCAATGGCGTCGACGGCCGCCAGCCCCGGTGCGGTGTCGATGGCCGCTACCAGCGCCTGCCGCACGAGGCGCTGGGGTTCGACGACGAGGACGGTCCGGAGGGACCCGTTGATCGGCTTCACAACCCGGTCCGCCTGTTGGAGGTGCCGACGGGCGCGCCGGCGAAGGTATGCAGTTGCATGGGGATCCTTCCCGTGTTCGTGGGGTGAACTGGCTGATCGACGTGAGACGTCAATCAGCCGGGAAGGCGCCCAGGCCCGCGGACGAGGCCGCTCAGCCGCGCCGCACGGTCGTGCACCACGCCGCCTCGGGCGAGGCCCAGTCCCGGCACTCCGCCAGCGAGGATGGCGAGTAGAACCGAAGGTCCGGCGCCGCCGGACGCCGATCCGCCCAACCCGCCGGGCACGCCGGACGGCACCGCCAACGGCAGACGGGTATCGGCGGGCGGTGATGGTGCGAGGTCGGATCGGTCGGTTGGAAGCCCGGCCCCCGCGCCGAACACGGAGTCGAGGACGGGGGTCACAACGGGCGCGAAGGGGTCGACGACGGGTGCCACCACCGGAGCGACGGCCTCGACCACCGGCGTTGACAACGGGCGTCACCGCCTCGACCACGGGACTGGTCACGGGCGCGACGGCATCAACGATCGGGGCCGCAGCGTTGGTTAGGGGGCTGGCGGCATCCGCCAGCGGTGCCACGACCGGCGCCGCCGCCTCCACCACGGGCGCGGCGGCGTCGAGCACCGGTGCGGCGGCCTCGACCGTGGAGTCCAGCGGTTTCGCGACCGTTGCCAAGGACTCGACGACGGGGGCGAGCGGTTCCGCCGGGGCCTCGGCCACTGGCGCCTCCGCCGGCGACTCGATCGCCGGCGCGTCAATCGGCGGTGCAGCCGCCGAAACCGGGTCGACGACCTGGTCGACCGTGCGGATCACCCCGCCGACCAGGCCCGGGGTGTCTGCGCCCGCCGGATCGGCCAGCAGCTGCTGGGCGGCAAGCACGATCAACGCGAGCGCAAGGACGCCAGTGGCCCAGATCAGCGCGCGCACTGGTAACGAGGCGCCGGCGGCCGGGCGGTCCACCAGCATCGACCTGCCGTCTAATCGCGGCGCAGTCTGCACGCACCCCCCAAAGTTGGGGACAGAGGATTAGGGGTGTGTCCCGAGCGACGCGCACGTTACCCAGTACCAGCGGGTGGTAATCGGCTCACGAATGGCGGACCCGCGACAGCAGCGACCGCACCGAGGGCCGCCGGCCCGACCGGCTGCGAGGGACCGACCGCAGCATTTGAGCGTCGTGCAGCAGCGATTCCCGGTGCTGCTCCGCCAAGGCGATGGTGTCGAAGTGGTTCATGGTGTTTCCTCCTCATTGGCTGCCTCAATCGTGCGCCTGACCAGGTCTTTTCACATCCGTGGCCACCACCGAGCCACCACGGAACGAGCACGGATCCACCACTGACCCACCACGTATGTACGCCCACGCCGTTACGCTCGACGGCGTGTGCCGGAACATCACCACCCTGCGAGGGCTCGAGCCCGAAGCGACCCCCGAGGAGATCGAGGCTGCGTCCCGCCAGTACGTCCGCAAGGTGAGCGGCGTGCAGGCCACCTCGGCGCAGACCGAAGAGGCCTTCGAGCTGGCGGTCCGACGGGTCGCCGAGGCCACGACCGACCTGCTCACCAGCCTGCCGCCCCGCCGCCAGCCGCCGCCGAGACTCCCGCCGTTGCGCCGGCTGCGCGACGGCCAGCGCTCCGCAACCGCCGCCGCTTAGCGACCCGCGGGCCGGTTCACCCGCCGCCGGCGTCGGCGGCCCAGGTCAGCACCTCGCCACCCTGGCCGAGCATGACCGAACCCGGTAGGACCCGGAGCCTCCACGGCTCCAGCCGCAGCCCAGCGAACGCCGGCGACGTGGGACCGCCAGCCCACGGCGGGATGATGGCCGGGTCGTACCGCACCGGCTCCGGCGCCTCGGCGAACATCCGCCACACCTGCTGGCGGCCGGCATCGTCGAGTATCCACGTGGCGCGGCACTCGGCCGTACACGTGTCGTGCCCCGGCGTCCAGTAGGTGACCGAGACAAACGGGCTGTGCTCGAGGTGGGCCCGCTTGATCGGCGTCGGGGACGTCGCGATCCACCCCGTCAGCGCGGCACCGTCCCACCGCCAGTACGGGTGAAGGATCCGGCCGCGGGGGCGTCCATCCGAATCGACGGTCGCCACCGTCGCCCAGACGATCCGGTGGGCCATGTCGACGAACGCCGGCGCGATGGATGAGAGGTCGCTCATCCCCCGATGCTCGCACGCAACGGCGCCCGGCGATTGGGCGTAGCCTGCCCCGGTGCTTGGGGATGCGATCGCCACCGGAGCGCGTCGAACGGTCGATGCCCGAGCCGCAGACGCCCGAGCCGACGGCACCGCCGCCACCCCTGCCGCAGCCACCGACAGCGCCGACACCGCCGACGCCGCCGACGCCGCCCCCGCCAACCCGATCGATGCCCGGGCGCGTGAGCTGCTCGACGAGCTCACGCTGCACGAGAAGCTCCACCTCCTCTCCGGCGACACGCCTCCCGTCAGTGGCCTGATCGGCCTGGTCCGCCACTACAACGAGGAGCCGTACGTCGCCGGCGCCGTCCCCCGGCTGGGCATCGGCGGCATCCGCTTCAGCGACGGGCCCCGGGGCGTGGTCATGGGCCACGCCACCGCCTTCCCTGTCCCCATGGCCCGCGGTGCGAGCTTCGACACCGACCTCGAGCAGCGCGTCGGCGACGCCATCGGCATCGAGTGTCGAGCGCTCGGCGCCAACCTGTTCGCCGGCGTGTGCATCAACCTGCTGCGCCACCCCGCCTGGGGACGCGCCCAGGAGACCTACGGCGAGGACTCGCACCTGCTGGGGGAGATGGGCGCCGCCCTGGTGCGGGGGGTGCAGCGCCACGTGATGGCGTGCGTCAAGCACTTCGCCTGCAACTCCATCGAGGACAGCCGCTTCCGGGTCGACGTGCGCGTCGACGACGACGACCTGCGCGACATCTACCTGCCCCACTTCCGCCGGGTCGTGGACGAGGGCGTGGCGGCGGTGATGACCGCCTACAACCGTGTCAACGGCACCCACTGCGGACACCACCGCCACCTGATCACCGAGGTTCTCAAGGGCGACTGGGGCTTCGCCGGCTTCGTGATGAGCGACTTCGTGCTGGGCGTGCGCTCGGCCGACGCCGTGAACGCCGGGCTGGACCTCGAGATGCCATTCCGCCTGCGGTTCCGGCGGCTGGCGCGTCTGGCGCGCTCGGGCTGGGTGCCGCCCCAGCGCATCGACGACGCCGCGTTCCGAATCTTGCGCCAGCAACTGCGCTTTGTTAGCGGGGATGGTCGCCACGACGACCAACCCCGCGAACAAGACGCCTATGGGATCGAGCAGGTGGCCAGCGTCAAGCACCGGACGCTGGCCCGGGAGGTTGCAGAACGGTCGATCGTCCTGCTCCGGAACCGGGTGCTGGGCCGGATCGACGAGGCGGAGGACATGGGCGACGGCGCCGGGCCCACCGACGAGGACACCGGTGGGCCCGCCAGCGCCACGAACGGCGACGCCCCCGCGGGTGGCGAATGGCGGCGGGTGCTGCCGCTCGACCCCGGCTCGGTCGAGTCGTTGGCGGTGTTCGGTTGGCTGGCGGCCCTCCCGGCGACCGGGGACCGGGGATCGAGCCACGTCCGGGCTCCCTCGGTGGCGACGGTCCTCGACGGCCTGCATGCGGTCGGCGAGCGCCACGTCATCGACGTCCGGCACCAACGTGGTGAGGACCTGGGCGCCGCCGGGTTCACCGCCTCGCGGGCCGACGCCGCCGTCGTGGTCGTCGGCTACACCCACCGCGACGAGGGCGAGAACGTCCTGCGGAGTGGCGGCGACCGCAAGCAGCTCACGCTCCGCCCCGAGGACGAGCGGCTAATCCGCACCGTGGCGGCCGCCAACCGGCGGACGATCGTGGTGCTCATCGGCGGCAGTGCCATCGTCACCGACGCGTGGCGGGAGCAGGTGGGCGCCATCCTCATGGCCTGGTACCCGGGCATGGAGGGCGGCCACGCGGTGGCGCGGGCGCTGTTCGGAGAGGTCAACCCCGGGGGTCGGCTGCCGTGCACCTGGCCGCGGTCGGCCGAGCAGCTACCGCCGTTCGAACCCGGCGCCACCAGCGTGCGCTACGGGCCGCTCCACGGCTACCGGCTCATGCAGGCCACTGAGCGGTCGCCGGCGTTCCCGTTCGGGTTCGGCCTGTCGTACACCACGTTCGAGCACGGCCGGTTGACCGGGCGCCGGTCCTGGGACCGCACGATCACCGTCACCGTCCCCGTCACCAACACCGGCACCCGCGTCGGCGACGAGGTCGTCCAGATGTACCTCGACGAACCCCTGGGGTCGGATCCCCGCCCGCTCCGGGCCCTACGGGGCTTCCGCAGGGTCACGGTGGCGCCGGGCGCGACGATCAACGTCACGCTCCTGGTCCCGCCCGATGCTGCCGACCGAGCCCAGGCCGCCAATGGCGGGGCGCTCGTCGTGCACGTCGGCCGCAGCGCCGACCCCCGGGATCAGCGCGCCATCGAGGTGTGAGCGTTCAGATGAAGGACGGGCCCCGCAGCGGCACCGACCCCCCGTTGGGGATCACCGGGCCCACGGGCCCGTTCGATCCGGCGTCGACTGGCTCTGGTTCCGGCGTCTGCCCGTTGGTCTTCGGCAGCGGCATGGACACCTTCTCGTGCCGGTCATGGGCGGCCTCGACCGCGCCGTGATACGCCTCCAGCTCGGCGAGGAAGGCGGGCTCGTGGTAGGCGCTCCCGTCGATGAGCGGGCCGTGGGTACCGTCGAGCACTGCGATCACATCGTCACCGGCGATCGTCTTGTGGGTCTCGAGGGCGTGGGCCAGGACCAGCACCTCGGAGCGGTTCTCGCGCAGCAGGGCCTCGGCCCGCTCCAGCAGATCGCCCAAGTTGGTCTCCACCCGTTCCCCGAGGTTGCCCTTGAGCAGGTCGCGCTGGTCGTCCTCGGGGCCGCCGGGCCGGCCACCACCGCCGATCCCCACCTTGTGAGTGACGCCGTGGGAGGCGACGGTGCGGCCCATCCCCCAGTAACCCTCCATGAGCGTGGCCACCGTGGTGGCCGACTCGAGGTCGCCTGACACGCCAGACGACGAGTCCCCGCCGAAGAACAGCCGCTCGCCGGCCAGGGAGGCCAGGGACACCACGATGTCGGACTCGTACTCGCTGCGCCACCGCGTGAACTGGTCCTCGGGCTTGATGCTCGACACCATGCCCAGGTAGCTGCCGCCCTTCTCGATTGTGGCCAGGTCGATCATGAGGTGCTTGCGGGTGCGGTAGGCCGCCACCGCGTGGCAGGCCTCGTGGACAGCGATGGCATGGCGCTCGCGCTCGATGTACTCGACGTCCTCGGGCGGGCCCAGCTCCTTGAGGTGCTTGGCCTTGATCATGTCCTCCCAGGTGATGACCTCGCGGCCCTCGCGGATGCTGTAGATGAGGGCCTCGTTGACCAGGTCCTTCATCGTGGCGCCGGTCCCGTAGGGCGTGATGGTGGCCAGCTTGTCGATGTCCTCGGACGTGAGCTCGTGGCGGACCTTGGCCAGGTAGCCCTCGTACGTTCGCTTCCGGCCCTCCTTCGAGGGGTAGCCGACCTTGTACATGCGGTCGAGGCGCCCGGGCCGCAGCAGCGCCTCGTCGAGCGACTGTGGCATGTTGGTTGCCATCATCGTGAGGATGCGGTACTTGGGGGGCGGCTTGGGGCGCATCCCCAGCGTGCGGCGGACGATGCGGTTGAAGAAGCCGCGGGGCTTCTTGAGCCCCGACATCTCGGACAGCAAGGCCTGGAGCGTGCCCATACCGCCGCCGCCGCCCATGCCGCCCATGATGATGCGGTCGACCACGCGGGGCGGCCGCTCGTCGACCGACGACCGCGCCAGGGAGGACTGGAGGATTGCCGCCTGCGACTGGGGCGACATCCAGCGCAGGTGCTCAGTGGCGTCATCGGACCAGGCCGACGACGCCGACGCCGGCGACCCCGGCGCCGGGGTGGCCCCCGGCTGGCCGAACGGTCCCGGGTTGAGCTGGCCGCGGTTGCCCAGCGAGTCGGCCTCGTCGAAGAACACGATCACCCCGCCGTAGCGCAACGCGAGCTTGCGCAACTTGCGGTAGAGCCCCTTGACCTTCAGGACGCCGACGCCCATGAACATCGCCTGAAAGGCACCGGGATCGACGAACACGAAGGGCTTGCCGGTCTCCCCCGCAACAGCCTCGGCCATGAGCGTCTTGCCGGTTCCGGGAGGGCCCCACAGGAGCAGGCCGCCCGGCACGTATCCGCCCTTGTCCTCGATGGCCTCGGGGGTGTCGAGGAAGACCATGTTCTCTTTGACCCGCTCGAGCACTGCGTCCTGGCCCCACACGTCGGAGAAGCGGGTCTTGATCTCGTCGGGCATGTAGGTGTCGACGCCACCGCGGGACAGGAACCAGAACAGGGCGGCGAACTGGCTGATGAGGAAGACCATGGCGAACAGCAGCTGGAACACCCTGGGGAGCCACCCCCAGATACGGGACGGCAGCTCGAACAGCGCGGTGACCGGCGAGACGTCGTACATGGCGGCGATGACCACGCTGACCACGCCCAGGAGCACCAGGACCTTGATGGCCCGGGCGATCCGGTAGCGGTTCCAGTCGTCGAGCAGGCGCGTGCGGCGCTCCCAGCGCCCGAACACCTTGTCGGTCCAGAACCGGTGGTAGCGGGGCGACCGCTCGGACACGACGTAGTGGAGCTGGCGCAGCAGCTCCAGGCCGATGGCCACGAACAGCGGCCACTTGGTGCGCAGGGTGTCTTCGAACGCGTCGGTGAACGTGTTGAACGGGTTGTCGTCGGACAGCTCCGACCAGACGAAGAACCAGAAGAGAAGGAAGAACAGCAACAGGAACTTGATGCGGTCCCACCAGGCCAGCGGCTTGCGGGTCTCGGCTTCCGGTCCCGACCCGACGCCGTGGTAGCCGGGTGCCGGCAGCCCCCGCCTCTCCTCTTCGGTCGGCGCTGGGGTCTGCTGGCCGTTGGGGTGAGGCGTCATGTATCGCCCTCCTGGATAGTCCACGAGTCGACGATGTCGGCGATCTCGTCCTTGTGGGTTTCGAGGTAGCAATCCTCGGCGCACGCCACCTGGAACACGAACATGGTGGTGCTGGCAGCGTCGAGCAGGACCGTGCGGTCGGTGACCACGAGGTCGTTCCCGCCCTCCGGTGTGACGGCGAAGACGGTGTGCACCCCGTGGTAGCCACCGTCGAACTCCACGGGCTCGTCCGCGAGCACCTGCACCGGCACGTCGGCGCGAGCGGCGGCAACCGGGTCGGCCTGTGGATTGCCCAGGCCCCGCAGCGCGCTGAGGTTGATCTGCTCCCGCTCGTCGGGGGTCAGGGCCCGCACCTGCACGATGCCGGTGGGATCGCCCTCACCAGGGCTCGTCGATGCCTTGGCACTGGGATCATCGCTGCCGTCGAAGGTCCGCACCCACATGGCGTTGCGGCGTCGCTCCAACTGCGTGTCGGAGTCTTCCGGGAACAGGTCGTGCTCGTCGTAGATCTCCCAGTCGCCCGGCAGCTTGGCGTAGACGCCGAGATCGTCGTTCTGGACGAACTGGTAGCCGGATCCCCCGCAGGCGCTCACCCCCGCCGCCACGATCACGCCACCGAGGCCCACGAGGGAGCGCCGGACCCTCATAGTGACAATTGTCGCTTAACTCGCCCGGAATAGCGACCGCACATCTTCTGAGCCCGGTGAAGGCCGTGTTACGTCTCCGCCGCCCCTCCCCGGAGCAGCCGGCCCGGGATCTCACGCATCGTGACCGGCGAGGCGGTTGGCAATCCGTCGCGTGCGGACAGCTCCTTGCACAGCCGGTATGTCACCCAGGCGACGACCGGAGGGACCGCCAGCACCAGGACGCGGAACGTCCAGAGGATGGCATTGACCGACAGTCCGAACGTCGACGCGAGCACGTCGGCGGCGCCTCCGACGAAGCAGATGACGTAGAAGGAGAGCGTGGCCGCGCCCAGGGCCGTCCGGACCGGGCGCTGTCGGGGGCGGTCGAGGAGGTGGTGCTCGGCGTAGTCGCCCGTCACCCGCGCCTCGAGGAATGGCCAGGCGTAGAGCAGGGCGAACGTCACCCCGGCCAGCAGCACGCCGGGGAAGAAGGGGTTGGGGATCTCGAAGCCGAAGGCGCGGATCTCCCATCCCGGCATGATGCGCAGCGCCCCGTCGAGCCAGCCCATGTACCAGTCGGGCTGGCTGGCGGTCGACACCTCGGCGGGGTCGAACGGCCCGTAGATCCAGATGGGGTTGATCTGGAACACGCCCCCCAGAAACGCCAGCACCGCCGAGGTCAGGAAGAACAGTCCCAACGCCTTGGACGCGTAGGTGGGCCAGAACCTCTCGCCAACGACGTTGTCCTCGCGCCGGCCCGGCCCCGGGAACTGCGTGTGCTTGTGGCGCACGAGTATCGCCAGGTGGGCGGCGATCAGGATGGCGATGAGCGCCGGGACCAACAGGATGTGGATGACGTACAGCCGTTGGATGATGTCCGGCCCGGGGAACTCACCCCCGAACAGGAGCGAGGCCGCCCAGGTGCCAACCAGGGGGATCGAGATCGTGATCCCGTAGACGATGCGCAGGCCCGTCCCCGAGAGCTGGTCGTCGAGCAGCGAGTAGCCGAACAGGCCATTGAACATGGCCAGTGGCAGCAGCGTGCAGCCGATGATCCAGTTGATCTCGCGGGGGCGGCGGAAGGCGCCCGTGAAGAACACCCGCGCCAGGTGCACCGTGATGGCGGCCAGGAACAGCAGGGCCGCCCAATGGTGGATCTGGCGCATCACCAGGCCTGCCCGCACGTCGAAGCTCAGCTCGAGCGCCGAGCGGTAGGCCTCGGTCATCTCGACCCCGCGCAGCGGCTCGTAGCTGCCGGTGTACACGACCTCGTTGGTGCTGGCGTCGAAGAAGAAGGTCAGGTAGATGCCGGTGAGCACCAGCACCACGAAGGAGTAGAGGGCGAGCTCCCCGAGCATGAACGACCAGTTGTCGGGGAACACCTTGTTGAGGGCGGTGCGGGCGAACTTGGCGGCTCCCAGCCGGGAGTCGATCCAGCGGGCGATCCGGTGCGTGTACAACCGCTCGGGGGAGCGGCGGGTCGGTGGGGGCGTGGTGTGCTCGCTCATGCGTGTCAACGCCCCCGGTCCCAGAAGCCGGGGCCGACCGGGCCGGAGAAGTCACCGGTGGCGATTATGAAGCCGTCGCCGTCCAGGCCAAGCGGCAGTTGGGGCAGCGACCGGGCTGCGGGCCCGAACACGGGTCGGGCGTGGCGCATGACGTCGAACGTCGACTGGTGGCACGGGCACAGGAGCAGGCCCGATTCCGCCTGGTAGAGGCCCACGGGACAGCCCACATGGGTGCAGATCTTCGAGTAGGCGACGATGTCGTCGACCGTCCAGTCCCCCCGGCCCGGCCTGGGTCGGAAGTCCTGATCGCTGCGGAAGTGGATCAGCAGCGTGGACGCGTCGGCGTCGTCCGTGTGCCCGTCGGGCCACACCGTGATGAACCCGTCGACCGGCAGGTCGCGAGGGCGGACCGGCTCCCCGATCTGGTCCACGACCCGCACGTTTCCGCCCTTGTACGCGGTCTCCTTGAAGCCACGCCCCGGGCGTGGTCCGAGCGACCGGATCGGGAACAGCAGCGCCACACCCAGCGCTGCGCATGCCCCGCCGGCGGTGGCCACCAGCACGCGGCGTCGCTGCAGGCTGCCGCCGGCCTGGAAGTCGGCGCCGAAAGCGGCGACATCCTCCTCGCTCGATGCCAGGGGGTGGCGCTCCTCGGCCACCTCTTCCGACGGCATGAAGTGCTTGGCCCACAGGACGATGCCGACCCCGATGCCACCGAGGACGACGGCGAGGAGGATGCCCTCGGCCTGCGGCTGCCCGCCCTCCCAGTAGACGACGGTGAGGCCGATGGCGGCGGCCATCGCCACCAGGAAGCTCGCTGCGGCAGCCCGCTCGGCCCGGGCGCCGCGGCGCGTGAGCTCGTCCTCACCGGTCGACCGCGGCCGGCCGGTCACGGGCGGGAAGTCGTCGGGGCCGATGCGATCGGTCATGGCTCGCTCTCACGGGTCGGGCGGATCGGGCTGCGGGTGCCGATCCACGCCACCAGGCCGAGCAGCGCCACCATCCCGATCAGCCAGGCCACGAATCCCTCGGGGATGGGGCCCGTCCGGCCGATTGGCAGGCCCCCCGGATCCTCGGGGTCGGCGAGGTAGCGGACGTAGCGCACCAGCCCGTTCAGCTCGTCGGAGTCGATGACGTCGGGCCCGAACACGGGCATCTCCCCCGGGCCGACCCGCACTGCCGAGCCGATCTGCTTCGGCGTCGCCGACGTGAGGCCGGGGGCGGCCCGGCCGTAGCTCAGCGCCCCGCCACCGCCCGAGGCGCCGTGGCAGGCCTGGCAGTTGGCCCGGTACACCTCGCCGCCGAGCGCCAGGTCGCCCGCACCGGGGTCGACGTCGGGCACCTCCGGCCCGGTGCCGAGCGTGCCGACGTACGCCACCAGGGCCTCGATCTCCTCCGGGCCGTAGGCCGGTTCCTTGCGCTTGGGCTGCTCCTCGCTGTTGGCGAGCGGCATGCGCCCGGTGGACAGGTAGTAGTAGGCGGCGGCCTCGCCCGAGTTCGCCAGTGACGGCCCACGCACGCCGCCGTCCTCCCCCACGACTCCCCTGCCGTCCGGCCCGTGGCAGCTCGAGCAGCCGATCTCGTACAGCTCGCGCCCCTCGGCTATGAGCTCGTCGTCACCGCCGCCCCCGGGATCGGCACCTCCGCCGCCGGACCCGAACACCGGTGTGACGGCCGCCGTTACCAGCAGGGGCAGTGCCACGAGCACCCGATGTAGGCTCCGTCGCTTTGCTTCGCGCTCTTGTCGCCTTCGGCGACGGGCCGCTCGGGCCCAGGGCCGTCTCACCGGAGCAGGTAGATAGTCGAGAACATGGCCACCCACACCACGTCGACGAAGTGCCAGTAGTAGGCGCACACCTCGACCGTCTGGTGCGTCGGCGCCCGTGACCGCCCGGCGATGGCCACCGCTACGGCGCCCATGAACACCAGCCCGCCGATGACATGGAGTCCGTGGAAGCCCGTCATCAGATAGAACGCGGAGCCGTAGGCGTGGTGGTCGATGCGGAAGTCGGCCTGCAGGTACTCGGTCAGCTGGTTCAGGAGGAAGATCGCGCCCATGAGGGCGGTGATGCCCAACCAGGTGACGGCCCCGCGGCGGTCGTTCCGCCTGGATGCCACGACCGCCATGTGCATCGCCCCGCTCGATGCCACCAGCACCGCCGTGGCGATGGCGCTACGCACGGTCTCGAGCTCGACGTCGTCAGGCGGCCACACGTCGTTCACGGACCGGAGCGTGAAGTAGGCGGCGAACAGCCCGGCGAAGAACATCAGCTCCGAGGCGAGCCAGACGATGACGCCGACCCCGAGCGTCGACGGTGCCGAGGACTCTCGGGGCGCCTGCGCCGGCTGCGTCGGCTCGGCCGTCACCGACATCCCGACGTTTGTACCAGCTTCAGGACGGATGGTGAGGCGATTCCCTCCCCGGGCGCGGGTTCAAACCGTTCCAGGAGGCGCTGGTTGCCCAGCGACCTTGTGGGCCGATCGTCTGACCTGCGACGTTGGCGCGATTTGGCCTCTGAGCAGGGCGGATAGCTCGCAGTGGGTCACACCGGATCACGGCGGATCTCGGTCTGCTGAGTCCCCATTGAGGACTGGTCGACGACCGGCTCCTCCCTCACCGCGGCGCCTCGGCGGCTTGGGCTCGCATGCGATCGCCGCAAGTCGTTTCGTGGGGGCGATCCGCCGCGGGCGGCCGAGCTTGACGGACAGCTCGACCGACCGCGCGCAGAGCTGTGATCGGCTTGCGGGGATAGCAGCGGAGCACCAGAACGACGCTCCTATGTGTTGTCAAGGGTCAACGCCGGGGTGCTGGCACACCAGTGTTGGGCCACGTGGGGCACGCTCTTATTAGGCCAATGCGGTCCGGCGCGGTGGCGGTGACGGGACGGCAGGTCGATCGGAGGACGACTCCCGCTGGGAGTGTCAGGGCAATATTGGGCCAGTCCCGTCACCGTGACCCGGTGGCTCCCGTGCTCAGGTAGGGATCCGCTGGAAGATCTCGCGTGCGACGTAGCGTTTGAGTGCCCGGATGATCTCGGGTTTGGTGCGGCCCTCGGCGAGACGACGGTCCATGTAGGCGACCGTGCGGGGCTCGCGTTGGCCGAGGCGGGTCAGCACGACCCGCCACAGGGCGTGGTTGGCCTGGCGGTTGCCGCCTTGGTTGAGGCGGTGCCGGCCGTTGGTCTTGCCGGAGCCGGCTGGTACTGGGGCGACGCCACAGATCTTGGCCCAGGCTGCCTCGGAGCGGATCCGGCCGGGGTTGTCGCCGGCGGCGGTGAGGAAGATGGCGGCGGTGTCCGAGCCGACGCCGTAAACCTCGAGCAGGGCCGGTGCAGTGGCATGCACCAGGGCGTCGATGTGGGCGTCGAGCGCGGCGATCTCGGTGTTGATGGCGTGGACCCGGCGGGCGAGGGTGACGATGGCGGTCTTGACCGCGTGACCCAGGGGATCGTTGCCTGACCGGGGACGTAGCGCTGCGGCCTGGCGGATCAGGGCCTTGGTGGTGAGCCCACCCAGGCGATCGCGCAGGTCATCGGGTGCGGTGATGACCAGGTGCCGGAGCTGGCCGATGGTCTTGATCCGGATCGACCGAGCAGAGCGCTTGGCGACCAGCAACGTGCGCAGCGCCTCGACGTTGCCGACGGCTGACTTCGCAGCGCCGCTGGCCCGGCCCGACAGCACGGCCCGAGCGGCTTCGATGGCGTCGAGCTCATCAGACTTGCCGTTGCGGCGACGTGCCTGACGGTTCGGCCGGTCGACCTCGATCACCACGATGCCCGATGCGGACAGGTGGCGGGCGAGTCCGGCACCGTAGCTGCCGGTGCCCTCCACTCCGACCCGCGCCACCGGACCGAAGGAGCTGAGCCAGCTGGACAGGTCGTGATAGCCGGCTGGGGTAGTGGGGAATGACGCGACGCCGAGCAGACCGCCCACCGGGTCGACCGCTGCAGCAACGTGGACATCGAGGTGCGTGTCCACGCCCCCGACGATTGGGCGCGTGACTTCTACGATGGACATCTGCCATCCCTTCCTGTGCAACTGGGTTCAAGGGGTGGCACGCACGTCCCGGGAAGGAGACCGTGACGAGCCCGCTGTTGGCGCAGCCGGCTCGAACACCCTCCGGAACGGGGCGTGCCTCATTGGAGCCGGCGACCGTAGTCACACCCACCAGCAGCCCGGTGGATCCCACACCACCTGGCCCTCGCCAGTCTCACTGCGCATTATGCGCTGGAAGCGTCAGCCGCTGGTTGATCAGGTCGGGGTCGAAGTCACCGACAAATGTTGGAGCATGGCTTCGAACGCGGAGTAGCCCCCGGGCCACGCGACCGCGAACTCCATCGCATCGCAGAACGGCGTATCCGTTTCGTCGAGCACGATGACCTCGGTCGGATCGACGCCGTGGACCGTCCAGGCGCGACGTTCGGTCTCGCCGTCAGGGCCGTGGAAGCGGACGCGCAACTGCTGGTCTCGTAGCTGGGCCGGGAACTTCAGTCTCACCTGCTCGAAGCCCACGATGTGATCCCGCCGAGGTGCTCTACCACGACCGGATCTACGTCGTGGAGTGCACGGGGGCAC
>DASSDL010000038.1:0-42847 GCA_035697145.1 Acidimicrobiales bacterium
GCGGCATGACCTCGGGAACCACGGCCGGGCGGTCGACGAAGGGCAGGACGCCGTCGCCGCCGGACGCCCCCCCGTTGGACCCGGCCTGGCCCGAGCCATCAGGGTTGACGTCGGTGCCCTGCCCACAGCAGGTCAGCCCGATCACGGCGCCAACGACACACCCCCACCGGCCAACCGCCGACCGGCCTCCGATCTCGACCATCGCGTGCGCCCCCTCGACACCAGCCGAGCGAAGGCGAGCGTAGCGGTCAGTGCAGCAGCGGCGGTGGGTTCGCGTTGCCCACCCGCAGTCCGGCGAGTTGGGTGGCCTGGGCCACGAGCCGGCCCCCGCTGTCCCAGACGTGGCACACCTCGTCGACGAGGTCGGCCTGCACCAGGCGCGCCCGCTGCCGGACAATCAGCGGCCCCGGGGCGGGCACGCCCCGCACGTACACCGTGAGCTCGAGAGTCGGCACCCAGCCGAGCGTCGCCAGCTCCAAGGTGGCCGGAGGGAAGGAGTCGGCGGCGTACAGCAATGCGAGCGGGTCAGGCTCGCGGCCGTCAGCGAACGCCAGCCAGCCGCGCACCTCGGCCCTCCCCGATGGCTGCCCGGCGGTGAAGCCGGCCGTCGCAGGATCGAGACGCACGTGCACCCGGTTCATGATCGCCAGCTCTACGCCACCCGGCCCGACGCCCTGGGCCCGCACGCACTCGTCCATCGGCGGCAGCGGCGGCGCCTCCAGGTCGGTCCACCAGGGCTCGGCGTCGGGATCATGGCGCCCCAGCGCGAACACCGCCTCGACGGAGGGCGACCCCCGGTGCTCCAACCGGGCACGCACCTGGCTCATCCAACGCCCCCGGCGCAGCACCTCGGTCTGCACCTCGGCGGGGCCGGGGCTGGGCGACGTCAGGAAGTGGGCCGTGGCCGTGACCGGGTGCGGATGATCGGGTCCCTCGGCGGAGGCCAACGCAGACCGCGCCGCCCGGGCCATGGTCGCCAGCAGGTAGCCGCCGTTAGGTCGGCCGCCGATGGTCCACCCGGGATCGATGGCCATGTCGTACCGGCCAGACGAGGAGCGACCCTCCGAGGGGGAAACGGCCGTGACGCTGTCGAAGGCCTTTGCTTCTCGCATCTCTGGCACCTTATCCCGGTCCGTTGCACTAGTGAACTAACAGGACTACCTTCCCGCCATGGCTGTGACCGAGGCACCGACCACGTCCGACGCGCCCGTGTGGAAGCAGACGGCCTGCATCCTCTGCGAGTGCAACTGCGGCATCGAGGTCCGCTTGGGGTCGGGCGAGGACGGCCGGAGGTTCGAACGCATCCGCGGCGACAAGAACCACCCTTCGTCGCTGGGCTACACGTGTGAGAAGGCGCTCCGCCTCGACCATTACCAGAACCCCGGCGGGAGACCCCTGCCCGGTGGGCCACGCGTGCCGGCCCCGGGTGAGCGGGTCACCCACCCGCTTCGCCGGCGCCGGGACGGCAGCTTCGAGGTCGTCGACTGGGAAACCGCCATCGGGGAGGTCGCCGGCCGGCTGGCGGCGGTGCGCGACGCCCATGGCGGCGAGAGCATCTTCTACTTCGGGGGCGGTGGGCAGGGGAATCACCTCGGCGGCGCGTACGGCACGTGCACCATGCACGTGTTCGGTGGCCGCTACCGCTCCAACGCGCTGGCCCAGGAGAAGACCGGCGAGTTCTGGGTCAACGGGAAGCTCCTGGGAACCAACGTCCGGGGCGACATGGAGAACTGCGAGGTCGCCCTGTTCATCGGGAAGAACCCGTGGCAGAGCCACAGCTTCCCGCGCGCCCGGACGACGCTGAAGGAGATCGCCCGCGATCCCGGGCGGGCCCTCATCGTCGTCGACCCCCGCCGCACCGAGACCGCCGACCTGGCCGACATCCACCTGCAGGTGCGGCCCGGCACCGACGCCTGGCTCATCTCGGCGCTGGCGGCCGCCATCATCGACGAGGGACTCGTAGACCACGGCTGGCTCCACGAACACGCCACGGGCGTCGACGCCGTCATCACCGAGCTGCGCGGCGTCGACATCGCGGCCCACTGCGCCGTGAGCGGCGTGGACGAAGCGCTGCTCCGCCGGGCCGCACGCCACATCGGGAGCGCGGCCAGCGTGGCCGTGGCCGAGGACCTGGGCATCCAGATGAACCTTCACTCCACGCTGGTGAGCTACCTGGAGAAGCTGGTGTGGCTGCTGACCGGCAACCTCGGCCGGCCGGGGACGCAGTACGCCCCGTCGAGCCTGGTGCCGTTGGGCAAGGTCCGCCAGGTGGAGGTCTCCGACGACGACGCCGGTCCCCGCAGCCCGGTGGCAGGCGCCCGCATCGTGTCGGGGTTGGTGCCGTGCAACGTCATCGCCGACGAGATCCTCACCGACCACCCGGCGCGCTACCGGGCGATGGTGGTCGAGAGCGGCAACCCGGCGCATTCCCTGGCCGACTCGCAGCGCATGCGGGAGGCATTGGCCGCGCTCGACACGCTCGTGGTCATCGACGTCTACCTGACCGAGACCGCTCGTCTCGCTCACTACGTGCTGCCCGCTCCCACGCAGTTCGAGAAGTGGGAGGCGACGTTCTTCAACTTCGACTTCCCGCGCAACGTCTTCCACCTGCGGCGCCCGGTGCTCGATCCGCCCGACGGTCCGCTGCCGGAGCCCGAGATCCACGCCCGGCTGGTCGAGGCGTCGGGCGCCCTGGACGCCGCCCACTCCGAGCTGGCGGGGTTGCGGGAGGCCGCCCATGGCGGGCGGGCAGCGTTCGCCGAGGCGTTCTTCGGCGCGCTGACGGCCAGGCCGGAGCTGGGACCACTGGCGCCGGTCGTTCTCTATCGCACCCTCGGCCCCACCCTGGCCGAGGGCGCCGCGGCCGCGGCCGCGCTGTGGGGAGCGGCGCACCGGTGCGCCCAGGCGAACCCCGAGGGTGTTCGCCGCGCCGGACACGGCGAGGGCCTCGAAGCGGGCGAGCGGCTGTTCGACGCCATCCTGGCCAGCCCCTCGGGAGTGGTCCTGACCGACGACGCCGGCGACGAGGCCGCCGTCTGGCGCCGGGTGACAACCGGGGACGGCCTGATCCACCTCGAGATCCCCGAGCTCCTCGCCGAGCTGCGGGGACTGGCCGACGAGCCACCACCGGGGGCGGACGACCACTGGCCCTTCGTGCTCTCCGCCGGCGAACGCCGGTCGTTCAGCGCCAACACGATCATCCGCGACCCGGCCTGGCGGAAGCGCGATGCCGCCGGGGCCCTACGGGTCCACCCCGCCGACGCCGAACGCCTGGGCCTGATCGACGGCGGCCCGGCCCGCCTCACCACGAAGCGCGCCAGTGTCAGCGTGACCGTCGGGCTCGACGAGGCCATGCACCCCGGCCACCTGTCGCTGCCGAACGGGCTGGGCCTCGACCACCCGGCGGACGACGGCGCGGTCGTTGTCACCGGCACCGCCCCCAACGAGCTCACCGCCAGCGAGGACCGTGACCCCTGGGTCGGCACGCCGCATCACAAGCACGTGCGGGCCCGGCTCGAGGCAATCCCAGCGGCGAGGATGGATACGTGAACGCAGACCAATGGATCGCCGCCTTTGCCGAGCGCCTCGGGGTGCCCCCGCCCGACGCCGCCACGGTGGACACCCTGCTGGCGCTCGCCGGCACCGCCGCCCACGCGTCGGAGCGGACGGCGGCGCCGATCGCCTGTTACCTGGTGGGCCGGGCCGGCATCGATGCCGACGAGGCGGGCCGGGTCGCGGAGGAGGTCGCCCCGACCGCCTGACCCTGATCGGGGATCAGCGGAGCGCAGCCACCACGGCGCCGGTGCCCGATCGCCACACGACGCCGGCCTCTTCGAACCCGGCGTCGAGCAGTGCCTGGGCGTGCCACGACGACGACGGATCGAACTCGGCCGGGTGGTTGACGCCACCGAAGCGCGCCCGGCGTTCGGCCACGGCCTCGGTGATGAGGGGATCCGCGGCGGCGATGTCCCACCAGCCGTCCCAGTCGGGGCGACCGTCGGCGCGCACCCGCGCCTGGTGGCGGGCTTCCAAGGCGGCCAGGGCCGCGCCCAACCGCGGCAGGTCGGGCGGCTCCATCTGATCGGCATTGGCGACCGCACCACCCGGGCGGACGACGCCGGCCAGGTCGCGGTACACGCGTCGCAGCAAGGGCTCCGGAAGCCAGTGCAGCGCCGTTGCCGTGAGGACGGCGTCGACCGGCGTTTCGGGCAACTCCCGCACCCAGGCCGGATCGGCCAGGTCGGCCCCCACGAAGCGCACCCGCTCGTCGTCGCCCAGCGTGGCCCGGGCGATGGTGAGCAGCGCCGGGTCGACGTCGACGGCGATCGAACGGGCATCGGGGAAGCGTTCGAAGAGGCGCCGGGAGATCGTGCCGGTGCCGCACGCCAGGTCGAGCACCAGCGGCCGCGGCCCCGCCACGGCCTCGACGACGTCGAGCAGGGCGGTGAGACGCTGCTCGCGGTCGGGCATGTAGCCCTCCTGCTGGCGGTCCCACGATTCCTGCCACGCTTCGCCCCAGGCGCGATCGGCCGTCGCGGCCGTGGCGGCGGGGCTCACCGAAGGCTCCGGGCGATATGGCTTGCCTCGGGCAGGTGGTGGACGGGCAGCCGGTCGGAGTGGTTGAACCGCAGGTTGGCCGTATACGGCGTTGCTCGCCGCCAACCGCGGCCGATGAGGTGCCATCTCACGATCGAGCCTCCTGCGCTGTAAGGTACATGGTGTCGCTTTGGCCCTGACAGCTTCGCACACCGCCGGTAAGGAGTGCAAGTGGATTTTGAGTCTTACGCCAACTTCGCCGTCGACCTGGCCTCCTCCGAACCCGACGGGCTCGACGACGCCGACCCGCTGACGTCGCTCGAAGGATTGCGGGAGTTTCTCGGCGCCTGGCCGTGGATGGCCCGCCGCGCCGACGCCAAGGACCTGGCGCCGCTCGTTCGGCTGCGCGGGGAGCTCCGGGCGGTGTTCGACGCCGCCGCGGACGGCCGGTCCGCCGCCATGGTCGAACGGATCAACCACCTGCTCGCGCGCCACCGCCCGCAGCCCAGCATCTCCGGTCACGACGACTTCGACTGGCACCTGCACATCGCCGACGACCAGGGCCCGGTCGCCACGGAGTTCGCCACCGGCGCGGTCATGGGGCTGGCCATGGCGTTCCTCGACCTGGGTGCCGACCGGTTCGGCTCGTGTGCCGACCCGCGCTGCGGCGGCGTGTTCCTCGACACGTCCCGCAACCGCTCCCGGCGCTATTGCTCCGACCGCTGCGCCAGCCGGGCCAACGTGGCCGCCCACCGCGAGCGCCAGCGGTCCGCCGCCAGGTGACGACGAGGCCCCTGACTGGTGATTTCGGCGCTCAGCGCCGCATGATGGCGGGCGATGCCCCCGGCCCCCACGGGTCCCGACCCCGTGACCGACTCCGCCTCCGCCCCCGCGGTCGAGGTCGAACACCTCGTGAAGCGATTCGGCGACTTCACGGCCGTGGACGACGTGTCGTTCACGGTGGCGCCCGGCGAGCTGTTCGGATTCCTGGGCCCCAACGGTGCCGGAAAGACCACCACCATCTCGATGCTGTGCACGCTCCTCTCGGCCAGTGCCGGCCAGGCCCGGGTCGATGGCTACGACATCACGACCCAGCGTGACGAGGTGCGCGCCAGCATCGGGCTCGTCTTCCAGGACCTGACCCTCGACGACTACCTCACCGCCGAGGAGAACCTCCGCTTCCACGCCGTGATGTACGGCGTGCCCCGCAGCCAGGTGGCCGAGCGCATGATGCCGCTGCTCGACATGGTCGGGCTCACCGAGCGCCGGGCGCAGCAGGTGCGCTTCTTCTCGGGCGGCATGAAGAGGCGGCTCGAGATCGCTCGCGGACTGATCCACGCCCCGCGGGTCCTATTCCTGGACGAGCCGACGATCGGCCTCGATCCCCAGACCCGGGCGCACATCTGGGACTACGTGGACGAGCTGCGCTGCCGCGAGTCCACCACGATGTTCCTCACGACCCACTACATGGACGAGGCCGAGCGCTGTGACCGGATCGCCATCATCGACCAGGGTCGCATCGTGGCCATCGACACGCCCGCCGCCCTCAAGGCCGCGGTGGGCGCCGACACCGTCACTTTCGCCACCGCCGACGACGCCCTGGCGGCCCGCCAGCTGCAGGATGCCTTCGGTGTCGAGGTCGTGGGCCAGAACGGCGGCCTGGTGGTGCGGGTGCCCGACGGCGAGGAGTTCGTCCCCCGGGCGTTCGGGGTGCTGACCGTCGGCGTCCAGAGCGTGAGCGTGCGCCGGCCCAGCCTCGACGACGTGTTCATCAAGTTCACCGGCCGGGCGATCCGCGACGCCGAGGCGGGCGCCGGCGACCAGTTCAAGATGAATCCGATGGTCCGCGGGTTCCGGAGGGGTTGATGGCCACCCACTCCCCCACGGACGCCGTTGCGACCTCGGCGTCGGCACCCGACGCCCCCACCCGCCGCCAGGCCACCCTCACCCGCAACGGTCGGACCATCGGCATGGTGTGGCAGCGCGAGCTGATCCGGCTGCGCCGCACGCCGACCCGCATCATCACCGGCCTCGCCCAGCCGATCATCTTCCTGTTCATCCTGGGAGCGGGGCTCGGCAGCCTCATCCAGCAGGGGGTGCCCGGCGGGCTCGACTACCAGGAATTCCTGTTCCCCGGGATCCTGTCGATGTCGATCATCACGTCGGCGCTGTTCTCGGCGGTGTCGATCGTGTGGGACCGCGAGTTCGGCTTCATGCGCGAGATGCTGGTGGCGCCCGTGTCCCGCACGTCGATCGTGCTGGGCAAGGCACTCGGCGGCGGCACGGTGGCCGTGGTCCAGGGGCTGATCCTGGTCGTCGCCGCCCCGATCGTCGGCGTGGACCTCACGGTGGGCCGGCTCCTCCTGCTGATCCTCTCCCTGCTCCTGCTCGCCTACGCCATGACCGCCTTCGGCATCGTGCTGGCGACGCGCATCGAGCGCATGGAGAGCTTCCAGATGGTCATGACGCTGGTCCTGCAGCCCCTGATCTTCCTGTCCGGCGCCCTGTTCCCCCTGCAGAACCTGCCCACGTGGCTGTCGGTCATCACCCATCTCAACCCCGCCACCTACGCCGTCGACCTGGTGCGTCGGTCGGTGCTGCCCGACGCCCCCGCGGTCGAGATCGACGGCTGGGTGGTGCCGATGTGGACAGAGGCGCTGCTCGTGCTGGCAATCGGGACGGCGCTGCTGGCCCTGGCCGTGCGCCTGTTCAACAGGACCGACTGACCCACCCCCGGCAAACTGGTCGTAGGTATGCGGTCATGCACCGCACAGCTACGACCAGTTCGCCGAGCGGTCAGGCCCGTTGACCCCGTTCCCGCAGGGCGGCGAGCAGCTTGCCCACCAAGGCCTCGAGCTCGATCATCTCCTCGGGCGTGAGATCGTCGAAGAGCCCGGCCATGGCGTGGATGCTGGGGGCCAGAACCGCGTTCGCCGCCTCGCACCCCGACGCCGTCAGCTCGACGACCGTTGCCCGCCGGTCGGTGGGGTGCGGGCGCCGGGCCACGAGCTTCTCCTCCTCGAGAGCGTCGACCAGAGCCGTCATGTGGCGGGGCGTGAGGCCCAGCTCATCGGCCAAGGTGCGCATCATCGCCGGGCCGTGCTCGTTGAGCCGCTCGATCAGTCGGAGGCGCACGAAGGTGAGCCCGTGGTCGGCGTTGGCGTCGATCCAGCGCAGGTACGCATGCGCGAGCTGGGCGAGTGCGCCCACCAGCCGCTTGGGGCATTCGCTGTGGTCGAGCTCGCCGTCCGGGTCGCACTCCGAGCCCGCGGTGATGCGTCCGTGCGCATCCATGCCGCACAGCCTACCGGACAAAGGTTTCGGTTGTGATTATTACGTACGTAACTGTAGTGTCGGCAATAGTCACCGCAGGCAGAACACGGTGGCCGTTCAACCCCCATCACCGGAGGAACCGATGACCGACACCTCGACCTCGTCCGCCCTGCCCATCGCCACCGGCGAGTGGAAGCTCGACCCCGCCCACTCGGGCGTTCACTTCAAGATCCGCCACCTGGGCCTGACCAACGTGCGCGGCACGTTCAAGTCGTTCGACGCCACCCTGACCGTGGGTGAGGCGCTCGATGACGTGGCCGTCGCCGCCGTCATCGACCTGGCCTCCGTCGACACCAACCAACCCGACCGCGACGCCCACCTCCTGAGCACCGATTTCTTCGCCGCCGAGAAGAACCCCCAGATCACGTTCACGTCGACAGGCGTCTCCGGTGCCGAGGACGAGCTCGAGCTCTCAGGCGAGCTGACGATCAACGGCATCACCAGGACCGTGAGCTTCCCGGTCGAGTTCAACGGCATCGAGGTCCATCCCGGCGACGGCAAGCACCACGCCGGTTTCTCCGGCACCGCCGTCGTCAACCGCAACGACTTCGGCGTGGACTTCAACATGCCACTCGGCATGGGCAAGCTGGCCCTCGGTGAGAAGGTCAACGTCGAGCTCGACCTGCAGTTCGTTCCGGCCTAGCGGCGGCTAGCGGCCTACTCGTGGGAGCGGTCGGTGCCCGGCCGTTCCCACGGAGGCCTAGCCCTCGTCACTGAACCTCTGGACCTGGCTGACGCGGCAGTCGAAGCGCTCCGGTGACGGCGTGAGCGTGCCGGCCTGCTGTTGGGTCGCCTGGCCGGGCTCGAGGTCGTTGACGACGACGGATCGCGTGGCGAGCTGGCGGGACCCGTCGACGCTCTCGAATACGACGTCGACCACGTAGTTGCTCCGCTTCGACGAGTGGTTGGTGATCCTGACCGTCGAAGCCATGTGCCCGGCGTCGGTCGGCAAGCAGTCCGTCAGCTCGACGTCCGCCGCCTCGCGCCGCCGCTCCTCGTCCGCCGAGTCGGACGCTCGGGCGAGCAGGGCGGCCACCAAGAGGACCAGCAGAACGGTCAAGCCGGCGACGATGGCGAGCGCCACGAGGCACCCATGACCGCGGGGCCGTGGCGCTTCCCACGCCGGCGGCGGAGGCGTCGGCGCCGGCCGGGGATACGGCGGGTACGGCACCGTGTCGTCAACCGGCGGCGGCGCCGGCGCGGGGACGGGCAGCTCGAGCGTCGGATCGTCGCCCGGCCGATGCGTCGCCATCACCCCCCAGCTCCCCCGCTTGGCGGCAGGTTACGCCTTCGCCAGCTCCGCCCGCCGCAGCAGTATCACCGAACGCTCGGTGACCACCAGCTCGCCCCGGAGCTCGTCGCCTTCTCCGTGGCCGTTTCCGTTGCCCTCCGCCGGCGGCTCCCTGGACGCGGTGTCGAGCACCAGGCGCCAGGCCTCGCCCCAGGTGCCGCTGATGGTCCACTTGCGGGGCTCGGGCGAGGCGTTGAGCAGCAGCAGGAACGAGTCGTCCACCACTCGCTCGCCGCGGGGTCCCGGGTTGGTGATGCCCTCGCCGTTGAAGAACATGCCGACGCACGCCTCGTTGCCCGACCGCCAGTCGTCGTCGGTCATCTCGCTGCCGTCGGGCTTGAGCCAGACGATGTCGACGGTGCCCCGCAGCGGCCGGCCCTGGAACCAGCGGCGGCGGCGGAACACAGGGTGGGCCCGGCGCAGCCCGATGAGGCCCGTGGTGAAGGCATGGAGCTCGTCGTCGGTGTGGCGCCAGTCGAACCACGACGTCTCGTTGTCCTGGCAGTAGGCGTTGTTGTTGCCGCCCTGCGTCCGCCCCACCTCGTCGCCGTACAGCACCATCGGCACCCCCTGCGAGAGCAGCAGGGTGGTGAGCAGGTTGCGCTGCTGGCGGGATCGCAGCGCCAGCACGTCGGGATCGTCGGTCGGCCCCTCGACCCCGCAGTTCCAGGATCGGTTGTAGTTCTCGCCGTCCTGGTGGTCCTCGAGGTTGGCCTCGTTGTGCTTCTCGTTGTACGAGACCAGGTCGCGCAGCGTGAACCCATCGTGGGCGGTCACGAAGTTGACGCTCGCGGAGGGCCGGCGCGAGTCACCCTGGTAGAGGTCGGAGCTGCCGGTGAGCCGCGACGCCAGCTCGCCGAGGATGGCGGGGGCGCCCCGCCACACGTCCCGAACCGTGTCGCGATAGCGCCCGTTCCACTCCGACCACTGCGGCGGAAAGTTGCCGACCTGGTAGCCGCCCTGGCCCAGGTCCCAGGGCTCGGCGATGAGCTTGACCTGGCTGACCACCGGATCCTGCTGCACCAGGTCGAAGAACGCCGACAGGCGCTCGACCTCGTGGAACTGGCGGGCCAGCGTGGCGGCCAAGTCGAAGCGGAAGCCGTCGACGTGCATCTCGATGACCCAGTAGCGCAGGCTGTCCATGATCAGCTGCAGCGTGTGCGGGTGGGCCATGTTGAGGCTGTTCCCGGTGCCGGTGGTGTCGTAGTAGTGGGCCCGGTCGTCGGGCACGAGCCGGTAGTAGGCCGCGTTGTCGATGCCCTTGAACGACAGGATGGGGCCCAGGTGGTTGCCCTCGGCCGTGTGGTTGTAGACGACGTCGAGGATCACCTCGATGCCGGCCTCGTGGAGCGACCGGACCATCGCCTTGAACTCGGTGACCTGGGAGCCGCCACTGCCGGCGCTCGAGTACTCGTCGTGGGGGGCGAAGAAGCCGATGGAGTTGTAGCCCCAGTAGTTGCGTAGGCCCCGTTCGACCAGCCGGGCGTCGTGGACGAACTGGTGGACCGGCTGCAGCTCGACCGCGGTGATGCCGAGCGACGTGAGGTAGTCGACGGCCACCGGGTGCGCCAGCCCGGCGTAGGTGCCGCGCAACGCCTCGGGGATGTCGGGGTGGGCGACCGTGAACCCCTTGACGTGCATCTCGTAGATGACCGACTCGTGCAGCGGCGTGTCGGGCGGGCGGTCGGCGCCCCAGTTGAAGAACGGGTTGACGACCACCGCCTTGGGGACGTGGGGCGCGCTGTCCTGATCGTTGCGGCTGGAAGGATCGCCGGACGCGACGTCGTACGGGAAGCAGGCGGGGTGCCAGTCGACGCCGCCGTCCACGGCCTTGGCGTAGGGGTCCAGCAGCAGCTTGTTGGGGTTGCAGCGCTGGCCGCGCCCGGGGTCCCACGGCCCGTGCACCCGGAAGCCGTAGCGCTGCCCGGCGCCGACCCGGGGAAGGTAGGCATGCCAGCAGAACCCGTCGACCTCGGCGAGGCCGATGCGCCGCTCGGCACCGTGGGCATCGAACAGGCACAGCTCGACGGCCTGGGCCACCTCGGAGAACAGCGAGAAATTGGTACCGCTGCCGTCGTACGTGGCCCCCAGCGGGTAGGGCCGGCCTGGCCAGGTCTCGATATCGGTCACCGCGCGTGCTCCATGGTCTGGGGCCGGAGGGGGGCGCCACCCGAGGGGGAGAGGTTAGAGCCACGGGTTGGGGCGGCCTGAACCGTCAGCGGCAGTTGGCGCAGGTGCCCACCAGGTCGAGCCGGTGGTGGTCGGCGTCGAAGCCGTGCTGGGCGGCGACCCGCTGGAGCGCCCGGTCTAGGTCGTTCTCGATGCCGGCGGGCGCCGTGAAGTCCTGGACCTCGCCGCACTGGGAGCAGATGAGGTGATGGTGGTGATGTCGGGTGAGATCCTCGGCCAGCTCGTAGCGTGAGAACTCATCGCTGCCGACGATCCGGTGCACCACGCCGGCCTGCTCGAGCACGGCCAGGTTCCGGTAGGCCGACGACTGGGCGAGTGCCCGGTCCCGTGCCAGCAGTTGCGGGATCGACAACGGCGCCTCTGCCGAGGCGAGGACCCCCACCAGCGTTCGGCGGGCTCGCGTGTAGCGCTGGTCGAGCAACCGCAAGCGGGACGCCGCCTCCTCGTTCAGGTCGGAGACGCCACTCATGACCCGAGCCTAAACGCCGCCTCCACGTGGTCGTGGTGGTGCGGGTCGTCGATGACGACGGCGCCCTCGGGCAGCAGCAGCACCCGCCCGCCGTACGCGGCGGCCAGCGTGCGGTCGGTCAGCACCCCGTCCGGCGGGCCGCACGCCACGAGGCGGTTGGCGAGCAGCATCACCAGCTCGGCCTGGCGGGCGTCGCCGAGGTCGTGGGTCGACAGCAGCACGGTCCTGCCGGCGTCCCGCTCGGCCGCGACCGCCTCGAGGATCAGCCGGCGCGACACCACGTCGAGCGCGGTCACGGGCTCGTCGAGCAGCAAGAGGTCGGCCTCCTGGGCCAATCCTTGGGCCACAAGGACCCGCTGGCGCTGGCCACCGGAGAGCTCGTGGAGCTGGCGTCGGGCCAGATCGGTGATGGCGAGCCGCTCGAGCGCCCGGTCCACGGCGGCGCGATCGGTCCGGTCGAGCCGGCGCACCGGACCGCGGATGGCATAGCGCGCCATCGTCACCGTCTCCCGCACGGTGATCGGCAGCGACCGGTCGACGTCGGTGGTCTGCAACACCAGGGCGACCGCGGAGGGCGTGCGGCGGGGGGGCACATCGAGTCGGCCGGAGCGAGGCGGGAGCAGTCCGGCGATGGCCCGCAGGAGGGTGGACTTACCCGATCCGTTGGGGCCGATGAGGGCGACCGACGTGCCCGGCGGGATGGCGAACGAGCTGGCCGTCAGCGCCAGGTGGTGCCCGTAGCCGAGGACCAGATCTTCAGCGATGACGGCGGGGGGAGGCGACGGCATGTCCAAGCATCTTGCTAATCGGGAATGAGTCTCGGTAGAGTTCGGGACCGTATCAAGAGCGATTCTCAATTAGTGAGCTTACACACCGACGAGGAATCCCATGCTCCGCAGGCCCGCCGCCGCCCTCGCATCTCTCCCCCTGGTCGCCCTCGCCATAGCGGGCTGTGGCGACGACGACGCCCCGGCCGGCGCCTCCGGCGGGCGCCCGAGCGTCGTGGTCACCACCAACGTCCTCGGTGACGTGGTCTCCAACCTGGTGGGCGACCTCGCCGACGTCGAGGTGATCATGCCGGCGGGGTCGGACCCGCACGAGTTCCAGGCGTCACCCCAACAAGCGCAGGCGATGCGCGAGGCTGACGCGCTCATCGCCAACGGCGCGGGGTTCGAGGCGGGTTTCGTCGACTCGATCGAGGCCGCCGAGCAGGACGGCGTGCCGACGTTCGAGGCCACCGACGGCGTCGAGACCCTTCAGCTCGACGAGTCGGTCGAAGCCCACGCCGACGAAGAGGGCGGCGAGGCCGGCGGCGAGGACGAGCACGGGGACGAGGGTGTCGATCCCCACTTCTTCACCGATCCGGCCCGCATGGCCACCGCCACCCAGGCCATCGGCGATTTCCTGGTCGACCAGGTGCCCACGCTCGACACGCCGACCTTCGACGGCCAGGTCGAGGCTACGGTCGACGAGTTGCGGACCTTGGATGGCGAGGTCGAGCAGACGCTGTCCGTCGTTCCGGCCGAGCGGCGCACCCTGGTGACCAACCACGAGGTGTTCGGTTACCTCGCCGACCGCTACGGGTTCGACGTCGTGGGGGCGGTGATCCCCGCCGGCACCACCCAGGCCGAGCCCAGCGCCGCCGAGCTCGACGAGCTGGCCCACACGATCGAGGAGCGGGGGGTGCCTGCCATCTTCGTCGAGACGTCGTCTCCCACCCGCCTAGCCGACGCCCTGGCCAACGAGGTCGGCGATGTCGAGGTGGTGGAGCTGTTCACCGAGTCGCTCGGGCTCGAGGGCTCGGGCGGCGACACCTACGCTGGGATGATGCGCACCAACGCCGACCGCATCGCCGACGCGCTGGCCGGGTGAGGACACCGAGCCGTTGACCGTGATCGATTGGTTCGCCGACGCCTTCGAGCCCACCTTCATGCAGCGGGCGCTGCTGGCGGGGCTGCTCGCCAGCGCCGCCACGGCGGTGGTCGGCACATGGGTGGTCCTCCGGGGCCTCACGTTCCTGGGTGACGCCCTCGCCCATGGCGTGATACCGGGGCTGGCGCTGGCGGTGCTCTGGGGATTCAGCCCGACGGTGGGGGCGCTGGGGGCGGCGCTGGTCATGGGTGGGGCGGTGACGCTGGTGTCGCAGCGGACCCGGGTGCGCGAGGACACGGGCATCGGGCTGCTGTTCGTGGGGATGCTGGCCCTGGGCGTGGTGATCATCTCCCGGTCGCAGAGCTTCGCCACCGACGTCACCTCGCTCTTGTTCGGCGACGTGCTCGGGGTGACGGTCGGCGACCTCCGGGGCCAGGCCATCGCCGCCGCGGTGGTCGTCGCGGTGTCCGTGGCGCTCTACCGCCCGCTGATGGCGCTCACCTTCAACGCCGACAAGGCGGCGACGCTGGGCATGCGACCGGTGGTCACCCACGCGGTGCTGATGGCCCTGCTGGCCACCTCGATCGTGGCGTCGTTCGACGCCATCGGCACGCTGCTGGTGTTCGGGCTGCTGATCGGCCCGCCGGCCACCGCCGGACTGCTGGTCCGGCGGGTGCCGCTCATCATGCTGACGGCGGTCGGGCTGGGCGCCCTGGCGGTGGTGCTGGGCCTGGTCATCAGCTATCACCACGGCACCGCCGGCGGCGCCACCATCGCCGGGCTGGCCGTGGGCGAGTTCTTCGTGGTCTTGGCCGTGCAGGAAGCACGCCGGGCGCTGCGCCACCGGGTCCGGCGGCTGGCCACCTGACGCAGGCGTCAGTCGCGGCTCGTGCCGCCCTCGCCGTTGGTGTCTTCGACCAGGACGTGGCGGTCGATGGTGGCGCCCGTCTCCCCCAGCCCCTTCACGCTGACGCGGTCGTAGGCCAGCAGTTCGCGGCTGTCGGGATCGAAGTACAGCACCGACGCCTGCAGGGGCTTGGGCTCGTCACCCTGCAGGCCGCGCAGCCCGGCGCCACCCGTCGATCCCTCCACAAGCAGCCGGGTGTCGGGTGGGGGCTCGTCGGTCGTGTCGGTGTCATCGGAGCCGTCGTCGTCGTCGGTGGGCTCGATCCGCTCGTCGCTGGGCTGGTGGGTGTGGCCGGCCAACACCAGCGGCACCTCGCCCCCGATGTCGGCGGCGATCCGGGCGTCGTGCACCAGCACGACATCGACCTCGGGCGGTTCCGCCGCCGCCAGCTCGTCGGCCACCTCGGGGGCGAACGCCTCGGCCCGCTCCCCCTCCGACGGCCCGGCGGCCGCCTGGTCCTTGTTCGGCGTGTAGCGGGGATCGCCGATGCCCCAGAAGCGCAACCCCGCCACCTCGGCGCCGTCGCCGTCGAGCACCACCGCGTTGGGCTGGTCCGCCACCGCTCGCTGGGTGGTTCGGGAGTCGTGGTTGCCCCGCACGAAGACATAGGGCACCTCGAGATCGCCGATCTGGCGGAGCAGCTGGCTCTCGGGCTCGGTCCCCCAGTCGACGATGTCGCCGGTGTCGGCGATGGCGTCCACGTCGAACTGCTCGGTCAGCTGTCCCATGAGGTCGAACGCCTGGGGATTGAGGTGGATGTCGCTCACGTGCAGGACCCGGATCGTGTCGTCGGTGGGGGCGAAGGTCGGCAGGTCCTCGGCCGCCAGGTAGAGGGTGACGACGTTGCCCACGAGGTCGCTGAGCTGCTCGCGGTATTCGCCGAAGCGATCGATGATGTCCTCGACGTCGCCGATGGCGGTGGGCGCCCGGGACAGCAGCCCGGTGTAGCGGGGCTCGGCCACGGCGTTGGTGTCGAACGTGGCCGCGGCACCGGCGCCTGCACCCACGACCAGCAGGGCGCCGGTCGCCAGGCCGGCCAGCGCCGACTGCCAGCGGAGCCGGGCCGCCAGCGCGCCCACGATCCCACCTGCGACGGCCACCAGCACGCAACGGAGAACCAGGCGCACGAGGGCGGCGCGGACATCGTCGGCCACGTCGTCACCCAGGTCGTCGATCACCTGGGGGTTGTCGGCGATGCGCTCGGCCTCGGCGAGGCTTAGCTCCTCCACCCGCAGGTCGAGGCCGATTGGCCAGTCGTGGGTGTCGAGGTCGATGGTGCCCAGGGGCGCCAAGTGGACCACGGTGCCGCCGTGCAGCGACGGCCGCGCCCCCATCGTGGTGTCGAACGGCCCCACGTGGGCCGGGATCCGACCCGCCAGCGCCAACGCGATCCCCGCTCCCACCAGGGCGAACAGAACCACCCGGACGGTCGGTCCCCAGCGGCGCAGCCGTGCTAGCCCGTGCTCCCGCTCGATGGCCGGCTCGGCGGTCTCGGGTGCCGCCGCCTCGCGACCCGTCGCATCGGCCTGTGCGAGCCCGTCGCCGTCGGGGCCGAGGCGAGGTGTCGCGATGCGGCGGTCGTCCACGCACAGATGATTCCGCTACGGCACCCGAATCGCACCCCCGGCCCGTCGAGGTCCCGGCTGCGACTGCCCGTGTGGACTACCGCTTCGAGCCGCTCGTGGCTGCGTTCTCGCTGGTCGTGCCGGCGCTCGACGACGACGCAGAGGTGTCCGGACTCGCCGACGATCCCGGCTCGACCGTGGTTGCCACGGTCTCGCCGACGTTGTCCGCCGTCTTGGCGAACCGCTCCTCAACGGCGTCGCCGATCCTCTTGGCGTCGCGGGTCACGACCTCACTGACGTGGCGCACCCGCGGGTTCTCGCGGACGCGCTTGATGGCGTCGTCGACCTGCCGGCGGCGTTCGTCGCTGGCCCTGGCGGCAAACAGGTAACCGGCGGCGAACCCGATGACTGCTCCGAGCTTGAATCTCATGCTCCGCGGTTACCCGCCTCCGGCGGGGTTATTCACCAACCCCACTCCCTTGGTCATCCCGGGTAGCATCCGCGCCGTGACCGACGTCACCGAAGTGTCGGACGACGATCTCCGCGAGCTCGTGGAGCCCGCGCCGCCGCTCGACAGCCTGCACCGGGTCTGGGTCACGCCGAGCGACCGCAAGCGCTGCACGTACGTCACCCGCGACGAGCAGCCCGTCGCCGACAGCCACGACAACGGGCTCATGCGCTTCTAGGCGCACCATCCGCGTCGCGGCACAGGGCGAACGCTGGCGATCACGCCTGGCCCTCGGCCACACCGGCGAGGCGCTCACCCTGCACGAGCGTGCGCTGCACCCAGCGGTAGCCGGCCGCGGCCGTGACCGTGGCGATCTCGATCGGTCCGCCCACCCCCGGCCACGAGAACTCAGGTGCCGTCGCCACCGTGCCGAGCGTCAGCCGCTGTACGTCGATGGTGGTGCGGATGCACAGCACGGCGAAGTCGATGCCGTCCTGCAGGTTCATCGAGTCGAAGGGGATTCGGTAGCGGCACGCCTCCAGCAGGGGCATCACCTCGTGCAGCTCCTTGGCCAGGTCGTGCGTGGCGGCCAGGCGCTCCAGCAACTCCAGGTCGGAACCCCGCACGATGCGGGTCACCACGTCGGTCTGGCCCCGCCACGCTGCCCCGCCCCCGTTCTGGGTGGTGGCGATCTGCTCGACGGCGCTGTCGGGGATGGTGACCTCGAACGCCTCGCCCACGCCGGCGCTGTCGTAGCCGCCGACGAGGAACCCCAGCGCGGCGACGCCCGGAGGCGGCGGCTCGTCGCCGGTCAGGGACAGCTGCTGGTCGTAGCGCTCGCCGAAGAAGTCGGCCAGCGCCTGGGCGGTAGGCCCCGGATGATCGCAGGTGCCGCCCTCGACCACGGCGAACTCGGCCATGTGGCTGCCGATGCTGCGGCCGAGCAGCAGCGCCTCGCCGTACGTGGTGACGGCCACCCGCCCCGACTCGAACACCTTGTGGGTGAAGTCGCTGGCGACCCGCAGGGTGCGGTCGTTGGCGAGCGTCGTCCGGCTGTCGGCGGCGACCACCACGCCGTCCTGGCACACGACCGTCACCGCCAGCGTCACGCCTGTCGTTCCCTTCCGTGGAGGTGCCGGTCGACCCCGACACGAACCGGCTGATCCTAAGACAGCCCTGGTCAGAGCGCTGGCCTGGGATTCCGGCGTTCCATAGCGCCCAGTCCGTCCGTTATTCCCAACGGGCTGACTGACATGATGACTGACCTGTATGACACTCAGGCCCCACGCACCCCCGGTGGACGGTCTTGGCGATCTGGCGCTTGAGGGCCCGCAGCGCTTCCTTGGGGCGCTTGGCTTCCGTCGAGCTTTCGCCGGTAGTAGCTGCGCCCGGGGTGTCGTTGCGTACCTGGGTCACCGCGGCGACGTGCAGCGCCCGGTTCAGCTACCGGTTGCCGCCAGGGTTGAGCCGGTGCCGTAGCTTGGGCCAGCTTGATGCGGCGATCGGGGCGGTGCCGGTGTAGCGGGCGAAGTGGCCGCTCGTCGGGACCCGGTCGATGTCGCCTGTGTGGCCCAAGATGATCGCGGCGCAGAGCGGGCCGATGCCATGGATGTCGGTCAGCGTCGTGCTCGAGGCGAGGACGTTCGATTACGCAGCCGACGACTCAATCAGTGTGCGATCACGTCCCGATCGATCCGGGCTTAGGATTCGAGGAGGTCATCGACACATGCCATCACGGAGCTGACGTCGCCCTCGAGCGTTCCACAAGTGATGAAATCGAGGGCTTCCTCATGGCTGAACCCAGGTCCGGTGTTCGTTGCTCTGCAGGGTGCGTCACCGCCGGACACGAGCGATACTTGAATACGGCCGAGGGTTGGGTCCTCGTAGAAGATCGGTCCTCCTGAATCACCGTTGCAGGTGCCGTTCTCGCCCTTCGCGATGTTCATCGACAGTCTCAGCACATCATTGACGGGGTTGTGCGCGTTGTAGGTGAGGCCGTCGGCGATGTACCGAATGAGGAACTTCGATGTGTTGGTTCCAGATGGGTCGGCCGGTCCGGTCTCCTGTCCGGGGATGGGGAACTTCTCACCCGTCCCATAGCCGACAGCGGTGAACGACAGGTTCCGAGTCGGGTTGCTGACGCTGTTGATCACACGTGACAGGTACCCCGGATCGGGAGCCACTTGGACGGGAGTGAGCGCGCCCCAGCGCTCCTGGATCGTCTGGCCGAGGGTGTTCTCGGCATCTGCGGAGAACACCACGAGCCCGTAATCGAACGTCTCAAAGGGTGCGTCCTTCGCGGGGAAGCTGACCGGAACTCCACCCCTGACGTAGTAGGTGGCGTCCGTCGTTGTCCCGTTGACTTGGTTGTTCTGATCGAACGACACGCCAACGGAATCAAGGGTTCCCGCTGCAATTTCGGCCGCCCACGCATCGGTGCAGTGTGCGGCGGTCAAGATCACGACTTTGTCCGCGTCTCTGTGGAGCAGACTCCCGCTGCAGCTGACGCGAGCCAAGTTCTCGGCCTCGACGATTCCCCGCACGGACGCAACGTTCGGATACTCGTTGTTGACGTCTTCTCTGCCCCAGGTGATGGCGCCGGCGCTCGAAGCCATCCCGACAACCAGAGCGCCGACAGCGAACAGCCCTACGAGTTTCGTTCTCATGAAAGTCTTCCCAGCATGTCGATGTGCTTCGGATTCTGGAATGGCTTTTGTGATGCCCGCACCATCGCCCCGTGCGTCCGCGCAACCGTACCCCATGGCACCTAACCCGATGAACGGGCGGCTCGGGTGCCTCGTTTCGATTCCGCCAACGGTCGCGATGACCACTCCCGCGCACGCGAAAGGCTGAGTCCCCCGCACTACTCGCCCCATCGTCCACCTCTGGCATCAGGAAGTCTCGACGCGGAGGGACGCCCTACTTCGAGGCGAGCATCCCACCGCAACGGCCGCGTTTCTGCGCTGGGACTACAGTGCCGGCAGGTCGGCTTGCGTCGAAGCAGAGGGGAAGCCATGCGTTCACATCTGGGGTCCAAGCAGGCGGCCACCGCAGCGGTGGCACTCCTCATGTCATTCGCCCTGGTCCAACCGGCCGGTGCAATCCTCGACGGGACCGACGACACGGCGAACCAGTTCGAGAGCGTCGGCATGCTGCAGGCCCAGGTCGACGCCGACGAGTGGGTCGCGTTCTGCTCCGCCACCCTCGTCGCGCCCGACATCGTCCTCACCGCGGCGCACTGCACCGACTTCTTCACCGCGGCGGTCGGTGCGGACGGCTTCGGCCCCGACGACCTTCGGGTGTCCTTCGACGTCGCGCCCGACGAGAGCTCGACGTACTACGTCGCCGACCACATCGTGGTCCACCCCGACTGGCTCACGGCGGGGCCATGTCTGGGCAACTCGAAGCACCTGTGCCTGGCGTCACCGGCCGAGGACATCGCCCTCGTGTTCCTCCAGGAGACGGTCTCGGGCGTGACGCCGTCGCCGATCGCCGGCCGCGGCTACCTCGACGAGCTCGACGTGACCAGCGAAACCTTCACCGTGGTCGGCTACGGCACTGACGACTTCATCATCGGCAATGCACTGTCGCCCAACCAGATCTCGGTCTTCGACGGCGTGCGCAGCTATCGCGACGTCACCGCCATCAACACGCACGACGCCTTCCCCGATCGGTTCCTCAAGGTGACCGCCGGCGTCTGCTTCGGCGACTCGGGCGGACCGATGTTCCACGAGGGCACGATCGTCGCCCTGAACACCTGGACATTTAGTCCCCGGTGCACCGGACCCAACCTCGAGTACCGCACCGACTCGGCGATCGCACAGGCGTTCCTTGACGCCAACCTCTAGCTGCCAGTCCGTCGCGGGCCGCGACTCTAAACGTGTGACCCTCGATTTACACGCGCACGTAGGCGAGGTGGACCGCGTTCTTCGACGGGCGAATGTCGCGTTGGCGGTACATCTGACGCGTGCCGGGTTTGAAGAGCGGCGTCCCCCCACCGAGCAGCATCGGCGCGAGGTGGATGCGCAGCTCGTCGACGAGACCCTGTTCGAGCGCCTGGCCGATGACGTCGCCGCCGCCCATGATCACGACGTCACCATGCGTCGCGGCGGCCCGAGCCCGGTCGACCGCAGTGACCAGATCGGCGACGAAGGTGAAGCGCATCCCGAGCTCTCGTTCCAGGCGAACGTCCTGCGGCGGCGCGTGGGTGACGACGAAGAACGGCGGCGTCCCCGTCTGATCCGCGCCGTACCCCATGTCCTCGTTCCAACCCCCAGGGCCGTCGACGATGTCGAACAGCCGCCGCCCCATGACCACGGCACCACTCTGAGCCGTGGCCCGTTCGAGGATCTCGGTGTCGACCGCGTCCTGTTCCGTCACCCACGTGTGGAGCTCAGGCGCGTCCCCGAGCCCGTGCTGTTCGTCGGCGCCGGGCCCGGTCACGTACCCGTCCAGCGACATGGTGATGTCGGCGATCACCCTCGGCATCGCGGTCTCCTCTCTCGGCCACGACGACGAAAGCGCGGCACGACCCGTCGAGCAAGGTTGACCTCAGCGTCGCGCGCCCAGATCTGCCTGATTGAGTCTGGGGCGTCGCTGCGAGGTGGTTCGTAGCGCACTGACAGGCAAGGCCGGCCCGTCGACCATGGCGGCGTCGCTCGGGGACGGGCGCACGTTCTCAGGCGTAGTCGGGGTTGGCGACGGCCAGCTTGTCGGCCACCGTCGCCCGGACCGCGGCCGCCACCTCGTCCCAACGGTCGTCGCAGGCACCCGACCGTATGGCGGCGGCCAGCTGGGCATCCGAGCCGAACCCGAGCGTCGCCAGGCGTTCGGCGTGCTCCGCTGCCATCCGGTCCGCCGAGGCGAGCTCGCGCTCGACGATGGCGAGTGCCCGGGCCGCCACCCGAGCGTGGAAGCGCACCCGCCCCTCCGTGGCATCCGCAACATCGCCCTCGAGGAACTCGCGCACGGCCTCCAGCAGCTCGACGGCGCTCGGCGCGTCGTGCGGCGGGTTGGCGGCTCCGCTCATTGCTTCCGCTCTTGCAGCTGCGCAGCGGGCCGCTCGGGCTGTCGACGCGTTGTCTCCCGCTCCCACGGCCGCTCGGGCGAGACTCGCTCTCTCGCCCTTTCGGGACGCTCGCTCACGGCAGCAAGAGGAGCAGGTCGTGCTCCACCTCGCACACCCGCCGGCCGATGGCGGCCAGTTCCACCGAGCGGACGGTGCCCGACAGGTGGGTCGCCGCCTGGAGCATGCACATCACCCCCCACTTGAGCGTGCCCATCGCCTCCCACCAGGCGAGGGCGTCGCGGTCCAGGGCGCCGGTCGAGCCCGACGCCGCCTCGTAGGCCGCCACCAGCTCGTCGACGCCCCCGAACCCGCCGACCCGCGGCGCTGCCCCGAACCGCCACGCCCGCACGCACAGCCAGCCCAGGTCTTCGAGAGGATCGCCGAGGTGCGCCAGCTCCCAGTCGAGCACCGCCCGCAGCCCGTCGGGCCCCACCACCAGGTTGCCGTTGCGGAAGTCGCCGTGGACCACGGTGTCGGCCCTGCTGGGCGGCCGGTTGCGCTCGAGCCAGCGGAAGCCCATCTCGAAGGCGGGGTGGGGCTCGCTCATGGCGTCGAGCAGCTCGCGGAAGCGCTCGAACTGGTCGGTGGGGTCGAGGCCGGGCACGCTCTCGGGATCGATGGTGTGCACCGCGGCGAGCGCTCTGCCGCACTGCGCCGTGAGCAGGGGCCGCGCCGGCGCGAGCTCCTCGTCGCGCAGGATCCGCCGGGGGATGGTCTCGCCCTCGATCCGCTCCACCACCGTCCATGACCGCCCGAGGGGCCCGGCGTCGAGGGCGTCGCCGTCCGCCTCGCCGCCGGACAGGACGACGGCGGGCACCGGCACACCCGCCGCCCGGGCCGCCCGCAACAGCTCCACCTCGGTAGCCATCGCCGCGCTCGTCACACCCCCCGGTCGTGCCCGCTGGAGGATGAGCGGGCGGCCATCGGCGTCGAACGCCCAGGTCTCGCGGGACGCCCCGCCCGACAGCCGGCGCAGCCCCCGCACCTCGTGCGCGCCGAGGGCGGCCGCCAGCGCGTCGGCCCAGGCCGGGACGGTGGCCGTCACGATCCGCCGGGCATCATTCGATCGGCACCAGGGCCCGGCCCTCGTCGTCGAGCTGGTGCAGGTACTCGCTTATCCCGTAGCCGGTGCGCCCCTCGTAGGTCCACCGCGCCAGTCCCTCGTTCACGACCGTGTAGCGATCGCCGGTCTTGTGGGGCACGCCGTAGACGCGCAGGACGTCACCCCGCAGCTCGTGGACCCGGTCGCGCTTGTCGGTGGCGCGCACGTGGCTCACGCGATGGGTGACCCCGTCGTCCGCCAGCTCGCTGGTGACGTGCCAGTCACGGATCGACGTCGCCTCGCCGTCCCTCCAGACCCATCCCCGGTGGAGGTCGCCGGCAGCGGTCCCGATGCGGATGCCGCCGAAGTGCACGTCGTCCCCGACGTTCACGGAGAACCAACGCCACATCTGCGGCCCACCCCAGCGGCGGGGCCCCCACGACTTGTCGCGGTTGCCCCGGGCCGACCCCGGGTCGAGCTGCCAGGCGTCGCCGTCGCAGGTGATCCTCCCCGACCAGGCGCCGGCCTGCTCCAGGTGGCCCTTACCCACCGTGGCCGCTGTGGAGACGGCGCTGTCGGCGGACCTGCCGGCCCGGCCCTGGCCGTCCGTGCCGATAGCCGGTGTGAGGGCCTCGAAGGTCACGTCCAGCGTCACCCGGCCCGGCCGTCCGGCCTCGGTCGTGGGCGTCGACCCCAGCTCCAGCACCTGGACGTCGGCGTCGGCCGTGAGCCGCCACGTCCGCATCGGCTCGACCCGTTGGTAGCGGACGCCCGTCACGTCGAGGTCGTCGTCGGTCATCACCTGCTGCTCGCGCACACCGCGGACGTTGGCGATGCGGTTGCCGGGCAACCACACGGAGAGCCCGACGTCCATCGTGCCCTCGTTGGGCCGCACGCCGATGCGAGTGAAGAGGCCGGCGTCGGCCGCCGGGTCGTAGGCGTTGAAGTAGTACGACTCGCTCCACGCCGAGTCGCCCTCGACCTCGTGAGCGAAGTCGTGGCTGGCGTCCAGGATCGGCACGGCGCCCCCTCCCCGTCGCGGCTTGTCGGTGTCCGGTACCTGTCTAGCGTCGGCGTCGCGCGGTCAGGCCGCGAACGGCAGGCGACCACCCGGGCGGGGCCAGTCGAAGGCGACGAGCTGGCCGGTGCCCGAGAGCGTGGCGAAGGCGGTGCGACCCTTGGGGGCGAAGCAGATGTTGGTGGTGAGCGGGTCGGGCAGCGGCGTGTACTCCGCCTCGTCGCCGTCGGGCGAGAAGGCAGTGATGCCGGGGCTGCCCCCGAGCGTCGCCACGCAGATCCAGCCCTCGCCGTCGACGGCCAGCGAGTCGAAGAAGGTGCCCCCGCCGGGGTCGGCGACCAGTTCGGCACCGCGCGGACCCAGCGGGTCGGAGCCGCTCACGACGCCGGGACCGGTGACGTCCCAGCCCCAGAGGTGCCCCGTGTAGGTCTCGGCGACGTACAGGCGGTCGCCCGCCGGCGACAGCCCGATGCCGTTGGGGGCGTCGACGGGGAACACGGCCACGCACGCCTGGCTGCCATCGGGCCGGGAGTAGTGGATGCCGGTGCGGTCGCTGGTGCGCTCCTCCCGGACGCCGTGGTCGGTGAACCAGATGCCTCCGTCGGCGTCGAAAACCAGGTCGTTGGGGGCCCGGACCGGGTACCCACCGCACTCGGTCAGGACCGTGGTGACCTCGCCGGTGGCGAGGTCGACCCGTTGGAGCGATCCGTGGCCGGGCCAGGTCGCCGGGGGCGGCGCCCCGGGGAAGGTGAGACCGAAGCGCTCCTGCCAGTCGAAGCAGCCGCCGTTGTTGCAGACGTAGACGGCGCCGTCCGGACCCACTGCGGCGCCGTTGGGACCGCCGTCGCAGTCCGCCACGACCTCGACGGCACCGTCGGGCTGGACCCGAGTGAGCGTCCCTCGAGCGATCTCGACGACGAGCACCGACCCGTCGTCCATGGCGATCGGGCCCTCCGGGAAGCGGAGCCCAGTGGCGACGACACGCAGGTTGGACGGCTCGACGGTGCGGGTCTTGTGCATGGCGGCGCAGTCTGCCAGCGTTCGGACGGCGGTGCCCGGCTCCCAGCACTGGGGACAGACCTCCGCCGGAGGACGACCCATCGTCGGGGTGCGGCGAGGGGCGATCGGACACCGGGCACGCCGCCGGAGGGACCGTGCGAACGACCGTGCGACGCCAAGTGGTTGCCAGCGCCCTGGGAGTAGCGCTCCTGCTCTCCGCGTGTGGCGGCGACGATGACGCCACCGACACCGGCGGGGACGCGGCTGGCGGCACCACGACCACGGCGGCGACGGGTGCCACGACCACGCTGGCGGCCGGTGCCACGACCACGACGACCGCTGCTCCGGGCGACGACGATGCGGTTCCGGACCCGTGCACGCTGATCGGGGCGCCCGAGCTGGCGATGATGCTGGGTGGCGACCCCGGCGCCGGCACCACGTCGGCGTACGACCCCGAGCAGCGCAGGATCTGCAGCTACGCCACGGGCGTGATCCTCGCCGTCGAGCTCGCCGACCACTACGACACGGCGATCGACATCATCCGAGACGAGACGGGCGAGGATTCGGTCCACAAGGTGTCCGGCGTCGGGAACGCGGCGGTGTGGCAGGACGTCGGCGACGGGGTGGGCCAGTTCATCGCCCAGGGTGATGACTACTTCGTCGGTGTCACGCTCCCGGCCGGCGGCCAGGACGTCGCTCAGGTCGTGGCAGAGGCGATGCTTGCAGCGCTGTAGCCAGCGCTCAGCGGGTAGGAAGGACGACATCGGTGAGGTTGCCATACGCCCCGCCCTCTGCCATGAACCGGATCACCGTCGAATCCCGCACCGTTGCCGCCGCCGGCTACGACGACCCTTCGTCGACCATGGAGCTCGAGTTCGTCGAGGGCGGTGTCTACCGGTACTTCGTCGTGCCACGCTCGGTCTTCGATGCCCTCCTCACAGCCGACTCCATCGGAAGGTTCTTCCACGAGCACGTCCACGGCGTCTACCCGTTCGAGCGCATCGGCTGACGCGTCGCACGTCGTGGTCGTCGGGTCGATGGCCGTCGGCAAGTCGACTGTCGGGCGGGCGCTGGCCGCCCGGTTGGGCCGGCCGTTCCGCGACAGCGACGACGACCTGGCCGCGACCCGGGGCATGACCGGTCGTGCCCTGGCCGAGCGTGAGGGCGTCGACGCTCTCCACCGGTGGGAGGCCGAGCACCTGCTGACCACGCTGGCCGGGACGCAACCGACCGTGGTGGCGGCGGCCGCCAGCGTGGTGGACGACGCCGCGTGCCTGGCGGCGCTGCGCGAACCGTTCGTCGTGTGGCTCCAAGCGCCCGCCGCCGTCCTGGCCCGGCGGATCGCGGGCGACGCGGGGGCGGCCGATCACCGGCGCCCGCTGGGCGACGCCACCGCCGTCGCCGAGCTCGAGGCGCGGCGAGCCGACCGCTTCCGGGCCGTGGCCGACCTCACGATCGACACGGTTTCCCACGGCACGACGACGAGGCCGGACGCGATCGCCGAGGCGATCATGGCGGACCTGGAGCCCGCTCCGCCGGGGCACCAGTGACGCCGCGGCCAGCCAGTTAGGACCTTCGGCCCTGGTGGCCCCGGCTCCTCCCGACCCACGCTCACGGGATGGAAGTGGATCGCAACGGCCTGGAGGTGCTCGGCCGCGACGCGTGCCTGCGCCTGCTCGCCACGGCCACCCTGGGACGTGTCGGTGTCAGCAGCGGCGCGCTGCCGAGCGTTCTGCCGGTGAACTTCCGGTTCGACGGCCGCCAGATCCTGATCCGAACGGGCATGGGGACCAAGCTCGACGCCGCCGTCAACAATGCGGTGGTGGCGTTCGAGGTCGACGAGATCGACCCCGTGGCGCACACCGGCTGGAGCGTGCTGGTCACCGGTTTGGCCCGCGAGCTGACCGACGCCGGTGAGCTGGCGGCGGCCCAGGTGCCACCGCTCGCCCGGTGGGCCCCAAGGGGCGACCACCGCGTGATTGCCATCTCGACAGAGCTGGTGTCGGGGCGGCGCGTCGTGGCCGGGTTGGCGGCGCCCACCGAGGTGGACCGGCAATGATGGTGGCCGCCGCGCCGAGGTGGCGGGATCGAACGAGAGGCACCAGCGTGACGATCAGGGTGTTCCTGCTCGACGACCACGAGGTCGTGCGGCGCGGCGTGCGCGATCTGCTGGAAGGCCAGAGCGGCGGCGAGGTCGAGGTGGCCGGCGAGGCCGGCACAGCCGAGGAGGCCTACCGGCGAATCCCGGCCGTCAGGCCCGACGTCGCCATCCTCGACGTACGCCTTCCCGACGGTGACGGAGTCGAGGTCTGCCGCGAGATCCGTTCTCGTCACCCCGAGGTCCGCTGCCTGATGCTGACGTCGTTCGCCGACGACGAGGCGCTGTTCGACTCGATCATGGCCGGGGCCGCCGGATACGTGCTCAAGCAGGTGCGGGGCAGCGACCTGGTCGACAGCGTGCGGCGGGTGGCGGCGGGCCAGTCGCTGCTGGACCCATCGGTGACGGCCAAGGTGCTGGACCGCCTGCGAACGGGCCCCGACGACGACCCGGGGGTCGCCCAACTCACCGAGCAGGAGCGCAAGATCCTGGACCTGCTCGCCGAGGGCCTCACCAACCGCCAGATCGGCGAGCGGCTCTACCTGGCCGAGAAGACCGTCAAGAACTACGTGTCCAACCTGCTCATGAAGCTCGGCATGCACCGGCGCACCGAGGCCGCGGTCTACGCGGCCCGGCTCGCCGAGCGTCGCAAGCGACCTCCGGGTTGAGTCGTCGGGCCGGGCGCTCGGTCACCCAACCGGCACGCGCCAGTCGACGACGGTGCCGTTCGTGCCCGCGGTGCGGATGTCGAACGAACCGCCCCGGCCGGCCGCCCGGGCGGCCATGTTGTCGAGCCCGTGGCCACGGGGCTGGTCCGGGGCCGGCGGCCCGACGCCGTCGTCGGTGACCCTCAGCAGGAGCGTGGCGTCGTCGACGGCCACCGTCACGTCGACCCGGCTGGCTCGGGCGTGGCGGGCGACGTTGCTGAGCGCCTCGCGCAGGGTCGCCAGCAGGTCCCCGGCGAGCCCGTTCGGCGTGGAGCTGTCGACCGGACCGTCGAAGAGCACGGTCGGCTCGAAGCCCAGCGCGGGGCTGGATTCCCGGACCAGGTCGAGGACCTGGCTGCGCACACCGGACTGCGTGCCACGAGTCATCGGCTCCAGGCCGAAGATGGCCGAGCGGATCTGCTTCACCGTCGAGTCGAGGTCGTCGACGGCGCCCTCCACCCGCTCGGCCGCAGCGGGGGGGTCGGTACGGAGCAAACCGGCGGCGGCCTGCAGCGACAGGCCGGTGGCGAATAGGCGCTGAATCACGCTGTCGTGCAGGTCGCGAGCGATGCGCTCCCGATCCTCGAGCAGAGCCAGCTCCTGCACCCGGGCGTGCAGGCGGGCGTTCTCGATAGCCACGCCGGCCGCGGCCGCCAGGCCGACGACCAGCTCCTCGTCGACATCGGTGAACACCTCGGCCGAGGTCTTGTCGGTGAGGTAGAGGTTGCCGAACACCTCGTCGCGAACGCGGATCGGCACTCCCAGGAACGAGCGCATCGGCGGGTGGTGGGGCGGGAAGCCGTAGCTGTCGGGGTGCTCACGCAGGTCGGGCAGCCGCAGGGGCTTGGCGTCGACGATGAGCAGGCCCAGGATGCCGTGCCCCTCGGGGAGGTGACCGATCGCCGCGTGGGTCTCGTCGTCGATGCCGACCGTGATGAACTGCGCCAGCCGTGCCCGCCCGTCGTCGAGCACCCCCAGCGCGCCGTAGCGAGCGTCGACGAGGTCGACGGCCCCCTGCACGATGCGCTCCAACATCCCGGGGAGGTCGAGGTCGCTGCCGACCGTGAGCACGGCGTCGAGCAGTTGGCGGAGACTGCGGGGACCTGCGAACTCGCCCATGCGCGGTTCAGGTTACGTCCAGGGTCGAAGGGCCTCGCGATGGGCCTGATCAGGGACCTTCGGCCCTTCTGGCACGTCCCCCGCCGACACAGACTGACAGTGGATTCGACACCCACACCGGGTGCTTCTCGCCAGCCAGAGGAGATCGAGATGTTCACCGTCAGGGTCCGAGACGTCATGACCAGTCCCGCGATCACGGTTGCGCAGGCGGCATCGTTCAGGGAGATCGTCGAACTCATGCTGCGCCACGGCATCAGTGCCCTCCCGGTCGTGGACGACACCGGGGACCTGCTCGGCATGATCAGCGACGCCGACCTGATGACCAAACCGGCGCACGGCGGCCGTCGCCGCCGGGGGCACACCGCAGGCGGGATCATGAGCGCCCCGGCGGAGACCGCCGACCTGGACGACACGGTGCGCGGCGTGGCACGGCGGATGGTCGCCAACCACCGCAAGCACCTTCCGGTCGTCGACAGGTCGCGACGGCTCGTCGGCGTCGTTTCGCGCCGCGACGTGCTGCGGATGTTCGATCGGCCCGACGCCGAGCTCGCCGCCGACGTGTCCGACGCGCTCGCCGAGGACCAGGCCTTGGAAGGGCACGACGTCTCGGTGGCCGCGACGGACGGGGTGGTCACGATCGAGGGCACCGTGTGCCGGGCCGACGATGTCGCCTACGTCCGCCGCCTAGCGTGGATGGTGCCCTGCGTGATCGACGTCGCGTGCCACCTCACGGTCGCCGAGACGGCGCCGCATCACGACGTCGGCCACCGCAGGGTGGAGCCGGGCCAGCCCATCCCGGCGCAGGCTCATGGTCGCTCGGCCGCAGACGTGAAGGGGGCCGCCGTGCAGCGCATCGTCGTCGGCGTCGACGGTTCCGCCGCCTCCAGCCGTGCACTCGGTTGGGCCGTCGACCAGGCCCACACCTCCGGAGCCGAGGTCGAGGCGATTCACGCCTGGACCGTGCCCCACATGGGCGCAGATCCGCTCGCACGGGCGCTCGCGGACCGGGACGAGCTCGAGGCGCAGGCGCGCCGGGAGCTCCACCTCGTCGTGGACGGGGCGGACGACGGCGGACTCGTCGCCCCGGTCTCGCGCACGCTCGTGCGTGACGACCCCGCCGGCGCCCTTCTCAGGGCCGGCAAAGGGGCGGACCTGCTGGTCGTGGGCTCCCGCGGGTTGGGGGTCGATGGGGAGGCGGAGCCCGGCTCGGTGAGCCACCGGGTGATTCACGAAGCGCCGTGCCCGGTCGTGGTCGTGCCCGCTGACTGACGCCCCCAGCCGTCCGGCTCCAGCTCGCTCCTCGTCGGCCCTTCTGCTGCATTGGATCACCGACCCAGCACCTCACGGTGGACAGCTCACCACCACGGGCACCGACAAGCTCGCCACCGCGGCGCGAGCGCTGTCGGCCTGATCGGACGATGCAGCGGGCCGTCAGACCCGCTTGGGGACGTTGCCCGCCAGGGTGCACATGACGCGCATCACCCGGTGCCCTGCATCGGCCGTGGGGGCGAACATCAGCGGGCAACCCCCGTCGATCACCTTGATGCCGTGCCGCCGGCCGTAGTCGGCTGCCTCCTTGGAGACGCTTCCGGTGCCGAACCCCCGGTGCATCCACACGTGCCTGATGCCCAATTCGTCGCACTCGCGCATCGTGGCCTCCGCGGTCTCGGGCCTGGTGGCGATCACGACCGCGTCGACACCTCCGGGGATCGACTCGAGGTCGTGGTAGCACACGTCGCCTTCGACCTGGTCGGTGTTCGGGTTGACGGCGAACACGTCGTAGCCGCGCTCGCGGAGGCGCCGGTACACGACGTTGCTGCCGTGGTCACGCGGGTTCCTGGATACGCCCGTGACCGCAACCCGCCGGTTGGCCAGGAACTCCGATGCGGCATCCTTGATCTTCTCCATGGCTCCTCCTCTGCATCCGTGAAAGACCCAGCGCCACCCGGGTGGGGTAGAGAGCGTCAGCTGACGACGACGGCCGTGACCATGCCCACGATGCGGCATCGGCCACCTGGTGATCAGAGGCCAACGGCTCGCGGCTTCGGGACCTTGGTCCCGGCCCGGATGGGCGGCGTCGACCCCTCAGAGGTAGCCGAGATGGCGGGCCTCGGCGGCTAGCCGGTCCCGGAAGCGGGGGTGCGCCACCCGGATGAGCGCCCGAGCGCGTTGGGAGAGTGAGCGCCCCCGCATCTCAGCGACGCCGTACTCGGTGACGATGTGGTCGACGGTGTTCTTACTGGTGGTGACCATCGAGCCCGGTGTCAGCGTGGCCCGGACGCGGGAGACCTCGCCGTCGGCGGCGGTCGACGGCAGCACCACGAAGGCCTTGCCATCCCGGGAGTACATCGCCCCGCGGGCGAAGTCGGCCTGCCCGCCGCTCGACGACCAGTAGCGGCCGGTGACGGTCTCCGACGCGCACTGCCCCACGAGGTCGACCTCGGTGGTGGCGTTGATGGACACGAAGCAGTCTTCGTGGGCGATCACCCGGGGGTCGTTGACCTCGTCGACGGGCAGGAACTCGACCGCCGGGTTCTCGTGCAGGAACTCGTAGAGCTGTTGCGTTCCCAGGGCGAACGTGGCGACGACCTTGCCCGGGGCGAGCCGCTTGCGCGTGCCGGTCACCACCCCGTCCTCCACGTGTTGGATCAGCGCGTCCGACAGCAGCTCGGTGTGCACGCCGAGGTCGTGATGGTCGTGCAGTCCCTCGAGCAGGGCACTGGGGATCGACCCGATCCCCGCCTGGATGGTGGCTCCGTCCGGGATGCGCTCGGCAACGTAGGTGGCGATGCGCCGATCGACGTCGGACGGCACCGCTGGAGGAACCGCCACGAGGGGCCGCTCCACTTCGGTCCAGCCGACGACCTGGCTGACGTGCACCTGGTTGCGCCCGAAGGTGCGGGGCATCCGGCCGTTGACCTCCAGGACGAACGGAACCGTGCCGATGAAGGGCGCCACGTAGTCGCAGTTGGTCCCCAGCGAGAAGTACCCGTGCCGGTCCATCGGGGCCGCGGCCGCCAACACCAGCGAGCACTTCGTCGTGAGCCGCAACAGTCGGGGGACCTCGCTGAAGTTGTTGGGCACCAGCTCGCAGCCGCGCTCGCGCTCGTGGAACGCGGGTCGGGTGATCGGGGACAGGAAGTACGACACGTGCAGCAGGTGGTCGCGGAGCTTGCCGTGGATGTACGGCCGGTCGTGCAGCGCGTGCATCTGGTGCACCCGCACGCCGTTGTAGCGCTCGGCCTCGGCCTCGACGGCATCGAGCACCGAAACGGGCTCGCCGTTCGCCAGCGGCACGATCAGGTCATCGCCATCGTGGATGTGATCGAGGACGTCGCTGGGACTCCCGGCCACGGCGTGCCGCGGGCTCACGGCCGCGAGCTCGGCGACCGGCACTCATGACGGCCGCCGGCGCGCCGGCGCAGGTGCACCGTTCCCGCCTTGGCGGGAACGACCAGCGTGGGCCGACGGGCCCGGTCGGCCACAGTCCTGGCCACGCTGCCCAGCAGCAGCTCGGCGGCCCCACCGCAGCCGCGGGTGCCCACCACGACGAGGTCCGCGTCCATGTCGTCCGCCACCTCCAGCAGCGTCGGTCCGGGCTCCCCTGAGCGCACGATCACCTGCACGCCGATGCCCCGAGCCCGGACATCCCGCACCTCGGCCTCCAGGAGGACCATGGCCTCGCTCGCCGCCGGCCCCTCGTCCCCGCTTGCCGCCGTGATCGCCTCTCCCAGCGGGAAGGGCGGCACGTAGTCGACCACCTCCAGCACGCTCAGCGATCCCCCCAGCGCCGCGGCCACGTCGGCCGCCAGCTCGAGGGCCGCCCGCGACGCGTCCGAGCGGTCGACCCCGACGAGGAGATGGTGGAGGCGAAGCCAGTCCGCCGAGGCTGCCCCCGGGCGGAGGGCCGGCACGACCAGCACCGGCACCCGAGCCGCTTGCAGCACCCGCAGGCTGGTGGAGCCGAGGGCGAGCTCCGGTCTGTCGCCGACACCACGGCTCCCGACCACGAGCAGGTCGGCGGGCTCGTCCTCGGCGGCAGCGAGGAGCACGTCGACCGGGTCGCCGTCGCGTACCTCGACGCGATGGCAGCCCGGCGATCGCGCCAACGGGACGCACCACGTACGTTCGACGAGGTCGCACAGGGTCCTCCGCCAAGACCGAGCCGACGCGTCCGGATCATGCCACCTGTCCAGCAGCCCAACGGCGTGGATCGCCACGACCTCGGCGCCGAGAACATCGCCGAGGCCCACGGCCCAACGCAGAGCTACCTGCGACGTGGCGGATCCATCGACGCCCACCACGATCCGAGTTGCTTCCATGCCCTCAGCGCTCCTCAGTGAGCTGGGTCGATCCGCCGACCGGTGAGGCGATCGGGGACCAGCCGCATCCAGTGCGCCTTGTCGCCCCCGGCCCAGGGATCTATCGCCAGGTGTCGCACCCGATCGAAGGTGGGAGCGTCGTAGCGGGTCACCTCCTCGAGCCGGCCGGTGGCAACCACGCTCCAGCCCGACAGGAGGGTGTGGTCGAAGCCGTCGACCTCGAAGCTCGCGCGGGCTCGTGGGCCGTGGGCGAGCTTGGTCCCCGGTTCGGTGCGGAACACGATCGTCTCGCCGTCGAGCGCATAGTTCACCGGGAAGATCGCCGGTGCGTTTCCGGCAATCACCGCGAGGCGGCCGACCTCGTCGTTCGCCAGCAGGCGCAGGCACTGGTCACGATCGAGCTCTCGGATCGCCATGACCGCATCATCGGGCACACCCGATCCCCGGCGGCAGTGCCGAAGGTCCCGAGGTCGCCCCGCCTTCGTGCCCGGCGGGCGGTGCGCGGGACCCTCAGTCTCCGCAGTCGGGTCGTTGGCCCCTGCCGATCGGCACGTGGAGAGGCCACCATCGACGTGAAGCCACCGCCCGAGGAGGACCTCATGGGTGCGATCGACGGACGAACCTGGCTCGAGCACCTCAGCCCCGCCGAGTGCTGGACGCTCCTGGCGTCGACCCCGGTAGGGCGCATCGGCGTCCTCAGCGACAGCGCCCCCGAGATCTACCCTGTGAACCACCTCGTCGATCGCGACACGATCGTCTTCCGGACCGACTCCGGCAACAAGCTCCGGGGCCTGACCCGCAGCCCGGCTGTCTGCTACCAGGTCGACGGCATCGTGCCGCAAGACGCCACCGGGTGGAGCGTGCTGGTCAAGGGACGGGCGGTCGAGGTCGACGATCCCGACGGCGTTCGCCGCGTCGCCCAGCTCCCCCTGCGGTACTGGGCCCTTGGCGACAAGCACCACTGGATCCGGATCGTGCCCACCGAGGTCACCGGCCGGCGCATCTGGAGCCGCACGACACCGGCGACGACCAACGCGGCCGATGAGGAGGTGCACGATGGCGCTCGCCCCGATCGGCGGTGAACCCGACGACCACGGCGGTCCGACGGGCACGCCGGCGCTCACGCCTCACACGGCCGTGCACGTGGCCCGGGCCCGGCTCGCCGCAACCGATGAGGCCGCGGCTGTCGTGTTCCAGCAAGGCCGACCGGTCGGCATCGTGACCGCGGACGCCCTCGCCGAGCCGGGCACGACGAGCCAGCAGGACGCTCCGATCTCCACGGTCATGGACTACGTCGCGGTGCGCGCCACCCGAGGGACGGGCGCACACGAGACCGTGCGGGCGTTCACCGACGCCGCCTGGGACTGGCTCAAGCTGCGCCGGTCCGCCAAGCGCGTTCGACGTCTGTGCTGACCGGCCCCGTCACGCCGAGGCGAGCGTGTTCGCGTTGACCGTGGTCCGGCGACGACGCGTCGATGCGCTCGAGCTGGGCTCTCGCAGACCTCGATCAAGGAGCGTGAGAAACCTTGACCTCTACTCTTCGGCAACTGCTCCGCAACTACGTGAGCCGTCGATCACCCTGGGGCCCCCGTGGTGGATCGACGGCGGTGCTCCCAGGAGATCGGCGCTCATCCGCTGGCCCATGGGTCCGGGCCGGGCTGGCCGCCGGACGCGGCGACGACGAGTCGATCGAGGAAGTGGCCCCAGCCGATGCCATGCTGCGCCAGCTCTTCGGGCGGCAGGTCTCGATGAACGAGCTCGAGCACCGTGCCGGCACCGTCTGGGCGTAGCACGATCTCGACGGTCGTCGACCCCGGCGCCAGCACGTCGCTGCCGGCGGCGCCCCAGCTGAACACGACCCGGTGCGGGGGTTCGACGACGAGGTACTCGCCCCGGATCGGAACGCCGTTGATGTCGATGGCCAGCGCGCCGCCGGGATTCGGCTGCAGGTCGGCCCAGTCGCCCATCCAGCGGATCATGAGATCGGAGTCGGTGAGGTAAGGGAAGACCTCGGCTGCCGAGGCGTCGATCCGCACCGAGGTCGTGTAGGCGTCGTCGTCGGTCACGATCGCGGGCGGCGCTCTTGTCTGTCGTGTTCGACGCTTGCCTTGAGCCGGTCGAGTGACGCGGGCCAGAGCTCGTCGAGGAAATCCCGCACCGATTCGATCGCCTCGGGCCGGATGGCGTAGAGGCGGCGGGTGCCGTCTCGGCGTTCATGGAGGAGCCCGGCGTCTCGGAGGACCTTGAGGTGCTGGGACACCGCTTGGTGCGTTATGTCGAAGCGCTCGGCGATCTCACCCGCAGGTAGTTCGCGGTCGCCGACGACGATGAGGATGCGGCGTCGTTGTGGCTCGGCAAGGGCCCGCAGCACGGCGTCGGCCGTCACGGGCGGCGGCCGAGGAACGCGACGAGCTGATCGGTGACCGATGCCCCGGCGCCGGCGGCGATCGCTGGCCCGATGCGCGGCGCCCGGGTGTCGTCGGTGATCGTCTGCCCGGCGAAGGCGAGCACCGCCCCCGCCAGTGCGTCGTCTAGGCGGGCCGGCTGCCCGGTCGCCCGGGCGAGGTCCCAGCCGTGGACGGCGATGTCGAGCGTCGTGAAGCCGCCGAGAATGCTCCCTGGCATGTCACCGAGCGGTGTCGTGTGCGGCCGCGCAAGAGCGTCGCCTCCGGCTGCTGCGAGCAACTCGTCGACACCGACCCGATACGCCTTCACGGGGTCGTGGCCAACCAGGTCGCGGTCCGGCAGCTCACCGGGGGCCATGTTCACGGTCGGTGCCACGTCGCCGAGCAGCGCAGCGCCGAGTGCCAACGTGCCCAGGAGGTGGTTGACGAGGTCCTGGACGTCCCACTCCGCGCACGGCGTGCGCAGCTGGTACTGGGCAGCGGTGACGCCCTCGAGGATTCGCTCGGTGGATGTGCACGCCGTTCGCATGGTCGTCAGGTCCACCATCTACCTCCCACGTTCTTCCTCTTCCGTTCAAGTCGCCGCTTACTAAAGCCTATAGTTTGCAAAGTGTCAACCTGAACAGGTGGATAGGTCAGCGAGCTCGGACGCGGTTGTTGCGGGGGTTGGTTCGGGTGCACGCTTGGGTGCCCTCCGCTGCCTCGCGTGTTCAAGGGGCCGGTGCGGGTGACGTCGTCGAGGCGCTGGGGCCGTTCACCGCCGGTGATGAACGTGGCGCCGTCGATATGGCCGCCGGAACACGCCGGCGTCAAGGTGCGGCGGCCATGGCCGCTGGCGGCGCCACGTAAGGTTTCTCGGGGTCGGCGCCCTGCAGCTGCCAGACCTCGTGGCCGTAGGTGTCGAACACGAGGAACTGGTCGGGGCCCGGGTCCTTGGTGTCGCCCCGGTGGAGGATGTAGGCGAGCTGATCGGCCCCGTCGGTCAGGTCGATGCGGAACTCGATGCCGAACACGTCCTGGCCGGCCGGCCGTACCGGGTCGGTCCACACGGTCTCGGTCGATGCGCCCGTCCAGACATGCAGGCCCCAGAAATCTTCGAAGTTGCCACTGGTCGGGTCGCCGTAGTCCCCGGCCGGACGGCGGTAGTGGATCGTGGCAAAGTCCTCGGCTGCACCCCGTGACGGGTAGACGACCTGCTCGCCGGGCTGGAACCAGACCGTCGGCGTCGCTGTGGGCGTGAACACCTGTCCGTCGATGTCGACGACGCCACCGTTGCGGATCGTCACCGTCAGGGGCAACGACAGGTCGGGGGGACTGAGGGTGAACACCGCGCCGTAGTCGTCGGTGGCGTCGGGCGGAGCGTTGGTCTCGACCGGTCCCGCCTCGGTGGACGCGTCGATCGTCACGCCCGAACAGTCGGTGCAGGCGTAGTGCACCGTGGCGTGTCCTTGGGCCTCGGCTTGGGACGTGTAGATCGTCGTGTCGCCCTGCCTGAGCCAGATCTCGGGGGTTTCGCCGGGATCGAAGCTCCGGTCGGGGCTGTTGTCGGGATCCTTGGTGTCGCCCCGGTGGACGATGAAGTTCACCGGCAGCGAGTCGTTCGCCAGCTTCACGAACGCGAAGCGCCCGTACTCGTCCTCACCGAGGAAGGGCTTGGGGCTGGTCCACTCGGTGGCCTCCTCGGGCGCAATTGCGTCGCCCCAGAGGTGGAGCCCCCAGAAGTCGTTGAAGTCACCGGTGGTGTGGTCGCCGTAGTCGCCGGTCGGCCGGTTGTAGTGGATGACGGCGTAGGGGGTCTCCGGCGCCGCCGGCTCCGGGAACTCGACGCCGACGTTGACCACCTCGTTGGCGGCCAGGTGGCCGGAGAGGTCGTTCACGATGGCCCGGAACGACAGCCTGGTTTCCTCGTGGCCGCGCAGGTGGCTGGCGTCGTAGAACACCCGGTACGGCGCGTTGTCGTCGGTGCCGATGGGCACGTACTCGCCGTCGCCCTCCCGCACCGCGAACGTCACCTCGGCGTAGGCGTCGGCGTCGAGCTCGGCGGCCACCTCGATGCGGTCGGTGATCTGGTGGCCGTCCCACGCGTTGGTGCCGAGCGGCACCGTCTCGCCGTGCTCGAGGCTGCTGATGGCGATGCCGGGCGCCGCATCGCTGGCCGGCACCGGTTCGATGGCCCGGTAGATGACGATCCCGAGTGGCGGCACGGTGAGGCTCAGCGCCCCGTCGGGGCCTGTGGTCACACCGCTAGGCACGGTGCTCTGCGGCGCGAGCTTCCTCGACACGAGCTGGTACCGCGCGCCCTCGTCCGAGTACGTGGACACGTCGACGGTGGCGGCGGCCTCGCTGTTGTTGAGCGCGACCACGTACTCGATGCGCTCGTCGCGGTCGATGCGCGAGAAGGCGTAGACGCCGGGGGCGTCCGAGCTGGCGCGGTGGATCTGCGCGCCCGAGCGCAGCGCCGGGTGCTGGCGGGAGAGCTTGGCGAGCTCAACGATCGTCTCGTACAGCGGGTGGTCGCGGTCGAAGTTGTCGTCGGCCGAGGTCTCGTCGGTGCCGATCAGGTCGTTGTCGGCGTAGGAGGGCACGGTGTTGGCGAACATGTCCTCGCGGGCGTCCTTGTCGCCGCCGTCGCCCACGAAGCCCTGCTCGTCGCCGTAGTAGACGACCGGCTGGCCCCGGGCGAAGAACATCAGGGCGTGCGCCAGCTGCGACCGGGCGAGCAGCTCGGCGTCGCCGGTGCCGGCCTGATCGACCCGCTGCAGGAAGTAGCCGATGCGGCCCATGTCGTGGTTCCCGAGGAACGTCGGCATGGCATAGGCGTTGCTGTCGGCGTCGGTGTAGTAGTCGTCGAGGGCAAAGAAGTCGCGCAGGGCATCGGTAGGTGCGCCCTGGGACGCGAAGCCGCGCGCCGCCAGCTGGAAGGCGAAGTCGATTGTCGACTGGAGCTCGCCGGTGGTGGAGAACTCGCTCATGAACGGCGGGCCGAACTGCTGGTCGAACACCTCGCCGAACGCGAAGAAGTCGTCGATGCCCCGCGCCTCGGCCGCCGCGAGGATGTCCGGGCCGAACTTCTGCCAGAACTCCATGTTCACGTGCTTGGTGGTGTCGATGCGGAAGCCGTCGACGCCGAACTCCTCGATCCAGAACGAGTAGATGTCGACCATCCCCTCGACCACCTCGCGGCGCTCGGTCCACAGGTCGTCGAGGCCGAAGAAGTCGCCATAGAGCGAGTTCTCGCCGGTGAAGCTGGTGTTGCCCCGGTTGTGGTACAGGAACGGGTCGTTGAGCCACGCGGGGTTCTTGGCGTCCTCCTCGCCGGGCGGGAACGTTGGCGTGTACGGGAACGTATCGGCGTTGACCTCGGGGAACGTGTAGTCGGGCTGGCCCGAGTAGGCGAAGTCGGAGTCGTCGAAGGGGTCGCCGTTGGCGTCGAGGTAGGGGAAGTCGCGCTTGCTGCGGTAGCCCGCGTTGCCCTCGAGCTGGATCACGTCCGCCGTGTGGTTGGTCACGATGTCCATGACCACCTTCATGTCGCGGTCATGGGCCTCGTCGACCAGGCGGGCGAACTCGGCGTTGGTGCCCAGGTGGGGGTCGACGTTCAGAAAGTCCTCGATCCAGTAGCCGTGGTACCCGGCGGAGTGGCCGTAGAGGTCGGTGGTGTCGGACTGGGTCGGCTTGTTGGTGAAGATCGGCCCCACCCAGATCGCGGTCACACCGAGGCCCTGCAGGTAGGGCAGCTTGCGCCGCAGGCCCGCGAGGTCGCCGCCGTGGTAGTAGCCCTTCTGGTTCGGCAGGTAGCCGTGCGCGAGCACGTTCTCCTGGGTGTCGCCGGCCACGCACGCGCCGGCGAAGTCGCCGCAGTTGTTGCCGTTGTTGCCGTTGCTGAAGCGGTCGGGAATGGCGAAGTAGAGCATCTCGTCGACGAACGGGTGGCGCACGGGCTCGCGCACCAGCGCGGCGTCGTCGACCGGCTCCGTTGGCGTCACCGTGATGTCGAGGATGTGGCTGGCCTGGTCGTAGCTGAACGTAACGACGTCACCCAGGCTCCCCACCGTGAACGGGATGTTGGCGCCGTCACGGACCCCGCCGGCCCCGTAGTTCTCGTCCCACGCCTCGTCGATCGCCACCTTGGCCTCGTAGGTGCCGGGTGGCAGCGATGACGTGGAGAACCGCCCGACACCGTCGCCGTCGGCGTCCTGCAGCCACGACCGCAAGCAACCCGGGTCCCAGTCGCTGGCACAGCCCAGCTCGCTCTGGAAACTGCCCGGCACGGTTGCGATCACCGACGTCTGGTTGTCGGTGACCCAGTGGGTCTGGTCGTCGTAGAAGAACTTGACCTGGCTCGGCTCGCCGAGGGACAGGCCGATGTTCGGCCCGTCGCGCACTGCGCCGGCGCCGTAGTTCTCGGCCCACGTGTCGTCGAGCGCCGCCTTGTACTCCCAACTCCCGGCCGGGAGCTGGAAGCTGGCCTGCCACACACCGTCGTCGGGGTCGAGCATCAGCTGGGTGGCCGCGCACTCCGGCTGCCAGTCATCGGGGCAGCCCAGCTCCTGTTGGAAGCTCCCGGCAACGGTCACGGTCCCCGGCTCCGCTGCCGCCGGGCTCGCCGTGCCGGCCACCCCGAGCGTTGCGGCCACCAGGCCGAGGACCAATAGCGGCACGAGCGGTCTACGCGCCATGGCCGTCACCCCTTCCGAACTGCTCCGACCCCTGAGCATAGGTGCCTGACGGGCGGCAGGCGGCGGCCCATGCCGCGGCCCACCCGGGCTGGCTGCGGCGTCCGGATCTCGTTCCCCCGTCCGCACAAGCGCGTGACATCGTGGTCGTACCGGGATGTCCGGCCACGTCACAACGGAGAACGATGGGCGATGCGCGAGCAACCCGAGCTGCCCCCCGACGCTGAGCTGGTCGCCCGCCTGCGCGGCAAGGACGAGGCCGCGTTCGCGCTGGTGCTGGACGCCTGGTCGGGTGGCATGGCGCGGGTGGCGCGTTCCATCGTGTCGACGCACGCCTCAGCCGATGAGGTCGTACAGGACGCGTGGCTCGCGGTCATCCAGGGCGTCGGGGCGTTCGAGGGACGGTCGTCGCTCAAGACCTGGGTGTACCGGATCCTGGTGAACACCGCGAAGCGGCGAGCGATGCGGGAGGGCCGTCACGTGTCGTGGAGCGTGATCCCCGGCGAGGACGACACGCCCACCGTCGACCCGGCACGGTTCGGCGGGCCGGGCGACCAGTTTCCCGGGCATTGGCTGGCATTCCCGATGCCGTGGCCGTCGCCCGAACAGGACATCCTGGCCGGGGAGGTCCACGCGCAGGTGGAGGCCGCACTGGCCGGGTTGCCCGAGCGCCAGCGGGTCGTCATCACGCTCCGCGACGTGGAGGGCTACAGCTCGGACGAGGTGTGCTCGATCCTCCGGATCTCGGCGGCCAACCAGCGCGTGCTGTTGCACAGGGCACGGGCGCACGTGCGCGGCAGACTGGAGGAGTATTTCGTGGCATCGGCGGTATCCGACGTCGGTACCGAGGTGAGGCAGTGACGGACCTGAACTGCGACGAGCTGGTGGAGCTTGTCACCGACTACCTCGATGGCGCGCTCGACGACGAGACGGAACGTCGCGTCTCCGACCACCTCGCCGGGTGCGACGGCTGCACCACGTACGTCGACCAGATCCGGCAGACCATCACGACCCTGGGGTCGTCGCCGCCCGTCGAGCTGACCGACGTGGCCCGCGACGCGTTACTGGCTGCCCTCCGCGACGCGCCCGACTGACCCGCTGGCGTGATACCGAGCGTTGCCGCGTAACGCCCCGGCCGATCGTGACTCTGCAGGGTCATGGTCGACACAACGGACAAGCCTTCGGTCAACTCATCGGTGCGGCGGCGGCTGCTGCCGCTGCACATCGCGGTGGCCCTCCAGGGCTTCATGCTCTGGGTGCCGGTCGAGAAGCTGTTCATGAACGAGATCGGCTTCGACGCCGCCACGGTCGGTGTGATGGCCGCGGCCTATGCGGCGCTAGTGCCCCTGGTCGAGATCCCCTCCGGGATCCTGGCCGACCGCTGGAGCCGCCGCGGCGTCCTGATCGTCGCCAGCACGGCATTGATGCTGACCTCGCTGGTCGGTGGCCTCAGTCACAACGTGGCGCTGTATGTCGTCAGCGCCCTGTTCCTCGCCGTCTACTTCGCCATGTACTCAGGGACGCTGGAGGCGGTCGTCTACGACACCGTGGTCGAGGAGACCGGCGACAGCAACGGTTTCGAGCGCCGGCTCGGCCGGGTGCGGTTCGTGGAAAGCGCCACCTTGGTCGCCAGCTCGCTCGCCGGTGGCGTGCTCGCCGGACTCACGACCCCCCGCCTGACGTACTTCCTGACGGTGCCCTTCGCCCTCGCCTCGATCGCGGCGCTGCTGCGGTTCCACGAGCCCCAGCTGCACAAGACCGAGGAGTCGACCTCGTTGCGCAGCCACATGGCGGTGACCTACCACACGATCACACGGCGCCGGGAGCTGCTCCCCGCCATCGCGCTGACGGTGCTCACGGCCCTCATGCTCCAGGTGATCTTCGAGTTCGGGCCGCTGTGGCTGGTCGCCTCGGGGACGGCGCCGGGTCTGTACGGGCCGTTCTGGGCCGGCCTGGTGTCCACCCTGGGGCTGGGCGGCCTGCTCGCCGGGCGGGTGCGACTCGACCGTCCCGCGACGCTGACCACCAGCATCGCGGTGCTGACCCTGGCGAGCGGGGTGCTCACCGTGAGCCGGAACATCCTCGTCGTGACCATCGCCCAGTTCGCGGTGGCGCTCCTGGTGGTCACCATGAGCATCTACGTCTCGCGAGTCCTCCACGACGCGGTTCCGTCGACGATCCGCTCCGGTGTGGTCTCCGGTGTCGGGGCGCTGTCGTGGATCAGCTTCCTGCCGTTCTCGCTGGTGTTCGGCCACGTGAGCAAGCAGTACGGGGTCGACACGGCCGCCTGGATGATCACCGCCGTGGCCGTGCTGGCGGTCGCCGTGCTGGTCAAGGTCGTCGGCGAACAGTGCGACGAGACCGCGGCCAACCAGGACCCCTGCGGCGAGACGGCCGTGGGCACCGACCACGTCCCCGCCCTCAGCACGGTGGCAGCGTGACGCCGTGATCGCTCTCCAGTGCCGCGGCGTCGTCGAGCTCGTCTCCGGTTACCTCGACCGCGAGCTCGACCCCGACAGCCACCGCCGCTTCGTAGCCCACCTGACGGTCTGTGACGGCTGCCAGCAGTACGTTGACCAGGTCCGGCAAACCGTTCACCTCGTCGGTCGGCTGAGAAGCCACTAGTGGGCGCTCGCGCCCACTAGTGCATCCCCGCAGAAGTTACACGGGTGTGATTTGATGGTCCCACCTTCGAGTCGAGGGAGGGACCAGCATGTGGAGCGTGCCTGCGTTGGAGATCACCGTGGAGGAACGAGCGGAACTGGAGCGTCGGGTGCGTGCG
>DASSDL010000039.1:0-28037 GCA_035697145.1 Acidimicrobiales bacterium
GTGCCCCGAGAAGGTGGGGTAACCGATGCGCCAACGTCCCAGTCATGCGCGTCGAACGGCGGCGGGCTTGGTTTCGATGGTGGCCGGAGCCGTGATCCTGGTCGGAGCCTTCCCTGCCGATGCAGGGACCACGGGGGGCCACCCGTACCCGTCCTCGTCGACACACGAAGACACCACGAGCACCGAGAAAGAGACCACCTCGACCTCGGTGGAGGAGACCACCTCGACCACCGAGGAGGAAACCACCACGACCACCGAGAAGGAGACCACGACCACCGCGCCGGAGGAGACCACGACCACGGTCGCCGGCGAAGTGACGACCACTGTTACGCCGACCACGGCACCCACCGGCGAGCTGCCCAAGACGGGCAGCAACACCGGGCTCATGGTGGCCTTGGGGGCCGCGCTGCTTGCCGGCGGGGGCGCCCTGCTCGCCACCACACGGGTGTTGCGCCGGTTGTAGGTTGCAGCCGAGCGTCAAGTAACGGACGCACGAGGGTCGGGGCCGAACGCCCCGACCCTCGAGGCGTCTTGGCATCCGCCCGCTCGAGCGGGTGATCCAGCGACAGAGCATTTCCTGCTGCGCTGAGGCGGAGGCCGTACCTGTCGGCCACGATCGAGCGATTACGTGCTCGTGACCCCTGCCGAACGATCGCGCCCCTTGGAAGCGGTTTGGCGCTGGCAACCGAGGGTACAGCGATGCCCAGCCGCCACCTCGGTCGAATTACTTGTCCGGTGGTCGCGGTGGTGTAAACATTCACGCGAGCTGAGGCACTGGAAGTTGGGGAGAGTTGCGGGCGGCACCGGTCACCGATGCATCCCGTGTCCGTCAAGCAGGTCTAGGTGGTGCGGAACTTCGGGGCAGCGAAGCCGCCGAACAGGGGAGCAGAGACCTTGGGTCAACTAGTCAATCGTCGGAGACGCGCAGTCGCTGGCCTCGTCAGCATGGTCGGGGGAGCGGTCTGTCTGGTGGCGACCATCCCGGGCCAGGCGAGCGCTGATCCCCCCGGGAACAACGGCACCGTCAAGGTCGACGACGTGCCGTTCGACGACCATCCCGACAACGAGCCGCACGTCGGCTGCGTGTTCCAGATCGACTGGTACGGCTTCGACGCGGGCGAAGACCTGTTCTCGCACGTCACGTTCGAGGTGCACCCGCCGACCGGCAAGCCGGCGATCCTCCTCGAGGACGACGTCTTCATCGGTGAGGACGACAACAGTGGCGGGGGGTCCGAGGCTGGCCTCGACGCCTCGGAGACCTACGACCTGAGCGCCGCGCTGCAGGGGTTCGAGCAGCACCCCCAGCAGGGTTGGCACGTGAAGCTCACCGTCAACAACGACGGCTCGCAGGGCGCCGACGTGAAGCACAAGGTGTTCTGGGTGACGGGCTGCGAGGTGCCGCCGCCCACCACGACGACGTCCACGTCGACGACGTCGACCACCGAGGCTCCGACGACGTCAACGACCGAGGCTCCGACGACGTCGACGACCGAGGCACCGACGACGTCGACGACCGAGGCACCGACGACGTCGACCACCGAGGCACCGACGACGTCCAGCACCGAGGCACCGACGACGTCGAGCTCCGAGACGACCAGCACCACCGCCGCGCCGTCCTCAACGACGACGACCATGGCGGTGTCGCCCGTTGGCGAGCTTCCGAAGACCGGTGGCGGTAGTCAGACCCTTGTCATCGCGGCCGGCATCATCTTGCTCCTCGGTGGAGGGGCACTGCTCGGCAGCGCCAAGCTCGGGCAGGCGCGGCTTGCCTGACGCCTGATTGAGCCGAAGCGAACGGTGGCCGGGGGATCCATCCCCGGCCACCGTTTCGTTTTGCTGGCTCCCCGCCCGGCATGGCGCCGTCTGCGCTCGACGCTGACTCTCGGGTCGACACAGGAGCCCAGCCCCGGGATCGTCGGATCGAAACACCCACGCGCGCTGGCTATCGTTGCCCGGCCCCGGAGACGAAGGAGCCAGGGAGAGCGATGCCGGCGACCATCGTGGTCGGAACCCAGTGGGGCGACGAGGGTAAAGGCAAGTTCACCGACCTCTTCGCCAAGGAGATGGACCTCGTCGTCCGCTACCAGGGCGGGCACAACGCCGGGCACACGCTCGTCGTCGACGGCGAGACCTTCGCGCTGCAGCTGATCCCCTCGGGCATCCTCTACGACCACATCACCCCCGTCATCGGCAACGGCGTGGTCGTCGACCCCAAGGTGCTGCTCGACGAGATCGACATGCTCACCGGCCGGGGTGTCGACTGCAGCCGGCTCAAGGTGTCATCGAGCGCGCACCTGATCCTGCCCTACCACCAGCTGCTCGACCGGGTGATCGAGCGCCACCTCGGCAGGAGCAAGCTCGGCACCACGAAGCGCGGCATCGGGCCGGCCTATGCCGACAAGGCGGCGCGTGTCGGCCTGCGGGTGTCGGACCTCTACGACTCCAAGATCTTCCGCCAGAAGCTCGAGCTGGTGCTCAAGGAGAAGGGCCAGGTCCTGGCCAAGGTCTACAACCAGCTTCCCCCCACGGTCGACGAGATCGCCGAGGTCTACCTCGACGAACTGGCCCCCCGCGTCGAGCCCTACGTGGCCGACACCGTCAACCTGGTGCACGAGGCACTCGAGGCCGGCCGCCACGTGTTGTTCGAGGGAGCTCAGGCCACGTTCCTCGACCTCGACCACGGCACGTATCCCTACGTGACCTCGTCCAACCCGGTGGCGGGTGGGGCTTGCACCGGCGCCGGGGTCGGCCCCCGCCACATCGACCGAGTGGTGGGCGTCGCCAAGGCCTACGTCACCCGGGTGGGGTCGGGGCCGTTCCCCACCGAGCTGTTCGACGCGGTCGGAGACGCGCTTGTCGATCGGGGTCACGAATACGGCACCAACACCGGCCGCCGCCGCCGGGCGGGCTGGTTCGACGCCGTGATGCTCCGCCACGCCGTGCGGCTCAACTCGCTCTCGGAGGTCGCCATCACCAAGCTCGACGTGCTCGACGCGTTCGACACCGTGAAGGTCTGCGTCGCCTACCAGGCGGACGGCCACCGCCTGGATCGCCTGCCCGACGACCAGTCGCTGCTGCACCGGGCCGCACCCGTCTACGAGGAGCTCCCCGGCTGGTCGACCGACGTCACCGCCTCGACGGAGCCGGGGCACCTGCCGGCGGCAGCCCACGACTACATCGCCTTTCTCGAGGGGCAGGTGGGCGTGCCCATCCGGCTGCTCGGCGTCGGTCCCGGGCGCGACCAGTACGTGCAGCTCCGGCCGTAGACAGGGTGGAATAGGCCATGCGCGTCTGCGTCGTCGGGTCCGGGGGCCGGGAGCATGCCCTGGCTCACGTACTGGCGCGGACGGCCGACGTGGTCGTGACGCCGGGCAATCCCGCGATCGCCGGCTCGGCGGCGAGGCCGCCCGACGAGGTGGACGCCGATCTGTTCGTCGTGGGCCCCGAGGCGCCGCTGGTGGACGGCCTGGCCGACCGGCTGCGCGCCACCGGGCGGCTCGTCTTCGGCCCTGGCGCCGATGGGGCCCAGCTGGAGGGATCCAAGGCGTGGATGAAGGACCTGCTGGCCGCCGCCGCCGTGCCCACGGCCCGCTACGGCAGCTTCGCCGACGTGGCCGCGGCGCTGGACTTCCTGCGGACGCTGCCCGGCCCCTGGGTGGTCAAGACCGATGGGCTGGCCGCGGGCAAGGGCGTCCTCGTGACCGCGCGACTCGACGAGGCGGAGGACGACGTGCGGGCGAAGCTCGCCGGGGAGTCGTTCGGCGACGCCGGGCGCACGGTCGTGATCGAGGAGGGCCTGACCGGGCCCGAGCTGTCGGTGCTGGCCATCTGCGACGGCCGGCGGGCGGTGCCCCTGGCGCCGGCGCAGGACTTCAAGCGGGTGGGCGACGGCGACACCGGTCCCAACACCGGCGGCATGGGCGCCTACTCGCCGGTGCCCTTGGCCGGCGGCGACGTCGTCGGCACAGTGATGGACCGATTCGTGGAGCCCACGCTGGTCGAGCTGCGGAGGCGTGGCATCGACTACCGGGGCGTTCTCTACGCCGGGCTCATGCTCACACCCGAGGGGCCCCGGCTGCTGGAGTACAACGTGCGGTTCGGCGATCCCGAGGCCCAAGTGGTGCTGCCCCGCCTCACGAGCGACTTGGCCGAGCTGCTGGTTGCCGCGGCCGCCGGCGACCTGCGCCGGTCGCCCGGGCCGGCCTTCGGCGACGACGCCTGCGTCACGGTCGTGCTGGCGTCGGAGGGGTACCCGGGCGACGTGCGCCGCGGTGACGTGATCGAGGGGATCGACGGCGCTGCGGCGCTGGACGCCACCGTCTTCGCAGCGGGGGTCGCGCGTGACGCCGATGGGCGGCTGGTGACGGCCGGGGGGCGGGTGCTGGCCGTCACCGGCACCGGCGCTACGGTCGCCGCCGCCCGCCGCCACGCGTACGCCGCCGCCGGCTGCGTCTCGTGGCCGGGCATGCACTACCGGAAGGACATCGCCCGATCCGCAGAGGAGGCTCCCGTCGCATGAGCCGCAAGAAGGTGGCCGTCCTCATGGGATCGGCCAGCGACAGGGACAAGATGGCCCCGGCCGCCGACACCCTGGCGCGGTACGGCATCGAGGCCGACGTCCGCGTGATGTCGGCTCATCGCACGCCGGCGGCGGTGGCCGACTTCGCCTCGTCCGCCCGCGATCGGGGCTACGCCGCCATCATCTGCGGCGCCGGCATGGCAGCCCACCTGGCGGGGGCGGTCGCCGGCCAGACGACGCTGCCCGTCATCGGCGTGCCCCTGTCCGGGGGCGCTCTCAACGGCGTGGACGCGCTCTATGCCACCGTGCAGATGCCCAAGGGCATCCCCGTCGCCACCGTCGCCATCGACGGCGCCATGAACGCCGCGCTCCTGGCGGTGCAGATGCTCGCCATCGACGACACGGACCTGGCGGCGGCGCTGGCCAAGCACCGCGACGAGACGGCGCCCAATCCGGCCTGAAGCGCCTCGAGCCCGCCGCCGCAACGGCTGACCGACGATTCGTGGCTGGAAGTGGTTGATGTCCAACCGCCTCCAGCCACAGAAACCGCGATCCCAAGGGCCAGACTGGGCGGGTGAAACCGGTCCTGCCCGACGTGTTGGCGTCCCGGTATGCCAGCCAGCCGATGGTCGAGCTGTGGTCGCCCGAGCGCAAGGTTCGACTCGAACGCGAGCTGTGGGTGGCGGTGATGCAGGCCCAGCGGGCCCTGGGTGTCGACATCCCCGCCGAAGCCATCGACGACTACCGGGCCGTCATCGACACGGTCGAACTGGCGTCGATCGAGGCGCGGGAGCGGGTGACCCGCCACGACGTGAAGGCCCGGATCGAGGAGTTCTCGGCCCTTGCCGGCCACGAGCACGCCCACAAAGGCATGACCTCGCGTGACCTCACCGAGAACGTCGAGCAGCTCCAGGTGCGGCTGGCACTCGAGCTGGTGCGCGACCGGATGGTCACGGCGCTGGCCCGGCTGGCCGAACGGGCCGCCGAGCACGCCGCGCTGGTCATGACCGGGCGCACCCACAACGTGGCGGCACAGGCGACCACGCTCGGCAAGCGGTTCGCCAATGCCGGCGAGGAGCTGCTGCAGGCGTACCGGCGGGTCGACGAGCTGCTGGCGCGCTACCCACTGCGGGGGATCAAGGGCCCGGTCGGCACCCAGCAGGACATGCTCGACCTGCTCGGCGATGAGGCCACGGTCGACAAGCTCGAGGCGTCCGTGCTCGAGCACCTGGGTTTCGCATCGGCGCTCTCCAACGTCGGCCAGGTCTATCCCCGGTCGCTCGACCTCGACGTCGTGTCGGCCCTGGTCCAGGCCGGGGCGGGGCCGTCGACGCTGGCGCTCACGATCAGGCTGATGGCCGGCGACGAGCTGGTGACCGAAGGATTCGCGTCGGGACAGGTCGGCAGCTCGGCCATGCCCCACAAGATGAACACCCGGTCGTGCGAACGGGTCAACGGGCTGGCAGTCGTGGTGCGGGGCTACCTCTCGATGGTCTCCCAGCTGGCCGGCGGCCAGTGGAACGAGGGTGACGTGTCCGACTCGGTGGTACGCCGGGTGGCACTGCCCGGCGCGTTCCTCGCTACCGACGGTCTCTTCGAGACGTTCCTGGCGGTCCTCGACGGCTTCGGCGCGTACCCGGCCGTCATCGAACGCGAGCTCGAGCGGTACCTCCCCTTCCTCGCCACCACCAAGGTCCTGATGGCCGCGGTACGCGCCGGGGTGGGACGCGAACGGGCCCATGAGGCTATCCAGGAGCACGCGATGGCCGTGGCGCAGGCATTGCGCGAGGGTGCTGCGGGGAACGATCTCGCCGAGCGCCTGGCCGCCGACGACCGTCTGGGGCTCGACCGGGCCGCCATCGACGCCGTGCTCGCCGACCGCGCCGGCTTCGTCGGCACGGCGGTCCACCAGGTCGACGGGTTCTGCCGACAGGTCGAGGCGATCGTCGCCGATCATCCCGAGGCAGCCCGCTACCGTCCGGAACCGATCCTCTAGGGACTCGCGCGGATGGGGTCACGTCCGGCGTGGCTTGCGATCCTGCGTCGCCGGGGAGCCTCGCTGTGAGGACGTCTCCGGCCGCCAAATTCCCACGCGTGGGCTGAACGAGCTGGCCTATCCGCTCGGCTCCTTAGCGGCGTTCGTATCGGGCCTCGCGGTCCTCGGCGCGTGCCTGCAGGTGCTCGCGGTAGTCGCGGGACCCCAGCACCATCGCCTGGCCCGTCAGCTCCCGCTGCAGCGTCGAGCGCACGCCCGGCGACGCCAGGGCCTGCACGTGCTCCCGGATCAGCCGCACCGCCAACGGCGGGTGCTCGGCGATGGACTCCGCCAGACCCAGCACGGCCTCGTCGAGCTCTTCGTCGGGCACCACCTGCGTCACCAGCCCGAGCTGGAGTGCCTCGTCGGCTCCCACCCGCCGGCCCGTGAGCGCCAGGTCGAGCGCCAGGGCCGATCCACCGATCTCGTAGAGCTTGGCCACCCCGGCCGAGTCCGGGATCACGCCGTGGTCGACCGCCGGCATGGCCAGCGCCGCACTCTCGCCGGCCACCCGCACGTCGCACAGCAGCGCCCGTTCCAGCTGGATGCCGAGCACCCAGCCCTTGAGGGCGCAGATGATCGGCGTTGGGAAGTCGTAGAGCAGCCGCGTCTGCCACTGGTTGCGCTCGATGAACTCGAGGTCGGAGGCACCCGGATGGTCGTGCAGCTCGCCGAGGTCACGCCCCGACGAGAACGAGGGACCGTTGCCGCGCCACACCACCACCCGCACGTCGCGGTCGTTGCGGAGCAGGTCCAGATACCGGAAGAACAGCGCGTCGGCGGCATCGCCGACCATGTTGTGCTGATCGGGCCTGTTCAGGCTGACGACGGCCACGCCGCCCTTCACCTCGAGCAGGACGGGATCGTCGTCCACCATCGAATCTCCCTCCCTTCGGCGACGCTGGGGAGAGCGCCCGCCGGGTGCCACCACGCTATGTCGCATCGACTGCGCGTGCTGGGGGAACTTTTGCGACTACCCCCGGCGTCGGCGGCGTCGTCGTCAGACGGGCTGGACGTTGACCGCCTGCTGGCCACGCCGACCGCGCGCCACCTCGAACCGGACCCGCTGGCCGGCCTCGAGTGTCTGGTGTCGACCGCCCAGGCCGGAGACGTGGACGAACACGTCGGCTGCCCCCCGCCGGGCGATGAACCCGTAGCCCCTGGCGGGATGGAAGGACTTCACGGTACCGGTCAACCGCCGGTCGTCCTGCCGGGCCGCCATCCGCCGATCTCGGGCATGACGGCGGGGCGCGGGTGGGCGTTCGGGCGAACGTTCCGGCGGGCCCGGAGCGGCCGCCGGCGCCGCGGCGGGCCTGACCAGCCCGACCAGCTGGTCGGGCTCGGGCGCCTCGATCGGCTCCGTGCGTTCCAGATCCCGTTGCAAGCTGCGGACGGCCTGGCGGCTGCCCGGAGTCACGAGCGAGACGACGATGCCTACGGCCCCGGCTCGTCCGGTTCGCCCCGAGCGGTGGATGTAGTCCTTGGCGTCGCCGGCGGGGTCGAAGTGAACCACGCAGGCCACGCCGTCGACGTGGATGCCGCGGGCGGCGACGTCGGTCGCCACCAGCGCCGGGGACTTGCCACTCGTGAACGAGTGCAATGCATGATGACGCTCCGCCTGCGTGCGCCGACCGTGGATGGCCTCGGCCTTGACGCCGGCCTGCCGGAGCTGGCGGGCGACGCGATCGACGCCATGGCGGGTGCGGCAGAACACGATGGTGGTCCCCGTGTGGCGAACGATGTCGGCTGTCAGCGCCACCCGCCCCGGCTGGTCGACTGTCCAGAACAGGTGCGTGACCTCGGCACCGTCGCGGGTGGTGTCCCCCGCCACGTGCTGGGCGGGATCACGCTGATAGCGGCTGACCAGGGTGTCGACGTCGCGATCGAGCGTTGCCGAGAAGAGCAGGGTCTGGCGGCGAGGGGACGTCAGGTCGAGCAACCGACGCACCGCCGGCAGGAACCCCATGTCGGCCATGCGGTCGGCTTCGTCGACCACGACCAGCTCGACCCCGTCGAGGCGGATGTCACCGCTGGCCACCAGGTCCTCGAGTCGTCCCGGGCAGGCGACGACCGCGCTGACGCCGCGCGCCAGCAGCTTGCGCTGCGGGCCGTAGCCGACCCCCCCGTAGATGGCCGCGACCGGGCCGGAGCGGTGCTGGTCGACCAGGCCTGCCAGCTCGCGCTGCACCTGGGCGGCCAGCTCGCGTGTGGGCACCAGCACGAGGGCCCAGGGACGTCGCGGCTGCGGCTCGGGCAGCGTCGCGACGTGGGCGGCGATGGTGAGCCCGAAGGCGAGCGTCTTGCCCGATCCGGTCGGAGCCTTGCCGGCAACATCGCGGCCGGCAAGGGCGTCGGGCAGCGTGGCCGCCTGGATGGGGAATGGCTGCGCGATGCCGCGGTGGGCCAAGGTGGCGCACAGGGGCGCGGGCACGCCGAGGTCGGCGAAGGTGGGGGACATGAGACTCCGTTCGGATGGCAGGTAGGCCAACTCGAACAGACGTCTCGAATGGGCCCCATCGGCGTTCGGCGCCGACAGCTGCCGGCGCGGCGCCGGCGAGTGACCCACGGACCCTACCCGGTAACGGCGCGGATCCGGCGCCGGGCGCCCAACGGAGGGTCAGGCGGCCGGGGCCGTCGTCGTCGTGGTGGACGTCGAGGCCGTCGTGGTGGTGGACGTCGCGGCCGTCGTCGTAGTGGACGCCGGAGCCGTGGTGGAGCTGGAGGCCGACGTGGTCGTCGTCTCGCGGACGCCGGTCTGGGGGATCGGGCCCTCGTCGTCGTCTCCGCAGGCGGCGAGTGCCAGCACCGCCACGACCGCCGACCCCAGAACTGCCCAGCGTGTTCCCCGTCGCTTGTCCACGGCCCTAGAGCATGGCGGACGCGCTGCTCAGCTCACCAAACCCCGCCTGGTCGCCGAATCGCCGCAGCCCCTCGCGGGCCGCGGCCGCGATCCCTATCCCGTCCAGCCCGAGCTCGGAACGGATCGCTGCCGGATCGCCATGTGCGACGTAGGCGTCCGGCACGCCCAGCACGATCACGGGTGGCGGGCCGTCCGCGTCCCCGAGGCCGCCGGGAACCAGAGCGGCCCGGCCGAGGGCGTCGACGATCCGGGCGCCGGCGCCTCCCTCCCGCACACCGTCCTCGACCGTGACCACCAGTCGGTGCCGGCCGGCATCGGCCACGAGGTCGCCGTCGAGTGGCTTGACCAGCCGCATGTCCCACACGGTTGCCGACACGCCCAGGCCCTCGAGGAGCCCCGCCGCCTCGTCGGCCGCCTCGACCAGCGGGCCGGCGGCGGCGATGCAGACGTCACGTCCGGCCCGGAGCTGCCGGGCGCACCGGCCGCCTCCGGCGCCGTCAGCGGAGACCTCCCGCGCCGCGCCGCTCGGCCAACGCAGGGCGCACGGGCCGTTCGTCGCCAGCGCCTCGTCGAGCATGACCTCGAGCTCGGCGCCGGACGACGGGGCGAACACCGTCATCCCGGGCACGCGCCCGAGCAACGCCAGGTCGAGCACGCCTTGGTGCGAGGGCCCGTCCGGTCCGGTGATCCCGGCGCGGTCGACGCACAGCACGACGGGCAGGTGGTGGAGTCCGACGTCCAGGTTGATCTGGTCGAGCGCCCGGGTCAGGAACGACGAGTAGATCGCGACCACCGGCCGCAGTCCGCCCATCGCCATGCCGGCGGCCGCCGTCACCGCATGCTGCTCGGCGATCCCCACGTCGAAGAACCGGTCGGGGAAGGCCTCGGCGAACGGCCGCAGGCCGGTGGAGCTGGGCATTGCCGCAGTGATGGCCACGATCCGCCGGTCCCGCGCCGCCGCACGTACCAGTGCCTCGGAGAAGACGTCGGTGTAGCGGGGACGGGTGCGGGCGGGAGGCGCGTAGCGCCGGGACGGGAACGGGGCCACGTCGTGCAGGCACTTGTCGTCGTCGTCCTCCGCGGGCGCGAAGCCGCGGCCCTTGCGGGTGAGCACGTGGACGACAGCCGGCCGCCCGGACGAGAGCGCGTCCCGCAACCCCGACTCCAGGGCCGCCACGTCGTGGCCGTCTAGGGGGCCGTGGTAGTCGACGCCGAGCGCCTCGAAGAACGAGGGCCCGGTCGGTGGGGCATCGCCACCGCCGCCCTGGCCGGCCGCTACCCGCAGCGGGCTTAGGCTCTCGGTCAGCTTCGACACGGTCGGCGCGTAGGAGCGGCCGTTGTCGTTGAGGACCACCACGACCGGGAGGCCGCGCCAGCCGATGTTGCTGAGCCCCTCATAGGCCATGCCGCCGGTCAGCGCCCCGTCGCCCACGACTGCGACGACCCGCCCGGCGTGGCCCGCCTGGCGGCGGGCCGCCGCCAGGCCGTAGGCGTAGGACAGGGCCGTCGAGGCGTGGCTGTTCTCCACCCAGTCGTGCGGCGACTCGGCGCGGTTGGGATAGCCCGAGATCCCACGGGGGCGGCGCAGGGTGGGAAACCGCGCCCGCCGACCGGTGAGCAGCTTGTGGGTGTACGCCTGGTGGCCGGTGTCCCACACGATGGCATCGGTCGGCGAGTCGAGGACCCGGTGCAGGGCGATGGTCAGCTCGACCGCCCCCAGGTTCGACCCCAGGTGCCCGCCGTTGGCGGCGACGACCTCGATCAGGACGCGGCGGATGTCGGCTGCAAGCTCGTCCAGCTGATCCTCGTCGAGGTGCCGTAGATCGGCCGGCGACCGGATGGCGCCGAGCGTGGCCATGCTCAGCGCGCCAACGCGGCGCGCACCGACTGGCGCAGCGACGTGGTGGTGGCGATGACGGCCGAGGGCTCGTAGCCGCAGTGGGCCATGCAGTTCCGGCACCGCGGATCGCGGCCGCGGCCGTATCGCTCCCACTCGGTGGTCTCGACGAGCTCGCGGTAGCTCGAGGCGTAGGAGTCGCCCATCAGGTAGCACGGCCTCTGCCAGCCGAAGACCGAGTAGCTGGGGATCCCCCAGGCGGTGCAGGGGAAGTCGACCTTGCCCTCGAGGAAGTCGAGGAACAGGGGCGTGTGGTTGAGACGCCAGCGACGGCGACGCCCGGCGAATGCCTCCCGGAACAGGCGCTGCGTCTGCTGGACGCCGAGGAAGTGCAGCTGGTCGGGTGCCTTCTCGTAGGCGTAGCCGGGCGAGATCATCATCGAATCCACGCCGACCTCGTCGTTGAGGAAGTCGAGTACCTCGCGGACCGTCGACGGCGAGTCCGTGGAGAAGAACGTCGTGTTGGTGGTGACCCGGAAGCCCCGCCGCTTGGCCTCGGCGATGGCGTCGATGGCCTCGTCGAAGACGCCGTCGCGGCACACGGACTCGTCGTGGCGCTCGCGCAGGCCGTCGATGTGCACGGTCCACGCGAAGTAGGGCGAGGGACGGAACTTGTCGAGCTTGCGCCGCAGCAGCACGGCGTTGGTGCACAGGTAGACGAAGCGCCTGCGGCCGGTGAGCGCGTCGACCATCTCGACGATGTCCGGATGCAGCAGGGGCTCGCCGCCGGCGATCGACACGATCGGCGCCCCGCACTCCTCCACGGCGGCGACGGCCTCCTCCACCGACACGCGCTGGCGCAGCACCTCGGTGGGGTGCTGGATCTTCCCGCAGCCCGCACAGGCGAGATTGCAGGCGAACAGCGGCTCCAGCTCCAACACCAAGGGGAACTTGTCGCGGCGGGCCAACTTCTGGCGCAGCAGGTACAAACCCACGCGCGTGCTCTGTCGGATCGGCACCATGGGTTACCGGACCTCCTCGGGCAGCGATCTGGCGTTGTGTTCGCGGAATTGGTCGCTCCCGCAGCCATTCCGACGAACGAGACGCGTCGGGTTGGTCACCGGACCTCCTCGGGCAGCGAGAAGCGGACGGTCTCGGCGGTGACGGCCCTGGTGTGGATGTCGAGCGGGCCCAGCCCGCCGAGCGTGGCCACGACCCGGTCGACGATCGCGGCCGGGGCCGACGCGCCGGCGGTGACCCCGACGGTGGCCGCACCGGCCAGCCAGGCGAGGTCGATCTCCCGCTCGTCGTCGATCAGGTGCGCCGGGCACCCGGCCCGCTCGGCCACCTCGACCAGCCGTTGGCTGTTGGACGAGTTCTGCGACCCCACGACCAACAGCAGGTCGCAGTCGTCGGCGATCGCTCGCACTGCGTCCTGGCGGTTCTGGGTGGCGTAGCAGACGTCGTCGGCGGCGGGGCCGACCAGGGCGGGGAAGCGGTCACGGAGCACGTCGACCACGTCCGCCACGTCGTCGAGCGCCAGGGTGGTCTGGGTCACATATGCGACGCGTTCGGGGTCGGCGACAGCGACCCGCGCCGCGTCTCCGGGCGTCGACACCAGCCGGATGTCGGCCGCCTCGCCGATCGTCCCCTCCACCTCGTCGTGGTGGGCGTGGCCGACCAAGACCACGCTGTAATCACGGTCAGCGAAGCGCCGGACCTCGCGGTGCACCTTGGCGACGAGCGGGCAGGTGGCGTCGATCACCGCCTGCCCCCGCTGCGCCGCCGCCACCTCGACCGCCGGGGACACGCCGTGGGCCGAGAACACCAGCCGGGCACCCTCGGGCGCCTCGTCGACCTCCTGGACGAACACCGCGCCCCGGGACTCGAGCTCGGCGACGACGTGGCGGTTGTGGATGATCTGCCGGCGGACGTAGACGGGCGGTCCGTAGCGGTCCAGGGCCCGCTCGACCACCTCGATGGCCCGTTCGACGCCGGCGCAGAACGACCGGGGCTCGGGCAACAGGACCGTGCGGGGTCCCGCGGCTGCCACCCACGCCCCCAGCACCCGGGCCGTGCGGCGCAGCGCCCGGTACGCGCCGAGGGTGTGGTGCTCGCCGGCCATCACGCGCACGACGACGCGGGGGCGGTCGGGCGCGGCCTCCACCAGCCAGGCGCTCTCCCCGTCGTCCGCCGACGTCACCGGGCCCTCGTGGACCGGTAGGCCGGCCCGAGCCAGGGCGCCGGCGACGAGCGGGGCGGACGGGAGCGGCACGCTGCCGAACGGGCCCACGACCTCGCTGGCGACCACCACGTCGCCGGGTGCCAGGCCGGGCGGGGGCGGATCCAACCAGCCGGCGATGGCCATGCCCGGGGCGCCCTGGCAGCGAGCGGCCAGGTTGATCGCCGAGCGCCGCGACCGCTCGGGCCCCACACCGGTGACGATCGCCTCCAACCCCGGTGCACCGCCCGCCACGGCCCGCGCCTCGGCCCGGCGGGGCGTCAGGACGATTCCCGGCCGGCCCCTCACGAGGCCGCCTCGCGGCAGTAGCGGCCGAGCGCCGTCAGCGGGAACGTGTGCCGGTAGAGGTGGTAGTTGATGTAGAAGTCGCCCGGGAAGCCGGTACCGGTGAACAGGTCCTCGTCCCAGGTGCCGTCGCGCCTCTGGGTGTCGACCAGGAACCCGATGCCGCGGTGCACCGGCCCGCTGTCGCGGCGGCCGGCGGCCAGCAGGGCCAGCAGCGCCCAGGCGGTCTGCGACGCCGTCGACGTGCCCCTCCCGACCGCGTTCGGGTCGTCGTACGAGCGCAGGTCCTCCCCCCAGCCGCCGTCGTCGTTCTGGTGGAGTTCGAGCCACGTGACCGCCCGGGCGATGCTCGGGTCGTCGGGACCGACGCGCGCGGCCACGAGGGCGGGCACCGCGGCGCCGGTGCCGTACACGTGGTTGGCGCCCCAGCGTCCGAACCACGAGCCTGCGGGCTCCTGCTCGGCCCGCAGCCATTCGACCGCCTCGCGGAGCCGGCCGGCATCGGCGTCCGGCTCGTCGGCCAGCATCTCGACGGCATGGGCAGTGACATCGGCCGACGGCGGATCGGTGACCTCGCCGAAGTCGCAGAACGGCAGCGCCGCGCACAGCCGGCTGGTGTTGTCGGCGTCGAACGCCGCCCACCCCCCGCCGCGGCACTGCATGCCCTCGACCCAGGTGACGGCGCGCTCGACGGCTCGCCGGCGGCGGGTCGCGTCGAGGCCTGCGACCCGGCGCAGCGCCAGCACCACCTCGGCGGTGTCGTCCACGTCGGGGTAGTTGACGTTGGCGAACTCGAAGGCCCAGCCGCCGGGGGGCAGGCCCGGCCGGCGCACCGCCCAGTCGCCGGCCACGGTGACCTCCTGCTCCAGCAGCCAGTCGCCGGCCCGCACCAGGGCCGGATGGTCGGGCGCCACGCCGGCATCGGCGAGGGCCACGACTGCGAGCGCGGTGTCCCACACCGGTGACTGGCACGCCTCCAGTCGACGCCCCCGCCCGTCGTGGATCGTGAACCGATCGAGTCCCTCGAGTCCGCGCACCATGGCGGGATGATCGGGCGGGTAGCCGAGCACGTGCAGGGCGAGCAACGAGTACACCCACGGCGGCTGGATGCCGCCCCAGGAGCCGTCGGCCTCCTGCCGTCGGATGATCCACTGCTCCGCCAGCCGGAGGGCCACGCGTCTCAGGAGCACCTTGGGGGGTGCCCAGGCGGGCAGCCGCTCGTAGGCCTTGAGCGCCCGGTCCAGGCGGTGGAACCGTCGCTCGGTGCGTGTCCCTGCCGAGCTGCGAGCCACGGGGGCGGCGCTGCGCAGCTCGGCGATGTCGAACGGCAGCGGGCGGACCAGGCGATGCGACGCCACCACGGTGAGGGGGACGATCGTCTGCCGGGCCCAGCAGGCGAAGTCGTACACGTTGAGTGGGACCCTCGTCGGCAGGAGGATCACCTCGGGCGGCAGTGCCGGGAGGTCGTCCCACGACCATTGGCCGACGAGGGCCAGCCAGGTGCGGGTGAAGACGCGAGTCCGCCCGATGCCGCCGGCGTCGAGGACGAATCGGCGGGCCTGCGCCATGTGCGGGGCATCGTCAGCGTCGCCGGCCAGGCGGAGCGCGACGTAGGCCTCGACGGTGGTGGACAGGTCGCCCGGGCCCCCGTGGAACGTGGCCCAGGTGCCGTCGGCCCGCTGCTGGGAGCGGATCCAGTCGGCCGCCGCCCCTGCGACCGCCGGGTCGAGGACGCCGAGAACGTGGCGCAGCAGCAGGTCCTCGGCATCCATGGTGACGTTGGTCTCGAGCTCGCCCTTCCACCAACCCTCGGGATCTTGGAGGTCCAGCAGGTGGTCACGAGCCCGCTCCATGGCCACTGAAGCCTCGACTCGGCCGAAGGCCGAGGCCGCTTCTCCGCCAGCGGCGGAGGGCGGGTAGCGAACGGGTGGCGCTGAGGATGCGGGGCCGCTGCCGGGGCCTGTTGGCGCCGGCTGCGGTAGGCCCCGCACCGGAGGCGACAGGACCCGTGAGCGGAGGGGTTCGGATGGGCGTAGCCGCATCAAAACTCTCTCTCGACGACGAAGCGGGCCAGGTCGGCCAGCTCGGCACAGGCGGTGGCGGCCAACCCCGCGCCGTCCAACGACCGGCAGGCGGCATCGAGGTGGTCGCGGGCAAGCGCCTCGGTGGCCTGCCGGGCCCCGCAGCCCTCGACCAGCTCGGTCGCCCGCGCCACCGCGTCCGCGTCCAGCGGCCCGTTCAGCAGCAGCCGCCGCAGCTCGTCGGCCCCGTGCCGTTGGCCGGCGCCCAGGGCGAAGACCACCGGTAGCGACTTCTTGCGGGTGGACAGATCGTTGCCACGGGGCTTGCCCGTTCGCTCGGGGTCGCCCCAGATGCCGAGGATGTCGTCGACGGCCTGGAACGCGACGCCGAAGTGCGCGCCGTAGCTGCGCAACGACTCGACCACCGCGACTGGCGCGCCCACCAGCACCGACCCGATGGCGGCGGCGCAGGCCAGGAGTGCGCCGGTCTTGCCTGCCACCATGCCGAGACACTCCTCGGTGGTGACATCGGCCCGGCCCTCGAAGGCCACGTCGTCGGCCTGCCCGCCGATCATGGCCGCCACGGCGTCGGTCAGCTCGGCGCCGGCGGCGGCCCCGGCCGGGCCCTGCTCGAGCAGGATCTGATGGCCGAGCGTGAGCAGGGCATCGCCGACCAGCACGGCCGGTCCGACCCCGTACAGCGCCCACACCGTGGGACGGTGGCGGCGCTCGCGGTCGCCGTCGATCACATCGTCGTGGAGCAGCGAGAAGTTGTGGACCAGCTCGACGGCGACGGCACCGGGCACCCCCACGCCCGCGTCGGCGCCTGCAGCCTCGGCCGACAGCACCGCCAACGCCGGGCGGACCCCCTTGCCACCGCCGCGGGCACCGGGTGCACCGTGCTCGTCGCACCAGCCGAGGTGGTAGGCGGCGATCCTCCCGAGCTCCGGGTTGAGCCGCTCGACGGCGGCCACCATGGCCGGATGCACCGCGTCCCGGGCCCGGGTGAGCACATCGGGCATGGACGTCAGCGTGCTCATCGGCGTGCCTCCGGCCCGCCACTGAGCACGTCGCCGCTTCGCGGCGACAGGGCACTGTGCTCATGGTTCGCTCGCCGTCGCTCGCTCACACCGCGACCTCCTCTGCGCTTGGCAACTTGCGGCTCTGCCCGGCGGCGAGGAGGGCGTGGCGGGCGGCGGCGTTACCGCTGCGAACCGCCCCCTCCATGGTCGCCGGCCACCCGGTGGCGGTCCACGCGCCGGCCAGCACCAGCCCCGGGACGGAGGTCTTGGCCTGCGGCCGGGCGGAACGCGAACCGGGCGCACCCCTGAACGTGGCCGCCGGCTCGCGCGAGACCAGCGCGTCGACGACCCGGGCGACGCGTGCCCGGGGAAACAGGTCGGCCAGCCCGGCGACGACCGCGGCCCTGACGTCGTCGGAGGGCCGGTCCATGTACGGGTCCGCCGCGGACAGCGACACCGCCAGGTACTGGCCCTGGTCGAGCCCGGCGCCGGCGGTGCGGTCGAACACGAACTGGACGTCGGTGCCCACTCCGGCGGCGAGCTCGAGATCGGTGACCCGCCGGTCGTAGACGACGTGCACGTTCACGATCGGCGAGACACCGAGCTGCTCGGCCACACCGGCCAGCCCGGGCAGGCCCGGTGCCAGGTCGGCGACCGCCGTGTGGGGGACGGCGACCACCACGGCGTCGGCGGCCCGCCGCGTGTCCCCGACCCTGACGGTGAAGCCGGGTTCCCCCGCCGCTGGCCGGTCGACGGCGGTGACCGGCACTCCGGCCAGGACCTCGACGCCGGCCCTCTCGAGCGCCCGGCCGCCGGCGGCGCCGTGCAGCTCCCCCAGCGGGACCGAGGCCCAGCCGATGTCGGCGGCGGCGGCATCGGTGAGCAGCCCGGTCTGGAACACCATCGCGGCCAGCGCCAACGACGCCTCGGTCGCCGGCAGGTTCACGGTCGGGCGGCAGATCAGGTCCCACAGCGCATCCCGGGCCGGCGCCGACTGGCGATGGCGGGTGAGCCACTCGCCGAACGTCTGCTGGTCGGTCTCTGCGGCGTGGACGTCGACCCGGCGGAGCGCCAACGCCGCCGGCCCGAGCCGCAGCCGGTCACGGATGCCGAGGTGGCGATAGGTCAGCAATGACCGGCCGAGGTGGGCGGGCGCCGGCAGGAGGCGGCTGCGGCGCAGCCGCGACGTCGGGCCGCCGGGGGCGACCACGGGCACGTCGAGGCGCGACTGGAGGCGCACCCGGTCGGCGACCCCGAGGCGCTCGAGGAACGCCCGGTAGGCGGTGCAGCAGCGCAGGAACACGTGCTGGCCGTTGTCGAACCACAGGTCGTTGTGGCGGAACGACCAGGTTGCCCCGCCCAGCCGCCGCCGCCGTTCGACGAGCGTCACCTCAGCGCCGGAGTCGGCACACGCCAGCGCCGCCGCCATGCCAGCGAGCCCCCCGCCGACCACGCAGATGCGGGGCCGGGTCATCCTCCCGTCCCACGCTGGAGCATGCGCGGATCGGTCCGCCGTCTCCGGCGAACGGTGCTGTGCTTCCCGCTCTTGGCGCCTTCGGCGCCGGGCCGGTCGGGCCACGGCTGCGCTCGTCGCGCAGCCTCTTGGAACGGCAACAGGCTGCGGGCGGCGACGGTCACCTTCTGGGCCGTGGTGAGGGAGACACGACCCCGCAACACCGCCGCCGGGTCGCGCTCGATGTGGTCGAGGAGGCGGTGGTAGATGCCGGCCATGGCCGCCACGCAGGCGCGGGAGCGGTGGTCCAGGTGCGGCAGGAGGCCCAGCCCCCGCTCGTACCAGCCCCGCGCGCGTTCGGCCTCGAACGTGACCAGCGCCGCCAGCCGATCGGCCGGTCCGGACGCGTCCGGCGCGCAATCGAAGCGGGCCAGGTCGTCGGCCGGCAGGTAGACGCGGCCGAGCTGGTCACGGTCCTCGACCACGTCTCGCAGGATGTTGGTGAGCTGGAGGGCCACGCCGAGGTCGTCGGCGAGCGGAGTCGTCACCTCCGGCCGATCGGCGCCGAAGATGGCGAGTGACAGGCGCCCGATCGATCCGGCCACCTTCCGGCAGTAGACGACCAGCTCGTCGAACGTGGCGATGTGCGCCAGCACGAGGTCGCGGCGGCACCCCTCGAACAGGTCGGCAACAGCGTCGGGCGGTAGCGGGTAGCGGCGTACCACGTCCGCGAGTGCCACCAGCACCACGTCGTCCGGGTCGGCGGCGACGCCGTCCGCCATCGTGCGGGTCACCTGGGTCTGCAGCTCGTCGATGGCCCGGGCCCGCGTCTCGGTGGGGCCGGTCTCGTCCACGATGTCGTCGACCCGGCGGGCCAGCGCGTACACCACGGCCATCGCCCGGCGCTTCGGCGGCGGCAGCAGGGCGATGCCGTAAGCGAAGTTCTTGGCCTGGCGTCGGGTGACCTCGGCGCATGCGGCGTAGGCGCGGTCCAGGTCCGGTTGCTGGCGTCTCCCATGCCGAGATCTCGGTTCTGGAGACGCCAGAACCTGGAGCGCGTGGCGCAATGTCCGTGCCCGGCTCGGTCCGACCGGGCCGGCCAGCACGTCGTAGTTGGCGGCCTCGATCGCGTCGGCCGCCGCCAGCCCCCCGGCGACGTACCCGGCGACCGCCAGCCGGGACCAGCCGCGCAACGACCGAACCAGTGGGATCCCCGCCGCCAGCAGCTCCCGTGCCCGCGCCAGCTCGAAGGCGACGGCGGAGCGCAGCGCGGGCGAGGCCGCCGGCGCGGCCAGGTCCGGCTCCATCACGCCGAAGCGCTTCAGGTCGTCGGCGGGCAGGTAAACGCGGCCGGCGGCGGCGTCCTCCCCCACGTCCTGGAGGTGCTCGACGATCTGCAGGCCGGTGCACACACGGTCGGACAGCGCCTGGCGCTCGGGGGTCAGGGCGCCGGCGATGGCCAGCACGGCCGTGCCGATCGGGTTCGCGGACAACCGGCAATAGTCGAGCAGCTCGTCCCAGGTCTCCTGGCGTGCGACCGTCTGGTCCCGCCGGTTGGCGGCGATGAGGTCGAAGAACGGCGCTGGCGTCAGGTCGGTGGCGGCGATCGTTCGGCCCAGCCGGGCGGTGACCGGATGGCTGGGCCGGCCCTCGAGCGCCGCCCGCAGGTCGCCCTCCAGCCAGTCCAGCGCCGCCGAGCGATCGCCCGGATGCTCGTCACCGAGGTCGTCGGTCAGCCGCGCGAACGCGTAGACGGCAAGCAGGTGGTCCCGGGCAGCCCGGGGCACGAGCCGGGTGATGACGGGGAAGTTCTCGCGGTCAGCCTGGGCGAGGAGCCCCGCCTCCGTGGGCAGCGCAGGCCGAGGGGCGCCCTTCGGTTGGATCGCCAGCGCGACTTCGCCCATGGCGCCGATAGTCCCCGCTTTCGTACAAGTATCTGACCCAGTGGTCAGAGATGTTGTACGTAAGTAAGCGCATGAGCCCCGGAGTGCGCAACCCCTTCCGGATCACCCGGCGCCCAGGACGGCGCGCATGGTCTCCCGCGCCAACTGCACGATGAGCGCGATGGCACGGTCGCGTGGCGTCCCCGAACCCGTCAGGACCGGGCCCACACCGTCGACGAAGCAGGTGAGCGCGCCATCCGCCAGCTCCCGGTGGCCCGGTTGGCCGCGCAGGCTGCCGGCCGTCAGCTCCAGCAGAAGCATGAAGCCGGGCCTGGCCGACATCACCAGCGCCAGCATCGCCGCCTGCGGGTCCAGCTGCCCGCCCGCGCGGTCGGCTGCGGCCCGCACGTCGCCGACCACCCCAGCCACGACCGACTCGACGGCCGCGGCGAACAGCGCCTCCTTGGACTCGAAGTGGCGGTAGACGCTGCCCTTGGCTGTTCCCGCCTGCGCCGCCACATAGCTGACGGCGACCTCGCCGTATCCCCGGGCCGCGAACAGGTCCACGGCGGCGGCCACGATCCGCTCTCGGGTCGCATCAGGCACGCCGGACCGCCCGGTCAGTGCCGCCTCCCAGGTCTCGGCGTGGAACGCCTCCTCGTCGCCGCTGGCCAACAGCTCGGGCAGGACGTCGCGGATGGTGGGCAGCGGCAGCCGGCGTCGATCGCGCAACACCCGGATGAGGCGGAGCGCCTGCACGTGGCGCTCGCTGTAACGGAAGCGGTTGGCGGCCACCCGCTCGGGCGGGGGCAACAGCCCGGCGTTGCGATAGTGGTGGATGGTGGTGGCCGGGATCCCGGTCTTCTCGACCAGCTCGGCAATCGTGTAGCGCGTGGCGCCGGTCATGCGGGTACGTTCCGCAGGACGGCGGTGAGGCGCTGGGACGACCGAGGAGGCACCGCAGCATGAGGACCGTGGTGGTCACCGATTCGAGCGGGCGGCCGTCGCGGGCCCCTGCGGCCGCAGCGGTGGTCGTGGTTCCCATCACCATCCTGCTCGCCGACCGTCAGGTTCCCGACGACCAGATCGATCCGCTGGCCCTGGACGAGGCCCTGGCCAGGGGTGAGCCGATCAAGACCCGGGCCCCAGGGGTGATCGACTACCTCGACGCCGTCGAGAGCACCGATGCGCAGGCGGCGGTGATCCTCACCCCGGCCGCCGAGCTGACCGCCATGTGGCGCCACGCCTGCCACACACCCTGGCTCGCGGACCGGCCGGTCGCGGTCGTGGACACGCGCACGGCGGCGTCGGGCCAGGCGCTCGTGGCCGAGGCCGCCACCGAGGCGGCCCTGGACGGCAACAGCTCGCTTGCCGACGTCGTCGCCGCAGCGCGGGAGGCTGCCGGCCGGGCCCGGGTGCTCGGGGCGGTGGGCACCGCCGAGCCGCTGGTGGCCGCCGGGATGGTCGAGCTCGAGCGGGGGCGAGGCCGACCGACGATCTTCGAGGCGCGCCAGGGGACGATCGAGCCGCTGCGGGTGCTCGACGGCGAGGATCCGGTGACGGCTCTCGCCGGCCTCTACGGCAGGCAGCGGGGCGCCGGCGATCCCGTTGCGTTCACCGGCGCCGGCGCCGGCCGTGGGGTGCAGGCCATGGCCGAGCGACTCGCCGGGCTGGTCGGGTCCGATCGGCCGCCCGAGGTCTGCAGCGCGGCGATGACCGTGTACACGGGCCGGGGCGTGATCGGCATCGCCTGGCTCGACCGGGCCTGACGCGTTCACGCCGGCAAGTTACGCGTTTTGTTCGCGGATTTGGCTGCTGGAGCGACGGAAGTGGCTGTCCCGGCGACTACAGCCGCGAGCAAGACGCGGGGTCAGGCGGTGGACAGCCCCAGAACCTTCTCGGCGTTGTGCCTCAGGAACTTGGGCCACACCTCGTCCTTGAACTGCACCCCGGGCAGCTCACCCATGATGCGTTCGAGCGACAGCCCCATGGGGAAGTAGCCGGCGTAGATGATCTTGTCGGCACCGCGGGTGTTGGCGTAGTCGATGATGGCGTTGGGGTAGTACTTCGGCGCGAAGGCACTGGTGGAGTAGTAGAGGTTGGGCCACTTGAGCATCAGCTTCACGGCCAGGTCGGCCCAGGGCTCACAGCCGTGCCGGGTCACGAAAACCAGCTCCGGAAAGTCGTAGCAGACCTCGTCGATCAGCTCGACGTGCTGGCAGGCGAAGCGCAGCCGGGGCCCCGGGATGCCGGCGCAGCAGAACACGGCGATGCCCAGCTCCACGCACTTGGCATAGATCGGGTACATCTTCTTGTCGTTGATCGGCACCTGGGGGAAGGTGCCGGCGGGGAACACCCCGATCGAGCTGATCCCCCAGGTGTCGTGGGCCGCGGCGATGGCCCGGACGGCATCCATGCCCTTGTTGGGGTCGACCGAGAGCTGGGGGATGAACCGGTCGGGGAAGTCGCGCACGGCCCGCTCCCCGACCTCGCCGTGCACACCGATGACGCCCTTGTCGACGCCCCAGAGGTCCATCTCCCGCAGGGTCACGGCCAGGGGATCGGCACCCTTGTCGAGCTTCTTGTCGGGGACGTCCTTGAACATGTACTCGACCGGGAACTCGAAGTCCTCCCTCGACTCCTTGTCGTGCGTCTGCTGGGTGATGAACGCGTACTGCTTGCGCATGTTCCGGGCCGGGAAGCCGATCATCGTGTCGATGATCCCGATGTCTAACGGCACCGTCATGTCGGTGGTTCTAGCAAGGGTGCGGCGCGGATGCCCTGTCGAGGGCTAGGAAGTAGCCATGGCGCTCGACCCCGACCCGACCACCGCAACCACGACGCCCCAGGCGCCCGAGGCTGATGCCGAACCGGTCCGCGGGCAGATCGTCGTGGGCGTCGACGACTCCGAGCAGGCGGCGGCGGCGCTGCGCTGGGCGCTGGCGGAGGGCGTCCTGCGGCAGGCGACCGTGGAGGTGGTGCACTCCTGGTCGCCGCCGATGTCGGCCCTGCCCTTCGGCGCCACGCTGCATCTGCGTGCAAATGAGGGCGAGATCGACGCCGTCGCCCGGGCGTCGGTGGACGAGCTCGTCGACGCCGCGCTGGCCGAGATGGACGAACCACCTCCCGAGGTGCTGCGCACGATCCTGCCCGGCGCGCCGGCCATGACCCTGGTCGAGGTGGCCGAATCGGCGGACCTGCTGGTGGTCGGCTCCCACGGCCGCACCGGGCTCAGCCGGCTCGTGCTGGGCTCGGTAGCGATGGCGGTCGTGCAGCACGCGCCCTGCCCGGTGGTGGTGGTGCGGACGCCGTCGGAGGACTGACTCGCAATCGCCTCGCCGCCGCCGTCATCTGGCCGGCGGGCGGGAGCTACCTTCGAGCGCCATGCGGACGAGCAGCCGCCGAAGGCTCGACTTGGCGATCATGGCCGGTGGCAGCCTGGTCGTCGGGGCGGTGGCGCTGGTCGGCGCGTTCGCGGGCGACACCGAGCGGGTCGAACGCCTGTGGACGTCCGCCGACCTGGCCGACGACGGATCAGCCCAGATCACCGAGGTGATCGACTACGACTTCGGCTCCGCGACCGACAAGCACGGCATCTTCCGCTACGTGTGGGACCTCTCACCGGAGGCACCCATCACTGTCGACTCGCCCGACGCTCCCGACGCCATCCGGGTGACACCCGAGGCCGTGGACGGCCGTGAGGGCGCCAGGATCCGGATCGGCGATCCCAACGTCACCGTCTCGGGCCGCCACCGCTACCGCATCGACTACCCGCTGCCCGGCGTGGCCCGGGGCACGACGCTCGACTGGGAGGCGGTCGGGGTCGGCTGGGAGGTCCCCATCGAGGAGGCCGAGATCCACGTGGTCGCCCCGTTCGAGCTGCTCGATGCCACCTGCTCGACGGGGGTCACCGGCTCGCAGGGCGGCTGCGCGGTCCGGGAGGTCGCACCCGGTCACCTGGTGACCACGGTGGAGGGCCTCGACGCCGGCGAGGGCGTGTCGATCGAAGCCCGGGCCGGCAGCGACCTGGCGACGCCTCCGACGCCGCCCGAGCCGCCGGCCACGCCGCCCGACGACCCCGGGACGGGGCTTGCGCCGCCCGCGGGCACCGCCGCGGCCGGGGCGCTGCTGGCGGCGGGATCGACGGCGTGGCTGGTACGGCGCGCAGGCCGCGAGCGGGTGGGCGCCGGAGGGCCGGCCGACGCCGCCTGGGCCCTTCCCGACGCATCGACGAGCTGGACGCGCGTCGACCAGGAGGAGCTCGCGGCCATGGCCACCACCGAGTTCGCACCGCCGGGCGAGCTCGACCCGCCTCACGGCGGCATCGTGCTGACCGAGGAGGTGCGGCCCGAGCACAAGGTGGCATGGCTGATCCAGATGGCGATCGACGGCACCGTCGACATCGGCGCCAACGGTGCCGACGCCGGCCGCGCAGGCGGTGCCTGGACTCCGTGGACCGGCGGCGACGATCTGCGCCTGGTCCGTACCGGGCACGGCAGCCCCGACGCCGCCGCCATCCTCGACACCGCCTTTGCCGGCCGCGACGAGGTCGAGCTGGGCAGCTACGACTCGCATTTCGCCCGGGCCTGGCAGAACCTCGAGGGACAGCTGCAGGCCTGGCGCGAGACGAGCGGGATGTGGGATCCCGGCGGCGGCACCCGCAAGGTGACGGCCCGGGTGCTGGGCATCATCGGAGCGGTGGTCGGGGCGCTGGCGGCGGCTGGCGGCGGCTGGCTGGCCAACCAGCGGGGACCGGGGTGGCTGGTCCTGGCGGCGGCGGGCGGCGCTGTGGCGGGCGCCGGGCTGGCGGCGGCGCTGCGGGCCTGGGAGCTGCGGGTCCGCACCCCGGCGGGCTCGGCGGCCTGGTTGCGGGTCGAGTCGTTCCGGCGGTTCCTGGCCGAGTCGGAGGCATACCACGCCGAGGAGGCGGCCAAGCGCGGCGTGCTGCGGGAGTACACCGCCTGGGCCGTGGCCCTGGGCGAGATCGACCGCTGGCAACGGGCAGTCTCGGCGGCCTCGATCGCGCCCGAGACGGCCGGCTTGTCCTACGCCTTCCTGGCCCCGCTGCTGCTGTCGTCCACCATCTCGGCCGCCACCGCCCCGTCGTCGAGCGGTGGCGGGGGCTTCGGCGGGGGCGGCTTCGGCGGTGGTGACGTCGGCGGCGGCGCCGGCGGGGGCGGTGGCGGCAGCTGGTAGCCACCGGGAACCCCGACGCGCCGGAGCCCCCCGGGGGAAGGGGGCTCCGGGGCCCGGTGGCGGGTTGGGAGACCACCGGGCGATCAGGCGATCGCTCGCGTCAGTCCGTTGCGATCGCCTGGAGGACGTCGAGCTTGGCGGCCCGGCGTGCGGGGCGGACCGCCGCGACCACCCCGACGATGGCGCCGAGCGCCATAACCACGCCGAGCTGCCCAACGGGGACCGCGAACGCCCCGAGTCCCTCGGCGGCCTCGATCGTCTTCACCATCGCCCAGCCCAGGAACGTGCCGAGGCCGAGCCCGCCGACCGTGCCGAACAGCGCCACGACCAGCGCCTCGCCCCGCACCATCCTCCGCAGCTGGCGTCGACTCTGCCCCACCGCCCGTAGCAGCCCGAGCTCTCGGGTGCGCTCGTGGACCGACAGCGACAGCGTGTTGGCGATGCCCATGAGGGCGATCACGATGGCCATGACCAGCAGCACGTAGATGATGGTGAGCAGTTGGTCGATCTGGCCGGCGACCGAGTCGACGTACTCCTGGCGGTCTTGCACGTCGGGCGCCCCGAACCGGTCGGCGACCGGCTGGATGGCGGCCTCGCCGTCGGCCGTCGAGACGCCGTCGGCCAGGTCGATGAGCAACACGACATCGCTCGCCCGGGTCGCCGCATGCGGTTCGTACGCCGCCTTGGGCAGGACCACGTTGTCCACCAGCTCGTCGTTGTCGAAGATTGCCCCGACCCGGAGCTCGTCGCTCGCGCCGTCCGAGTACGACACGGGCACCGTGTCGCCCAGAGCGAGGCCGTTGTCCGAGGCGTAGTCGGCGAACAGCGCCACTTCTCCGTCGCCCAGCTCGTCGATCGAGCCCTGCGAGACGTCCAGGTCGAGGACCCGCCCGAACGATGCCGGGTCGATGACCGAGGCCACGGCGTCGTCGCCGTCGACCACCATGGGGGCGACGCCCAGCCCGGTGGCCACGTCGACCTCGGGTAGGCCTCCCACTGCGGGTTCCAGCTCGGGGGTGAGCCCGGCGCCGCTGAAGTCCGTCTGCGCGATCACCAGGTCGCCGGCGAACTGCTGTGAGACGGTGTCGTCGATCGACTGCTTGACCGATGCCGCCACCACGGTGAACAGCGTGACCACGGCGACGCCGACCATCAGCGCCGACGCGGTGCCGGCGGTGCGGCGCGGGTTGCGCACGGCGTTGCGCCGGGCCAGCTTGCCGCTCATGCCGCGGCGGAGCGCCAGCGGGCCACCCAGGGCACCCGCGACGGGGCGCGCCACAACGGGGCCGAGAAGCACGAAGCCCACCACGACCAGGAGCGCACCCAAGCCGGTCATCGGCAGTGAGCCGTCCCCCGCGGTGCCGCCGATGGTGGCGGCGATCCCGGCGCCGGCGACGACCAGACCCAGGAGGCCGCGCACCCACGAGGCCCCCGACCGGTCGACGGCGACGTCCCGCAGTGCCGCCAAGGGGGCAACCCGCGAAGCCTTGACCGCGGGGGCGGCGCTGGCGACCAGCGTGACGACCACACCGACGATGGCGGACAGCACGAGGGCCGAGGTCTCGACCACCAGGGCGGTGCCGGAGACCGCGAACCCGGCCGACTCGCTCAGCGCGCTCAGCCCGGCGGCAAGGCCCACGCCGGCGACCAGGCCGATGGCCGACGCCAGCACGCCCACCACCAGCGCCTCGACCACCGTGGAGCCCAGCACCTGCCGGCGCGACGCCCCCAGGGCCCGCAGCAGGGCCGACTCTCGGGTGCGCTGGGCGACCAGGATCGAGAACGTGTTGTAGATGCTGAAGGTGGCGACCACCAAGGCGATGCCGGCGAACACCATCAGGAACGCCTCGAAGAACCCGAGGAAGTCGCTCTCCAGGTCGGACTGCTGCTCGTCGGTGAGCGCTGCCCCCGTCAGGGCCTCGGACCCGTCGGGCAGGACCGGCGCCAGCCGGTCGACCAGCTGCTGCTGGCTCACGCCGTCGTCCGCCGCCACCAGGACGTCGGAGATCTGGCCGGCCTCCGGCAGCAGCACGTCCTGCGCGAAGTCGGTGGTGAAGGCCGCGTAGGTCTGCGGGCCGGCGCTGTCGGCGTCACCGAAGGTGGCGACGCCGACGACGGTAACCGCGATGGGCTGGGGGGTGCGGATGGTGGTGGTGTCACCCACCTCCAACTCACCCCCCTCGGCCGAGGCCTTGTCGATGACCACCTCGGCCGGCCCCTCGGGGGCGCGGCCGTCGGCGACCCGCCAGGGATTGATCTCTGGATCGGCGATCCAGTTGCCGGCCTGGGTGGGAGGGCCGTTGCCCCCGAGGGGATCGCCGTCGGATCCCACGATCTGGCCGATCCCGTAGATCTCGGGCACCGCCGCGGCGACGCCGTCGACCGCGGCGATGTCGTCGACGCTCGAAGCGTCTAGCAGCCCCCGCTCGCTGATCTCCTCATCGCCGACCTCGGTGCTGCTGCGCACGACGGCGTCGGTGCCGGCGTTGGCCTCACCGAACATGTCGCCGAAGCCCGTCTCCATCGTGTCGCCGAGCACCAGGGTGCCCGACAGGAACGCCACGCCCAGCACCACGGCCGAGCTGGTGGCGAGTAGGCGCCGCTTGTGGGCGCCGATGCTCTTCAGCGTCGTCTTCCACATGAGGATCAGCTCCCGAACTCCGCGGTGCTTCCCGCTCTTGTCG
>DASSDL010000040.1:0-8073 GCA_035697145.1 Acidimicrobiales bacterium
CGGCGGATCAGTCCCGCGAGCTCATCGGCCATGGCCTGGGTGATGCGGGCCACGTCGTCACGGAAGGATCCCCGGCGCTCCGCCGGGATGGGCGGGCGGAGTACCGCATGGTGGCGTCCCCCACCCTCGTCGTAGACGCCCGTGGGGATCAGCGGGGCGCCCGTCCGCAGGGCCAGCACGGCCGGGCCGGAAGGCAGGGTCGTCGTCTCCCCGAAGAAGGTGACCTCGGTGCCACCGCCGCCGATGTCGCGATCGCACACCAGGGCGATCACGTGCGCCTGCTTGATGGCGCTGACGATCGAGCGGCCGGCGTCGGGCCCTAGAGGCACGATCTGCATGCCGATGCGCTCACGGAAATCGACGAACCAGTCGAACAGGGCCGGCGGTTCCAAGCGTTCGACGACCGCCGTCACCGGCACCTTCTGGACCCGCGTCAGCCAGTAGGCGCACCACTCCCAGCTCCCGAGGTGTGGCAGCACGATCATGGGACCGACGCCGCGCGCCAACGACTCCTCGATGTGCTCGTAGCCATCGCAGGTGAGGCCACGGTCGAGCTCTTCGGCCCCGATGGTCGGGAGGCGGAACGACTCGCCGTAGTAGCGGCCATAGGAGCGGAACACCTCTCGCACCCGCCGCTGCAGCTCCGCGCGTCCCAGGCCGGGCTCGACTCGGCGTTGGTGACGCTCGACCATGGCACGCTGGTCACCGGGCCGCAGCGCCGCCAGACCCGCCACCCCGGGCGCGAGGACGTCGATCACCCCGCCCGGCAGGACCTGGGCGATCGCGAAGGCACCTCGGTATGCGGGGGTGACGACATCCATCACGGCGAGATCGGCGTCGGGACAGGTGGACGGTACGAGGCGGAACCCGATGGTCAGCCGATGTCCTGCTCAGCGGCGACGACGGTGGCCGACGGCCTGCCGGCGCCAGGTCCGCTGGGTCGAACGGGCCACTCGGCGGGCCCGCCAACGCACGGTCAGCGGCTGCACCTGCGGGGCCGACGCCTGTCGCCACACCCGCTCGAACCGCTGGCCCGCAGTGATCAACGTGAGCACCAGCATCACCCACAGCACCGGCACCAGCAGCGACTCGAACAGCAGGCCGAACCCGAGGACGATGAGCCGCTCGGCCCGCTCCATGAGGCCGCCGCGGGCGTCGAAGCCCAGGGACTCGGCCTTGGCCCGCTCGTAGGAGATCAGCAGCGACGCCGCCAGCACGGCGAGGGGCAGCACGGACACCCGTCCCGGTTGGGTGGACGCCAGGTACCAGGCGACCCCGCCCAACAGCAGCGCATCGCTGACGCGGTCGATCACCGAGTCGAAGAACGCTCCCCGCGGCGAGGCGGTGCCCGAGGCCTTGGCAACGGCCCCGTCGAGCACGTCGGGCACGGCGGTGAGGATGAGCAGCACCAGACCGGCCCGGAGCCAACCCTGCGCGATCGTGAGCGACGCCGCGGTGGCCATGGCCAGGCCGGTCAGCGTCAGGTGGTTGGCCGTGATACCGGTGCGCCTGATCTGGGCACCGATGGGTCGCAGGCCCTTCTCGAACGTGCTCCGCCAGCGTCCGTCGAACATCTTGTCTCCCGTGTCGGCACGCGCCACTGCGTGCCGGATCAGGCTAACGCCGCGTGCCCGCTGGCAGCGACCACGCAGGCACGCCCGCCCGACCACCATGGACCGGCGACTGGTGGGCGACCCCACGTTGACCTCTGCGGGGGTCCGCTAGCCTCGCCCTCACGGCGCCGACGTCTCGTGCACACAGGGGGTCCTGGTGAAGCGGTATGCGACCGATCACATTCGCAACGTCGCACTCGTGGGGCACGGCGGCTCGGGCAAGACCAGCTTGGCCGAGGCGCTGCTGCACCGCGCCGGCGCCATCAACCGCCTCGGACGGGTCGAGGACGGCACCACGGTTTCCGACTACGACCCCGAGGAGCAGCGTCGCAGCATCTCCCTGGCCCTGTCGCTGGCCCCGTTCGAGTGGCGCGAGCACAAGATCAACCTCATCGACACCCCGGGTTACGCCGACTTCATCGGCGACGTCGCAGCCGCATTGCGGGTGGCCGACCTGGCGGTCTTCGTGGTGAGTGCGGTCGACGGCGTGGAGGTCCAGACCGAGGCGGTGTGGAGGATGGCCGCCGACCAGGGCCTGCCCCGCATGGTGTTCGTGAACAAGCTCGACCGGGAGCGGTCCAGCTTCGACACCACCCTTGACCAGCTGCGGGATCGGCTGGGTGCCGGGATCGCCCCCCTCGAGCTGCCGATCGGCGAGGAGGCGACCTTCCGCGGGATCGCCGACCTGCTCACCGACACCGCCCACATATATGAAGGCGGCCGCCCGCACACCGAGGAGATCCCCGAGGACATGGAGGCCCGGGAGCACGAGGTCCGCGACAACCTGGTCGAAGGGATCGTCGTCGCCGACGACGACATGCTCGAGCGCTACCTCGAGGGTGACGTGCCCGGCGTCGAGGAGCTCGAGCGCACCCTGCACGACGGCATCGCGTCCGCCACCGTCTTCCCCGTGGTGGTGGGCTCGGCCACCCGCGAGATCGGCGTCGACCGGCTGGCCGACTTCCTGGTGGAGATCGGCCCGTCGCCGCTCGACCGGCCGACGTCAGTGATCGCCGGAGACGCCGACGTCGAGGTCGAGGCCAATCCGGCGGGCGATTCCCTGGCGCTCGTGTTCAAGACCATCGCCGACCCCTACGTGGGGCAGGTGAGCTTGTTCAAGGTCCTGTCGGGCACCTTGCGGCCCGACAATCACCTGACCAACAGCCGCACCGGCGGCGACGAGCGGTTGCACGGCCTGCTGACGGTGCGGGGCAAGGAGCAGGAGCCGGCCAGCGAGCTGGTGGCCGGCGACATCGGTGCGGTCGCCAAGCTGGCCGGGACCATTACCGGCGACACGCTCGCGCCCCGGGGCAAGCCGGTCGTCGTCCCGCCGATCGAGCAACCGGAGCCGAACCTGGCCGTGGCGGTCGTGCCGAAGACCCAGGCCGACGAGGACAAGCTCGCACCTGCGCTCCACCGCCTCCAGGAGGAGGACCCGTCGCTGGTGGTCGAGCGGGTCGACGAGACCCACCAAACGCTCCTCAAGGGAACCGGCGAGACCCACCTGCAGATCACCATGGAGAAGCTGACCCGCAAGTTCGGCGCCAACGTCGAGACGGAGCCGGTGCGGGTGCCCTACCGCGAGACGATCACCGGGGTCGCGAAAGGCGTCGAGGGACGCCACAAGAAGCAGACCGGTGGCCACGGGCAGTTCGGCGTCTGCGTCATCGACGTCGAGCCCCAGCCGCGGGGCTCCGGCTTCGAGTTCGAGAACCACATCGTGGGCGGCGCCATCTCGCGGGGCTACATCCCGGCTGTGCAGAAGGGCATCGAGGAGACCATGCGGTCGGGCGGGGTGCACGGCTATCCGGTGGTCGACGTGAAGGTCACCCTCATCGACGGCAAGGAGCACTCGGTCGACAGTTCGGAGATGGCGTTCAAGGTCGCCGGTCGGCTGGCGTTCCGGGCCGCCATGGCCCAGGCCGACGCGGTGATCCTCGAGCCCATCAGCCGGCTGGAGGTCACCGTGCCGGTCGACATGCAGGGCGACGTCATGGGCGACCTCAATGCCCGGCGCGGGCGCGTGCAGGGCACCGAGGCCGGGGGCGACGGTACCCAGACGGTGATCGCGCTGGTGCCGACGTCGGAGATCCAGCGGTACGCCATCGAGTTGCGGTCCCTGACCGGCGGACGCGGCCGGTTCCGGGCCGAGCACGATCACTACGACGTCCTGCCCAGCCACCTGGTGGCCACGGTCAGGCGCGAGGTGGGCGAGGAGGCCTGAGGGGCCGTGCCGGTGGAGCCGGCGCACACCGGAGGGGGGTGAGCCTTCATGGGCTTGGAGCGATGCGACGAATGCGGCTTCGATCCCGGGGAGCTGCGCCCTCGCAACCTGCCGGTCGCCATCCGCTCATACGGTCGGCGTTACCGGGCGCCATTGACCCGGGGACTGGCGGGCGAGGACCTCGACGAGATCGTGCGCCGGGCCCCCTCGGCTGGCGTGTGGTCGGCCATCGAGTACAGCGCCCACGTGCGGGACATCTTCCGCGTCTTCGACGACCGGGTGCGCTGCGCCCTGGCCGACACCGACCCCGCCGAGACGGTGGTCGACTGGGAGGGCAAGGTCGCGGCAGCGTCGCCGACGCTCGACCGCGAGACGGTGGCCGCCGATCTCGACGACGCCGCCGACACGTTCGGCACCGTGCTGGCGGAGCTGGCCGACGACGAGTGGCGGCTCCCGACGGTGACCGGCGGAGGGCAGCCGGCGACCGTCGCCGAGCTGGCCGTCATCGCCGTCCACGAGGGCAGCCACCACCTCCTCGACGTGGGCCGGGTCCTGCGCGCCGCCCGAGGGCGCTGAGCGCCGCGGCCGCGCCCGCGGTCTCGGTGGATCAGGCCGGGAGGGCCTCCTCGATGGCCGTCACGACCTCGGCCGAGGTGGGCTCGACCATGGGATTGAAGCGGGCGACGACCTTGCCGCCGGGTGCAACGACGAACTTCTCGAAGTTCCAGCGGATGTCGCCGGTGTGGCCGTCGGCCGAGTCGGGCACGTCGACCAGCTGTTGGTACAGCGGGTGCCGGCCCTCGCCGTTCACCTCGATCTTCTCGGTCAACGGGAAGGTGACGCCGTAGTTGGTGGAGCAGAAGGTGGCGATCTCCTCGGCCGAGCCTGGCTCCTGGGCGCCGAACTGGTTGCAGGGCACACCCAGCACGGTGAAGCCGCGGTCGACGAAGCGCTCGTGGATCTCCTCCAGCCCCGTGTACTGCGGCGTCAGCCCACACTGCGACGCCACGTTCACGAGCAGGACCGCTCGGTCGTCGTAGTCGTGGAGGTCGGCGGGGCGGCCGTCCAGGGCACTGATGCTCACGTCATAGATCGACATGCTGGGCAAGCTATCGGCCTCACACCCCGGTTCCGGGAGGGGGCTCGCCTGCAACGCCGCTGCCCACCCGCAGGGCGATCGCGACACCGGCCAGGATGACCACTCCCCCGAGAAGCTGCGCCGGGCTCAGCGACTGCTCCAGCCACGCCCAGGCGACGACGGTGGCGATCACCGGCTCGAGCATGCCCACGGCACCGACCGTGGTCGCCGACAGATGTGCGAGGGCCGCCAGGTCGAGCAGGTAGGGCAGCAACGTCCCGAGGACGACCACCGCGCCGAGGGCCACCCACACCGGCACGTCGATGCCGTCCAGCCGCCCCCCGAGCGAGGTCGCCTCACCAAGGACGGACCCCTCGACGCGCCACAGCGGCTCCAGCGGCACCCAGAACAGGCTGGCGAAGGCGAAGGTCCAGAACGCCGACGCCAGGGGATCGATCGTTCCCGACGAGTGGCGGCCCACGAGCAGGAACGTTGCCAGGCAGGCTGCGGCCGCCACCCCTGCGGCCAGGCCAGCGGCGTCGAGCCGGGTGTCGGTCCACACCGCGGCCACCAGCGCGAGGCCGGCCAGCGACAACGCCAGCGCTACCCAGACGCCACCGCCCACCTGCTGACGCTGCACCACCCGGGCGTAGACCGCCACCAGCACCGGACCGGTGAACTCGAGGAGGATGGCGATGCCTACCGGCAGGCGGTCGATGGCCTCGAAGTAGAACCATTGGATGAGCGCCGCGCCGACGACGCCGAGCACCGCAAGGTGGGGCAGGCTCCGACGCGGCACCCGCAGCCGGGGCAACGAGCCCAGCGCGGCCAGCACGACGAACAGTCCGACTGCGGCGCCCGTGCAGCGCAACGCGGCCAGCTGGCGGGGCGCGATCCCGGCGTCGAGCACCGCCTTGGAGACGCTGGCGTTGGTGCCGAACAGCGTCGCCGCCACGATCACCTGGACATAGCCCCGCGCCACATGCGACCGAGTGGTGAGGACGGGGGCGGTGGGCTCCGTCGCCGGAATCGTCATTCGGCCAGGCTGGCAAGGTTCGATGCGCTAGAACCAGCCAAATGGACCTGTCACAGCTATCCCCGTCCGACGCCGTCGTTGCGCTGCGTGGTCTCGAGCGCCGCTACCGGGGGCTGTTCGCCGGCCTGAGCGAAGACGAGTCACCCGACGATCTCGCGCATCGTCGCGTCGGGGACTGGTCGGCGATCGACCACGCCGCCGCTGCCGCCAGGTTCATCGCCCGGGCCAACCGAGCCCTGGCCAGGGTCCTCACGGCCGACTCGCCATCGGTCGCGGCCGCCGACGTCGATCCCGCGGACTCGTCCAGCCCCGGCGCCCCCCCGGGCCCGGTCGACGGACCACTGGCGGAGCTGGGGTTGCAGGCCAATGCCATGGCCGACCGCATCGACCGCGTGCCGGCCGGGGACTGGTCACGGACGGCCGCCGTCGACGACGGCCGCACCGTCACCGCCCTCGACATCGTCCGGGCCGCGGTCGACGCCGGCGTCAGCCACCTTCGGGCCGCCGAAAAGGTGCTGGCCGCAGTACGGGGCCGGCCCGCCGACCCCGGCTGAGCACTCGTCGCACGTGGGATGGGCGCTACGAGAGCTTGGACCAGTCCTCGGGGTTCTCCTCGACGAAGTGCTCGACCACCTCGCCGTCGTGGCCGTCCACCAGCACCAGGCCACGCTTGGCGGGCGGGTTCTCGTCCGAGTACAGCAGGATGCGCCACGTCGGTCGGCTGAGCAGCCCCCGCCATCCCAGCTGTGCCGAAGCATGGCCCACCGGGAACCCCACGGTGCGCGACGCCGCCACGAGGGCGTCCTGCTCGTCGACGTCCAGGCTCCATGCGGTCACCAGCTGGTAGGCGCCGACGATCGCCAGCAGGGCGGCGGCGAACAGGAAGCCGCCGTTGACGTAGGGCGAGTCGTCGACCAGCAGCCACAGCGCCACGCACGCGGCCGCCGTCGCCAGGTAGAGGTACCCCGGGATGCGCCGCCGGTTGTTGTCGGGGAACAGGTAGGGGCCGACATAGCCGGCGGCGTGCAGGTCGTCGGGCAGCTCGTCGACTACATCCTCGTCGTGGGGGGATTGGGCCTCGTCGGGCACGGCCGACATGAAATCACCCGGCGTCGGGCGCCGGCCAGGCGGCGCGCAGCTTGCGCCAGGTGTCGCCCAGGGCCTCGGGGAGGACCCGCACCTCCGCCACCGCGGTCATGAAGTTGGAGTCGGCGTTCCAGCGGGGCAGGACGTGGACGTGCATGTGCGACGGGATCCCCGCTCCCGCCGCCGGACCCAGGTTCAGCCCCACGTTCACCCCCTGGGGCGCGTAGGCGGTCTTGATCGCCAGCACGGCGTCCCGCACCGCCGCCCACAGCTCGACCGACTCATCGGGCGTGAGGTCCTCGAGCTCGCCCACCTCCCGGTAGGGCATCACCAGCACGTGGCCGCAGGTGTAGGGGTAGGCGTTGAGGATGGCGAAGATGCGCTCGCCCCGCCACACGATGTGGGTCTCGTCGTCGGACAACCCTGAGGCGAGGATGCGCCGGAACAGCGATCGTTCCCCCGCCGGTTCCCCGTTCCCGGCGACGGCCACGTACGACGACCGCCACCCGGCCCACAGGCGGTCCATGGCCCGTGACCCGGGCCCCTGCCCGCCCCCGCCCGTCACCTGTGGGCGGCGATCTCGCCGCGCAACCGTTCCACGAAGGTCGCCACCGGCACGTCGCGCTCGACCTCGCCGCCGCGTGGGTTGTCGCCCAACGTGGCGTTGGCCACGTCGTCGCCTCCGACCACCACCACATGGGGGACCTTGTCGAGCTTGGCCTTGCGGATCCGGGCCCCGAGCGGCTCGTCGGCGTCGGCGATGTCCGCCCGGAAGCCCTCGCCCCGGAGCCGCTCCACCAGTGACTCGGCGTGCGGCTGGTGGTCGGAGCGCACGGGCAGGACATGCACCTGCACCGGCGCCAACCAGGCCGGCAACGCGCCCGCCGTGTGCTCTAGCAACACGCCGAAGAACCGGTCGAACGAGCCGAACAGCGCCCGGTGGATCATGTAGGGCCGGTGGCGTTGGTTGTCGGCGCCCACGTACTCGATTCCGAACCGGCCCGGCTCCTGGAAGTCGACCTGCAACGTCGAGAGC
>DASSDL010000041.1:0-13593 GCA_035697145.1 Acidimicrobiales bacterium
GCCGGCGAGCTGTACAACGGACAGCTGCTTCCGGCCAGCGACGCCCCGCTCGTGGTCGAGCGCCGGCACCACATCGACGTCGCCCTGCGCACCGCGCTGCTGCGCGACGGCTCGGCCGCGGCCCTGCTGCGCTACGCCGAGGTCCATCCCTTCGACGTCGAGGTCCTCGAGCACGCCGTGGCATCGGCCCGCCCCAACGACCTGCTCCTGCCCACTGCGGTCGCCCGCCTAGCGGCAGCCCACAGGCTTCTGGTGTAGCCCGCGCCGGCCTCGCTCAGGGGATGAGGAGCACGCGACCGCAGGCCTGCCGGCTCTCGATGTAGCGGTGGGCCTCGGCGGCGTCGGCCAGGGGGAACGTGCGGTCGATCGCCACGCGCAGCTCGCCGCTCGCCACCCGCTCGAGCAACTGGGCCACGAGCGGTCCGGTGCGCTCCGGCATCATCATCATCTCGGCGCCCAGGAACACGCCCGTCAAGGTGGCGTTCTTCAGAGCGAGCGGCCAGACGTCGGGCACGGTGTCGTCGCGGCCCGCCCGTCCGACCCAGCTGACCCGCCCCCGGTAGGCCAGGCAGGCGATGCTGGTCTCGAGCGTCCGTCCGCCGACGGGGTCGACGACGAGGTCGACGCCCCGGCCCTCGGTCACGTTCATCACCTCGTGGACCACGTCCGCGGATGCGTAGTTGACGGGATGGTCGAGGCCGAAGTCGCGGAGCCGCTCGAGGCGCTCGTCGCTCGAAGCGGTGGCCACAACGGTGGCGCCGGCGGCCTTGGCGAGCTGGATGGCGGCCACCCCCACGCCGCCCGCCCCCGCCTGCACCAGCACGGTCTCGCCGTGCCGGAGGTGGCCGAACTCGAACAGGCAGTCGTGGGCGGTGGCGAACTCGATCGGCACCGCCGCCGCCTCCAGGACTGAGAGGCCGTCGGGCAGCGGCCACACGGACCTCGCCGGCAGGCCCACCAACTCGGCGTGCGAACCGGCGGGCATGGTGGCCACGACGGGTTGCCCGACCGCCAGTCCATCGACCCCGTCACCCACGTCCCGCACGACGCCGGCCGCCTGGTAGCCCACGACGTGCGGGGCCGAGGGGATCTCGCCCCTCTGGCGGTGCAGCAGGTCGCCCCCCTGGACGCCCACCGCCTGGACCTCGACGATGACGCCGCCCGGCCACAGCTCGGGATCGGGGACGTCGTCGTAGCGGAACACCTCGGGTCCACCTGTCCGGTCGTACACCGCAGCTTTCATGTCGTTTTAGCCCCGCGTCTGGCCGTCGCCGTGGACGACGTATTTCTCGGTGGTGAGCTCGCGCAGCCCCATGGGGCCACGCGCGTGCAGCTTCTGGGTCGAGATGCCTATCTCGGCGCCGAACCCGAACTCCTCGCCGTCGACGAACCGGGTCGAGGCGTTGACCAGTACCGCGGCCGCGTCGACCTCACGCGTGAAGCGCTCGGCCGCCTCCAGGTCGCCGGTGACGATCGCCTCGCTGTGGCCGCTGCCGTAGCGGGCGATGTGGTCGAGTGCGCCGTCGAGGGAGGGGACGACACGCACCGCCAGCTTGAGGGCCAGGAACTCGCGCGCCCAGTCGTCCTCGGTGGCGGCGCCGACGCGGTGGTCGCCCAGCGCGCCCCGGCTGGCGTCGTCGCCGACCAGCTCGACGCCGTCGAGCCGCGCCGCCGCCAGGGGCAGGAACTCGGCGGCCACGGCCTCGTGCACGAGCAGGGTCTCGGCGGCGTTGCAGACCGACGGGCGCTGGGCCTTGGCGTTGACCACGATGTCGGCGGCCATGGGCAGGTCGGCGTGGGCGTCGACGTAGACGTGGCAGTTGCCGTCGCCATCGATCACGTAGGGGACGGTGGCGTTGTCGAGGATCGAGCGGATCAACGACGGCCCGCCCCGGGGGATCAGGCAGTCCACCGTGTCGCGTTGTTGCATGAACTCGACGGCGGCGTCGCGCGACGTGTCCTCGACCAGCACCAGGGCGTCCTCCGGGAGCCCGGCCTTGGCCAGCGCCTCGCGCAGCACGCCGGCGATGGCGACGTTCGATCGGATCGCCCCCGACGAGCCCCGGAGGAAGGCGGCGTTGCCGGACTTGAGGCACAGCCCGAAGGCGTCGCTGGTGACGTTGGGCCGGTTCTCGTAGATGATGGCCACCACCCCGAGCGGCACCCGGACCTTGTGGATCCGCAGCCCGTTGGGCCGGACCCACCCTTCGGTGATCTCGCCCACGGGATCGGCCAGCCCCGCCACCTGCCGCAGCCCGCCGGCCATGCCGTCGATCCGGGCTTGGGTGAGCCGCAGGCGGTCGACCACCGTGGCGCCGGCGCCGGTGGCCCGCTGGCGTTCGATGTCCCCGGCGTTGGCAGCGAGCAGGTCGTCGGACCGCTCGACGAGCAGGTCGGCGGCGGTGAGCAGGGCGGCGTCCTTGGCGGCGGTGGAGGCGGTGGCCAGTGATCGGCTGGCGGCCTTGGCGCGTCGCCCCAGGTCGGGTACCGCGGACAATGTTCCCCGCTCTCGGCCTTCGGCCGGGCCGCTCGGGCCACGCTCGCTCTCTCGCCCTGCGGGACGCTCGCTCATGGCGCACATGCTACGGCTCCGGCCCTACCCACCCTTTGTCAGCGTCTGGTACCTAAGCGGTGACAGAACGGGGGGGTTACGGCCGAACGGCGGTGATGGCGAAGGTCTCTACGCCTTGGACGTGCCCGCCGGTAGACACCACGATCGTGAGCGCCGGGGCCGTGGCGCCCGAGAACGAGACCGTCGTCTGCCACGGTGTGTTCTGGCCGCCGGCGGGAAGGCAGCACGCCTCGCCGATGGGAGCCTCCGACGAGGCCTGGCGCACCTGCACCCGCAGGTTCTCGTCGACGCCCGTGATCCGGCCGCCCACCGTGACCGTCGACGACACCTGCGACCCATAGCTGGGCGTCTCCAGGGTGAGGTCGGTGTCGCGGGTGCCGACGACCTCCCACGGGGCGTCGTCACCGGGGCCGAACCGCACCAGGTGGACTACCGCCGCGGTCGACGGGCCCGAGCCTGCGTCGTAGCCCACGCTCACCCACGCCTCGCGGTCGCGCACGTCGCTGCCGACGACCTGGTCGATCTCGCTGAACCTGAGGTAACCGGTCGTGAACGCCAGGGCGGTCGCCTCGGCGTCGAGATGCCAGGGCTGGGTGCCCTGGCTCGCGTGCTGTTGGCGCCAGGCGTCGGCCTCGGCCTGCGTGCTGAAGGGCCACAGCGGCGGGTACCGGAACTCGGCGCCGGCGGGTTGCGGCTCCGAGCTGTCGGCCGAGAAGCGAACCGGAAAGGCCGTCACGTCCGACACGCCGCCGGTCCCTGAGTCGGTGCTGGCGACCAGGATCACATGAGACCCGGTCGGCCGGTCGAAGGCCACGTCCACGGAGAACGGTTCCAGGGTCTCCCCTGACCCCGCGATGTCGTCGCCCTGTCCGAGCTCGGCATGGGACCCGGACCGGTCGCGCAGCTGGACGAAGACCGTGCCCTCGAAGCCGCTGGCGCGGCCACTGACCCGCAGCGGGGTCGACACGTCGGCGAGTGGCTGCGGTGAGTCGATCTGGACGTTGCCGCTCGCCGCCGAGGTGACCCACCAGTTTTCGCCGTCGAGCTGTCGCAGGCTGAGGGTCGTGGCCACCCGGTCCGACGCTTGCCCGTTCTCGTTGCGGGAGAAGACGTCGATATCGCCGGCGCCGGGCTCGCCGGCCCGAAACTCCGAGAGCGGGGGTGCGGCGACACCGAGGAAGCCCTCGACGAACGACCGCGCGGCATCGACGGGGTCGGCGTAGCGGTCGGAGCCGGCGGGGTCGGGCCACATCGCCTGATCGAGGGCCGCGGCCGGTGGGGTCGGGGCCTCCGTCGTCGACGACTGGCCCGGTGCGGACTGGTCCGGAGCGTTCGTGGTCGACGGGGGTTCGACGGTGATCGTCGGGCCGGGTTCGTCAACGGTATCGATGCGACCTTCGTCGCCCAGCCGGGGCACGGCGACCGCCAGGGCCACGGCTGCGGCGATGCCCGCACCCGCCAGGGCGGCCCGCCGGCGGTGCTTGGCGCTCCGAACGCGCGTCCGGATCGTGTCCAGGCTGCGGTCGTCTGCCTGCACGCCCGCGGCGTGGGCGTGCACGGCGGTACGTAGGCGATCCTCGAGCTCGGTGTGCTCGCTCACTGGTCCTTCTCCCCGAGAAGCTGGGCGAGTGCGGCCAGGCCCCGGTGGACGTGGGTCTTCACCGAACCGGCCGACACGCCCATGGCGGCGGCAATCTCGGCCTCGGGCAGGTCGAGGAAGTAGCGGAGGGCCAGCGCCTCGCGCTGGCGCTCGGGCAGGCGGCGGAGGGCGGCCACGACCCGTTCGTGCTCGGCGGCGGCGACGACCGATGCCTCCGGCGTGCCAGAGGCGGGGGCCACGGTACGCCGGGCGTCGTGACGGTCACGCACCTTCTGGTGACGAAGCTGCGACCGGGCGCCGTTCAGCACGCAGCTGCGGAGGTAGGCGGGCGCACGGTCGAGCTGGCGCAGCCCGCCCCAGCGGAGATGGAGCTTGACGAAGGCGTCTTGGACCACCTGTTCCGAGAGCCCGACGTCGCCCAGCACCAGCGACGCCAGGCGCACCAGCGACGCGTAGTGCTCACGGTGCAGAACCGCCAGCGGGTCGGCATCGCTGCGCGTCCGGCGACCGACGCCGGGGGCGAGGGCGTCGATCTCGACGACCGGAGGCTGGAGGTCGGCCGTCGATCGTGTCTCCCTGCCACCCCGCAGGAAGCTGCGCCGTCCGACCCCGCCAGGCGGGACGCTCATCACCGTCATCATCCCCTACAGACGCTTGTCCAGCATCATCGGTTGACACGGACATGCACGCCGCGTCGCCGCCCACCGCGGCCGCGTGGCAGGCTCAGCGTCCTATGGAGGCGCGGCAGGCCACCGATGGCGATGTCCGGTCCCTGGCGAGCACCCTCGCCCGCGCCTTCCACGACGACCCGGTCATGACCTGGCTGTTCGGCGAGCGACCCGGTCCCCGCCTCCGGCGCCTGCGGCGCTACTTCGCCTCCGAAGCCCGACGCCACGGCCGCCATGGCCAGGTGCTGGTGGGCGGCGATAACGCCGGAGCGGCGTTCTGGGATCCGCCCGGGCTGTGGAGGGCGACCTGGCCGCAACTGCTGCGCTCGGCCCCGCTGATGCTGCCGGCCGTCGGTCCCCGGATCTTCCGAGCGATCAAGGCCCTAGACCTCATCGATCGCGCCCATCCCCGGGAGCACCACTGGTACCTGGCCGTGCTCGGCACCGACCCGCCGCACCAGGGCCAAGGGGTCGGCGCGGCTCTGGTCGATCCGGTGCTCGACCGCTGCGATCGCGAGGGGCTGGGCGCCTACCTCGAGTCGTCGAAGCCGACGAACGTCCCGTACTACGAGGGCTTCGGCTTCAGCGTGACCGGGCAGATCGACCTGCCGTCCGGTCCCCCGGTGTGGCCCATGTGGCGCGATCCGCAGTGACGGCCTCGGCTGCGCTGGACGACGCGGTGTCCGCCTTCGTCGCCGACCTGGTTCCCGAGGTCGAGGCGCTGGCCACGAGCGTGCCCGGAATCGACACCTCCCGCCTGCGTGCCGACGTGGTGGTCGACGCCTACAACCTGGCCTGCGGGTTCATCGACTCCGACGGGCTCCACACCGACGACGAGCTGTGGGCGCTTATCCGGGCGTTCGGGCAACGGGTGAAGACCGACCTCGCCCGGGCCACGCCCCGCGCGCTGCGCGACGCCGGACTGGTCGCCGGGAGGCGCTCGTACCTCGAGCAGCCGTCGACCCTTCTCGACATCCTGGTGCGGTCGGACGCCCGCGACGGCGGCGGCCGCGCCGGCACCTACGCACGGCGAGCCGCGCAGATCGGCCACGCCATCGCCTCCCTCGACCTGCTGCCGTCGCGCACCGAGCTCGACGCGGTCGAGCGCTTCCGAGCCATGGTGCAGCGCACGCTCGACGGCGCCCGGGTCGGGGGCGGTCACGCCGGCCCGGCGCCGGCCCCGGCCGCCAGCGCTGGCCCGGGCGCCGGCCCAGCTCGCGACGCCGGCGCCACCCTCCCTGCGCCCCGCCCCCTCGAAGAGCTGCTGGCCGAGCTCGATGCACTCATCGGCCTGCGCGAGGTCAAGCACGAGGTGCACCTGGTGGCCAACCTGCTGCGGGTGCAACAGATCCGCCGGGAGCGCAACCTTCCGGTGCTCGAGGCCGGCCGCCACCTGATCTTCACGGGAAACCCGGGGACGGGGAAGACCACCGTCGCCCGCCTGCTGGCGCAGATCTACCGCACCCTGGGCGTGGTCGAGCGGGGCCACCTGGTGGAGACCGACCGGTCGGGCCTGGTGGCCGGGTTCGTGGGCCAGACGGCCGGCCGCGTCGTGGCTGCGTTCGACCGGGCCGACGAGGGCGTCCTGCTCATCGACGAGGCCTACAGCCTCACCCGGGGCGGGGAGAACGACTTCGGCCGTGAAGCCATCGACATGATCGTCAAGCTGGTCGAGGACCGGCGCGACCGGCTGGTGGTGATCCTGGCGGGCTACCCGGAGGAGATGGCGGCGCTGGTCGACGCCAACCCGGGGATGCGGTCTCGGTTCTCACGGACGATCCACTTCCCCGACTACAGCGACGAGGAGCTGCTCGCCATCTTCGAAGCGATCGGCAGCGAGGGCCGCTACCAGCTCGACGACGGTGGCCGCCGGGCGGTGCTGGGCTGGTTCGCCGCCCAGCCCCGAGACGCCGGGTTCGGCAACGGCCGACTGGCCCGCAACCTGTTCGAGACGGCCGTCGCCAACCAGGCGACCCGGCTGGTGGCCCGAGACCAGCCGAGCGACGAGGAGCTCACCACGCTCACCGCCGCCGACATCCCCGCGCCAGCGCCGGCGTCGGCGTCGGGCACCACCCACGGGTCACCGTGGAAGGCCCCGGCGTGAAGGCCGTCGCCGCCCTGGGCGTGGCGGTGGGGTTGATCGTGGCGGCGATCCTGGCACGCGATGCCCTCGACGACGAGGGCGACAGCGCCGGAGGTTCGTCGGCCGGGCACGGCACCACCCTGGTCTGCCCCACGGAGCTGGCCGACGCGTGCGCCGAGCTGGACGACGACGTGACGGTGCAAGTGGAGGCGGCATCGGTGACCGCCGACAGGCTGACCACCGCGGCCGATGCCGACGAGGCCGACGCCGACGTGTGGCTGGCGCCGGCGCCGTGGGCCGCGGTAGTCGCCGACGCGCGCGAGCGGGCCGGCAGCCCGGCCCTGGTGGGCGATCCGTCCGCCGTGATCGGGCGGTCCCCCGTCGTGTTGGTGATGTGGAACGACCGGGCTGCGGCCCTCGAGAGCGGTGCGTGCGGTGAACCGGTCGGATGGCGCTGCCTGGGCGATGCGGCGGACCGTCCCTGGGACACCGTCGGCGGTCAGGGCGCTTGGGGTCGCGTGAACGTCGGCCTCACCGATCCCGAAACCGCCACCGGCCTCGTCGTGCTCGGCGGGGCCACATCGGGATACTTCGACACCGCCGACTACGCCGCCAACGACCTCGACGGCGAGTTCTCCGGCTGGCTGGGGGCCCTCGGCGCCCAAGCGGACGCATCCACCGCTGACGTCGTGAACGAGATGCTGACGCGGGGGGCGGGTCAGTTCAGCGCCGTCGGCGCGCTCGAGGCCGATGCATTGGATGCTGCCGGCCGGGACAGTGTGCGTGTGATCTACCCTGCGCCCGTGGCGACCGCGGACCTGGTGGCCATCCCCATCGGCGATGCAGAGGGGGCTGCCGGCGATGTCGCCGGGAACGACGACCTCCGCCGGGCCCTGGCCGACGCCGGTTGGCGGGTGGACGGAGAGGCGCCCGCTGCGGGTGTCGACGGCGGGCTGGAGCTGCCGGCCGACGACTCCCTGCCCGACGGTGGCGTGCTGGGAGCGCTGCTGGCCCGGTGGAACGAGGTGACGGGATGAAGGGCAGGATGCAGACGACGAGGACCAGGTGGACGGGGGCGCTGGTGGTCGCTGGCTTGATCGTCGCCGCCAGCGCCTGCTCGGGCGACGACGACGGGGGCGGAGACGGCCAGGCCGCGCTCGCAGATCCCGGCGACTGCGTGGTCGTCGACGTCGCCAGCTCCCCGGAGAAGCTCGAGCTGCTCGGCGACCTGGCCGAGAGCTTCAACGGATCCGATGCCGCAAGGCTGGCCAACGACGACTGCGCGTTCGTGCGGGTGCAGAACAAGTCGTCGGGCGCGGCCGAGCAGCTGTTGGCCAGCGGGTGGGACGAGTCGGTCGATGGGCCGCGCCCGGTCATCTGGTCGCCGGCGGCCTCGACGTGGGGGCAGGTGCTCAACCAGCACCTGTCCGAGGCCGGGCAGCCGGCGGTGGCGCCCGCCGACGCCGCCAGCTTCATGCTCACGCCGCTGGTCATCGCCATGCCCCAGCCCATGGCCGAGGCGCTGGGCTGGCCCGATACGCCCCTGGGCTGGGCTGACGTGCTGGCCTTGGCCCGCGACGGCGCCGGTTGGAGCTCGCTGGGCCACCCGGAATGGGGCGCATTTCGGCTTGGCAAGACCAACCCGAACTTCTCCACCAGCGGGCTGTCGGCGCTCATCGCCCAGGCCTACGCCGCCACGGGCAAGACCAGTGGGTTGTCGCTCGAGGACCTCGCCGACCCGGCGGTCGGCAGCTTCGCCAGCGGCGTCGAGTCGGCCGTCGTGCACTACGGCGACACCACGCTCACGTTCCTCAACAACTGGTACCGCGCCGACCAGCGCGGCAACCCCTACCAATACGTCTCGGCGGTCGCCGTCGAGGAGAAGTCGCTCATCGACTACAACTCGGGCAACCCCGACGGGATCCTCGACCAGGGCGAAGAGCCGCGGGAGCCCCGTGTGCCGCTGGTCGCCATCTATCCCGAGGAGGGCACGGTCTACAGCGACAACCCGCTGATGGTGCTCGACGCCGAGTGGGTGGACGCCCAGCAGCAGGAGGCGGCCGCCGCCTTCGTCGAGTACGTGCAGACGCCCGAGAACCAGGAGCGGGTGCTCGAGTACGGCTTCCGCCCCGGCATCGCCGATGTGCCGGTGGCGGCGCCGATCAGCGAGGCCAACGGCGTCAACCCGGCCACGCCCCAGACGCTGCTCGACGTACCCGAGCCCGAGGTGCTGGCCCGGCTGCTCGACGACTGGGCCACGCAGCGCAAGTCGGCCCGGGTGCAGATCCTCATAGACGTGTCGGGCTCCATGGGTGATCCGGGGGATCCCGAGACCGGGGCCACCAAGCTCGACCTGGCGAAGGACGCCGCCATCACCGCCCTCGAGGAGTTCAAGGAGGACGACCAGGTCGGCCTGTCGATCTTCTCGACCGAGCTGGGCGACGAGGGCGACCAGGAGGTCCTCGAGCTGGTCCCGACCTCCCGGGTCGGCGACGTGCGCGAGCAGCTCGCCAACCGCATCGGCGACCTGGTGCCGACCAACAACACGCCGCTGTACACGGTGACGCAGCGGACCTACGAGGAGGCGCTGGCCGCCTACGACCCGGCCAGGATCAACGCCGTGGTGCTGCTCTCCGATGGCCGCAACCAGGACGACGACTCCGCCGACGACCGCGACCAGCTCACCGAGCTCATCGACACGCTCCAGGCCGGCAGCGAGGGCGAGGCCAGCCGTCCGGTACGGGTCTTCCCCATCGCCTACGGGGACGACGCCGACCTGCCCACGCTCCGCCAGATCGCGGAGGCCACGTCCGCTGCGGTCTACGACTCGTCGGATCCCACCAGCATCGACAAGGTCTTCACTGCGGTCGTCAGCAACTTCTGACGCTAACTGGCGAAGACCTCCCTACTGCTGGAGCGAGCCGCGGACGTCGTGGAGGGCCAAGGCGAAGGCGATCTCGGAGATGCCGAAGAGCAGCATGCGAATGCCGAGCAACAGTCCTAGGGCCAGGATCGTCACGTCCGGCCAGCCGATGGCCAGGAAGCCGACGACGACGCTGAGCGCGCCGCCGACGAACAGCCAGCCCCAGCCCTCGACCCGCAGCGCCAGCGCCCCCATGATCCGGGCGGCGCCGGAGATGATCAGGCCGATGCCGGCCACCACGGCCAGGACCCAGAGGGTGATGTCCGGCCACAGCGCCGCCAGCACGCCGGCCACGAACAGCACGACCCCGGCAACAATCCCCAGGATGCTGCGGTAGCGGCCAGCCGACACCAGCTCCCCCAGGCCGGTGACCATCAGGCCGAACGCAGCCAGCAAGGCCACGGTGCGCACAGCGGTAAACAGGTCGAACATCAGCAGCAGCCCCAGCGCGGCCGCGGCGACGCCCAGCAGCAGAAATACCCACCAGCGCGATGAGGCCCGCTCCAGTCCCTCCCGCTCCACCGGCCATCCGAAGTCAGCCATACGCGCGCTCAGCGTACGACGTGCCCCGACACAGAGCGGCGAACGCTCGCGCCGTCCGGCAGCGGATGCCCAACAGACACCCCGTTTCCACCGCCCGGCTACCTTGACGCCATCGCGCGTGCCTAGCGTCGCGGAATGCCGGCTCCGGCGCACGGAGCGCTGCACCGGCGTGCGGCACCAGCCGGCTCATTGGGAGGTCGCCCTTGGCCAGCGTCACCTTCGAAAACGTGACCAAGCGCTTCGATGACGTCGTCGCCGTCGATGCCCTCGATCTTGCGGTCGACGACGGGGAGTTCATGGTCCTGCTGGGTCCCTCGGGCTGCGGCAAGACCACCGCCCTGCGGATGATTGCGGGGCTGGAAGGCATCACCGATGGCAAACTGCTCATCGGCGACCAGGTGGTCAACGACGTCGACCCGGCCCGGCGCGACGTGTCGATGGTGTTCCAGAGCTATGCGCTCTACCCCCACATGACGGTGCAGCGGAACATCGAGTCGCCGCTGCTGGTCCGCCGCTATCACGCCGACGGCCCCGACCAGCCGGCCCGCAAGCTCAGCCGGACCGAGCGCGGCGAGCGCGTCGAGGAGGCGGCGCGGGTGCTCGGCCTCGACGGCCTCCTGAAGCGCAAGCCGGCGGCCCTGTCCGGCGGCCAGCGCCAGCGCGTGGCGCTGGCCCGGGCCTTCGTCGGCCGGCCCAAGGCGTTCCTGATGGACGAGCCGCTGTCGAACCTCGACGCCAAACTCCGCGCCCAGACCCGGCTCGAGCTGGTGGACCTGCACCGGCGGATCGAGACCACCGTCGTCTACGTCACTCACGACCAGGTCGAGGCCATGACCATGGCGCATCGCATCGCGATCCTGTCGGCCGGGCGCCTCCAGCAGGTGGGCACGCCCCAGGAGGTGTACGAAGCCCCCGCGAACCTGTTCGTCGCCCAGTTCATAGGCACGCCGCCCATGAACACCCTGAACGGCACCTTCACCACTGAGGGCGGACCGGCGGTCGTCGTGGGCGAGAGCCGCTTCCCGGTGCCCGCCGACCTGAAGACCCGCCTCGACGAAGGCCAGGCGGTGATCGTCGGTGCCCGGCCCGAGCACCTCGACGTGTCCGAGGACGGCACGATCGCCCACGACGTGCGGGCGGTGGAATGGCTGGGCCACGAGTGCCTGGTGTTCGGATCCGTCGAGTCGTCGCCGGTGGTCGTCCGCCAGGTGGGCATGGCGCCCCTCGCGGCCGGCGGCACCATCCGCCTCGCGGTCGACCCGGCCAACGTCCACCTCTTCGATCTCGAAACCACGGCACGGCTCGGGTGAGCGAACGAAGTGAGCGAACCATGAACACAGTGCATTGCTCGCCGCGAAGCGGCGATGTGCTCATTGGCGTGCCGGAGGCACGCCAATGAGCACAGCGGCGAGGCTGCTCCGGCGGCGAGACCGCCCCCGCTACTCGGCCAAGGAGACGGGCATCGCGCTGCTGCTGCTGGCGCCGTCGATCGCCGTCTTCGTGGCCTTCTTCTACCGGCCGTTCCTCAACCTGTTGAACTGGGGGACCTTCGAGAGCCGGGCCAACGGTGCCTTCTTCGAGGACGTGGGGTTGCGCCAGTACCGCGAGCAGCTCACCAGCGACGACTTCCGCGAGGGCTTGTGGCACAGCGTGCAGTTCGTCCTCTACACGGTGCCCGCCGGCCTGGTGCTCGGCATCCTGCTGGCCGTAGCCGCCCATCGCCGGCTGCGGGGCATCAAGGCGTTCCAGGCGATCTTCTCGTCGACGCTGGCCAGCTCGGTGGCGGTCACGTCGGTGATCTTCTTCTACCTGCTGAACCCGGTGGTCGGCATCTTCCAGGTCGACTGGCTCACCAACCCCGACTGGGCCATGTTCGCGGTCTCGCTGTCGTCGATCTGGCAGAACATGGGCTTGTCGTTCATCATCGTGCTGGCCGGGCTGCAGAACGTGCCCGACGAGGTCGTGGAGGCCGCCACGCTCGATGGCTACGGCCCCGTGCGCCGGCTGCTGCGGATCACGCTGCCACTCATCTCGCCGGTCCTGCTGTTCCTGCTGGTCGTGCTGGTCATCTTCGGGCTGCAGGCGTTCGCGCAGGTCGACATCCTCACCGGCGGCGGACCGGCCGGGGCCACGGAGACCCTGGTGTTCAAGATCAACCGGCTGGTACGGCCCGACAACATCGGCATCGGCGCCGTGTACTCCGTGGGCCTGTTCTTCGTCACCCTGGTCGTCACCGCGGCGCAGTTCGTCATCCTCGAGCGGCGGGTGCACTATGCGCGCTGACGGCGCGGTCGACCTGGCCGAGCGGCCGAGCGAGGACGCCGCCGCCGCCGTGCCCGGCGGAACCGTGCTGGGTGCACCCGAACACGAGCTCACCGCCGCCACCATCGGCAAGTCGTCGACCCGCCGCACTCTCGGCCTCGTCGGCCAGTACGCGCTACTGGTCGTGCTGGCGGCGCTGGTCCTGGTGCCGATCATCCTGGTGCTCATCCAGGCCCTGTCGCCGCCGTTTCGCTACCTGGACGCGGGTCGGCCGCTACATCCGGTCGCGGTCGAGTGGAAGGACAAGGGCTGGCTCGACGGCGGCGCGTTCTCGGTCATCATCCGCACGTTGGCGGTGGCGCTGGCGCTGGCGTGGGTGCAGCTGCGGGCGGCCGGTGGCCGGCTGCGCAACCCAGCCCCGCTGGTGTCGCCCCGGCGCCTGGTGGCGGTCGGCGCCGGGGTGGTGGCGGTCGCGGCGTTCGCCGGCCAGATCTGGCGCGCCTCGGTCGACCGGTCGGGGACGACGCCGCTGTGGTGGCTGCTCGCCATCGTGGTGCTGGCCGCCACGCAGCTCATCGGTTTCGGTCGGCTGCGCCGGTGGTGGCAGCCGGTGCTGCTCGCCGTCCTGGTGAGCATCGCCGTCACCACCGGCGTGGTGGTCGCGTTCGGCGCGGCGGTCTGGAACCAGGGGTGGGACCAAGGCGACATCGGCCCGGCGATGGGCCGCAGCTTCACCCTGACCTTGCTGATCACCGTGGCCCAGGTGGTGACCTCGATCCTGGCCGCCTACGCCTTCGCCTTCCTGCGGTTCCCGTTCAAGACCCTGGTGTTCGCCCTGTTCATGGCGACCCTGCTGCTGCCGCTCGAGGTCACGCTGCTCGCCAACGTGCAGACGATCCGTGAGCTGGGCTGGATCAACTCCAACGCCGGGCTGGTGCTGCC
>DASSDL010000042.1:0-9718 GCA_035697145.1 Acidimicrobiales bacterium
ACCGAGCAGCTGCGGGACCGGGCGGGCATGGCCGAGGCGATGCGGGCGCTCGGCACCAGCGCCGGCATCACCCGGTTCGACGGCCACTCCGACTACGGCCACGCGTTCGCCGACTTCTGGCGCCGCTGGGGGGTGGAGGTCACGCCGCGTACGACGCTGCTCGTGCTGGGGGACGCCCGCAACAACTATCACGCTTCCCAGTCGTGGGTGCTGGGCGAGCTGCGTCGCCGCGCCCGCCGGGTCTACTGGCTCAACCCCGAGCCGGTCTCGTCGTGGGACATGGGTGACTCGGTGATGACCGAGTACGCCGCCTTCACGCACGAGACGTTCGAGTGTCGCAACCTCGACCAGCTCGAACAGTTCGTCGAGCGCTGCTGCTGAGGGACCGGTAAAGGCCGATCTGCCCGGCCCTGAAGGAGGCGCGATCAGTACCGCGGCGACCACTTGCTGGTGCGCAGCAGCTTGCTCTCCCACTGGTCGCGGTAGCGCAGGCCCCTGTGCATGTACCGGCCGGGCCACACGTCGGGGTCGTACTCCTCCGGCTCGGAGATGAGGCTCGGCAAGAGGCCGTAGTTCAGGATCTTCTGCATCAGCATGGCCTCCGGCCGGTAGTGCGTACCGTGGGCCACCTGGAAGCAGGCCTCGATCTCCAGGATGCTGTGCTCGGGTGTCATGGCCCGCATGTTGCGGAAGTACTCGTGGTCCCAGAACCGGATGTAGTCGTCGAGCGGCGCCGAGGGCCAGCCGGTGTCCTCCATGTACAGCGACAGTTCGTGCTCCGAGCCGTCGGTCGGCACCGCCGCCAGGTCGATCTCCTGGATCGGCGACCAGTACACGGGCAGCAGCATCTTGCCCTGCACCTCGTGGCGCAGGGCACCGACGGCGCGCGACCAGTCGAGCAGGTCGCCCCGCCGTAGGCGGTCGGCCAGGCGTTCGTAGGCGGCGCCGTCGCGGATCGCGGTGATCGTCACCACCCGGTAGGACATGCCGCTGCCGTGGGCGTGGTTGAGGTACCACAGCAGCCGGGCGTCGTCGTCCCGTGCCAACTGCGTCATCCAGCCGTCGCGGTAGGCGGCCTCGAACTCGTGCTCGTGCTCGCCGGCGACGGAGTGCACCTCGTGCATGAACAGCATCGTCAACCACTCCCCTTCTCGGCGGCGCGCCGTGCTCGCTTCGCTCGCACGTCAGTTCAATGGCGACCACGACGCCGTACGCAGCAGCTTGCTCCGCCAGTGGTCGCGGAACTCCAGGGCGTCGTGCATCCAGGTGCCGGGTCGCGCCATCTCCTCGGGCATGTCGGTGGTCAGCAGGCGGACCAGCCCCGGCATGTCGTGGACCTTCTGCATCAGGGTGACCTCCGGGTAGCGGCCGGCGCCCGGCATGGTCTGGTAGGCGGCCTCGATGCTGATGAGGCGCTGGGCGGGATCCGACCCGAGCATCCTCGTGTAGATGGCGCCCGCGGCCGCGATGTACTCCTCGGCCTTGCCCCGCTTGGGCCACATGGTGTCCTCCATGTACAAGGCGGGTTCGTGGCGACGACCGTCGGTGGGAACCTCGGCCAGGTCGACGTCGAGGGGCGAGAAGTCGAGGGCCATCAGCAGGCGGGCCTGGACGTCGTGCCGGCACGAGTCGACCTCCCGGGCCCAGTCGCGCAGGTCGCCGTGCTGGACCCGCCCGGCCAGGCGCTCCCAGGCGGCGCCGTCGGGCAGCGCCGTGACGGTCACCACCTGATAGGACGGGCCGGTGCCGTGGGCATGGTGCAGGAACCACAGCAGCCGGGCATCGCCGTCGGCCGCCAAGGCCTCCATCCACCCCGCCCGGTAGGCGACCTCGAACTCCCTCTCCTTGGCGCCCGCGACCCGGTGCACCTCGTGGAGGAACAGCATCCGCCCAGTCTCCTTCCCCGACGACGGGCGCGCTAGGGTGGCTAACAGTCAAAAGATACATCAGATAGGACATCGCGAGGGGGACAGCCGCGTATCCGCGGCGCGACCGCTACGGGGAAGGGCGCGAGGCACGGATCTGGGCAGATGAGGCACTAGCGGAGGGCACAGCGTGGGCATGAGCTATCAGGAACAGAGCACCCTCATGACGGTCGCGAACCGCCTGGCGATCGGGGATCTCACCGCGCGCTACAACCGGGCGCTCGAGGCCGGCGACCTCGAGATCTGGCTCGGCACCTTCGTGCAGGAGGGTGTGTTGCAGGGAACCGGCGGCGAGTCGTTCTCCGGGCACCGGGGGCTGATCGGGTTCTTCCGGGCCGCCCCGCCCCACCGCATCCGGGTCACCACCGACGCGCAGGTCGACGTCGATGGTGTCCACGCGCGGCAGGAGTGCCGGTTCCTGACGCTGCGCTCGGGCTCGAACGGCGGCGGACCGGTGGTGGAGGAGGTGGGTCGGTACCGCGACGCGCTGGTCTACGAGCGCGGGCGCTGGTACTTCTCGACGCGCGAGATGGTCGCCGACATCGGCCCAGCCTCCTGATGCGCCTGTCCATCGTCACGCCGGTGCTGACCCGCGTGCCGGGCGGCCATGCCCGCTGGGAGGAGGACGCGGGCATGGCGGAGCTGGTCGAGATCGCTCGGACCGCCGACCGCCTCGGCTACCACCACCTCACGTGCAGCGAGCACGTCGGCATCCCCACCGAGGTGGCCAAGGTGCGGGGCGCGACGTATTGGGACCCGCTGGCGACGTTCGGTTACCTGGCGGCCGTGACCGAGCGGGTGCGGCTGGCTACCTACGTCCTGGTGCTCGGCTACCACCATCCCCTGGAGATCGCCAAGCGCTACGGCACCCTCGACCTGGTGTCGGGCGGACGGCTCATCCTGGGCGTCGGCGTGGGATCCCTGCGCGAGGAGTTCGAACTGCTCGACGCCCCGTTCGCCGATCGCGGGCCGCGGGCCGACGACGCCCTGGCGGCGCTGCGGGCCTCGCTGTCGCAGGAGCAGCCTGCGTACCACGGTCCCCACTACGACTACGGCGGCTTCGTGGTCCGGCCGTGCGCGGTCCAGCCTCGGGTCCCGCTGTGGGTGGGGGGTCGCACGCGGCGCTCGCTCCGGCGGGCCGCAGCGCTGGCCGACGGTTGGGCCCCATTCGGCGTCTCGGTGGCGCAGGTGGCGGACTGGGTGGCGGGGGTGGAAAGGCCGGACGGGTTCGAGGTCGTGATAAGTCCCGAGCGGGCGCTCGACCCGAGCGGCGCCGCCTCGGCATGCACCGACGCCCTGGGGGCGCTGGCCGCGGCGGGGACGACCATCGTTGCCGCCCGCATGGTGCATCACTCGTTCGCCCACTACCTCGAGCAGCTCGAGGCACTGGTGGGGCTGGCGGCGACGCGCCAGGGGGCGGCGTGAATCGCGTCAAGGTCGGGTTCTTCTCGCTGTCCGACCGGGGCGAATCCGACGACGACACCGACGACCGCGCCTACCTGGCCTGGCACCAGCTCGACCACATGCCCGAGCAGTACCAGCTCGCGGGGATGATCCTCGGCCAGCGCTGGGTGTCGAACGATGACTGCCGAGCGGCGCGGGCCGCGGCTTCCGGGGTGTTCGAGCACGTCCACCACGTCGTGCTGTACCTGATGGGCGCCCCGGTCGAGCAGACGCTCGACGACTTCTTCGACCTCGGGAGCCGCCTGGCCCACCTCGGCCGCTTCCCGCGGGACCTTCCCCGACGCTTCCTGGGGGCGCTGCGACTCCTGGAGGCTTGCGCATCGCCGAGTGCGCTCGTCTCCGCCGAGGTCGTGCCCTTCAGGCCCAACCGCGGCATCTACCTGGTCGTCGAGCGACCGGCCGATCGCGGCCGGCTCGACGCCTACCTGCGCTGGCGGCACGACGAGCACCTGGCCCGGCTGGTCACCACGCCCGGGGTCGCCGGGGCGTGGGTGTTCGCGACCGCCGCCCGCTATCGGCGGGGCCGCCACACCGAGGGCGACTACCGGATCACCGTCTGCTACCTCGACGGTGATCCGAGTGAGACGGCCGGTGCCCTGGGGCCGCTGATGGAGGAGGCGTGGCGCGACGCCCCGGTCACTCCGTTGCTGGCGGCCCCGTTCGCCTCTCTGGTTCCATGGGTCTGGCCGGATGGCGTCTATCAGTCATATGATTAGGAAGACAGCCGAGGACCGGGGTCGGGGGGCCACATGGACGCACGGATGCTGGTCATCGACGCCGACGCCCACATCAACGAGCCGGTTGTCCGCCTCGATGCGGGCGACGACGAGCTGGCGCCCTGGCGGGCCCTTGCCGAGCGGCATCCGGGCTGGCAGCAGGCGGGCCAGTCGGGGGGCAGAACGGTCAGTCTGATCGAGGGCAAGCTGTTCCCCACCCAGGAGGGGCCGGGGCGTGGCGTACCCATCGAATCGGCCATGCATCCGCGGGCTGAGGACGGGGCCCTCCATCTCGACGCTCGCATCGGCGACCTCGACAAGGAGGGCATCGACGTCCAGGTCCTGTACGGCGGGCTGAGCATCGGGGCGACGACGTTCGAGGACCCGGCCTTCGCGCTGGACTTCTGCCGTGCCTACAACGACTGGCTGGTCGGCGTCTGCGGCCGCTATCCCGACCGGCTCGAGGCGGTGGCGATCGCTCCGCTGCAGCATCCGGAGAACGCGGTCGCCGAGGTCGGGAGGGCCGCCGATCTCGGCATGGTGGGCGTGATGATCCCGCCGGTGGTGGGCAGCCGGAACCTCGACGACCCTTCGCTCCAGCCCTTCTTCGAGGCCGCCGCCGGCCTCGGTGTGGCGGTCGGCGTCCACAGCGCGCCGGGCATGAACCTGCCGCTGCCGGGCGCGGAGCGGTTCGACAACTACGCGCAGGTGCACACGCTGTCGTTCCCGGTCGACCAGATGGTGGCGTTCACCGCGCTGGCCATGGGTGGGGTCCTCGACCGCTTCCCGGCGCTGCGCGTGGCCTTCCTGGAGTCTGGCGTCGGCTGGGTCCCCTACTTCGTGCACCGGATGCACGAGCACCGCGACAAGCGGGGCGACATGGTGCCGGGGATGACCAGCGACCCACGGGACTACATCGAGCGAGGCCAGTGCTTCTTCGCCTTCGAGTGCGACGACCGGCTGCTCGAGCCGTACGTCGAGCACCTCGGCGCCGACAGCCTGGTGTTCTCCTCCGACTATCCCCACTGGGACTGCCACTACCCGGGCACGGTCGAGACCGCGCGGGCCAACGCCGCCGTGCTGGGCGACGACGTGCTCGTCCGCATCCTCGGCGCCAATGCGGCGCGGCTGTACGGGCTGGACGGCGATGTCGCCTAGGGGCACCGAGGCCACCGGCTACGACGTCCCGGTCGGGACCTACGAGGACGCCAAGGCGATGGTGGGCACGACGACGCCCGTGCGCTTCGGCGAGATCGCCGTCAGCGTGCCGATGATCCGCCACTACGCCGCCATGGTGCAGGACGGGAACGCCGCCTACTGGGACGACGACTTCGCCGAGCAGCACTGGGGCGGCGTCGTGGCCCCGCCGGGCATGTTGATGACCTGGCTCATCCCGCTCGAGTGGAAGCCGGGCGGAGCAACGCCGGTCCCGTTGCTCACGGCCCGCGTCCCGCTGCCCGGCGACACGTTCATCAACGTCTCCCACGACGCCGAGCACTTCGCCCCGGTCCGGGTCGGCGATCACCTGAACGTCGTGGAGGAGCTGGCCGACGTGTCGGAGGCGAAGCGCACGAGCCTGGGCACCGGGCACTTCGTCACCACGGTGTCGACGTACCGCCGCCAGGACGGTGAGCTCGTCGCCCGCACCACCAACGTGCTGTACCGGTTCACATCGGAGGACGACGGATGATCCCGGGAGTCTCGTACGCCCAGCGCTACTGGGAGGACGTGGAGGAGGGCTCCGCGCTGCCGCGGGTGGACGACGAGATCACCTATCGCCGCGTGATCATGAACCCGGCCACCACTTGGGACTACTTCCCCGGCCACCACGACCCGGAGTACGCCCGGTCGCAGGGCCAGCCGACCATCTACGTCAACACGATGCACTTCCTCGGCTTCGTCGACCGGCTGGCGACCGAGTGGGGCGGTCCCCGGAGCTTCATCGCGCGGCGGAAGATCTCCATGCAGCGGTCGATCTACGCCGGCGACACGATGGTGGGCGAGGGTCGGGTGGTGCGCAGGTACACCGATGACGCCGGTGCGCGGGTGCGCCACCTGGTCGACCTCGAGCTGACGGTGAGGAACCAGGACGATGTGCTGTGCTGCCCTGCGACCGTCACTCTCGAGCTGCCGGTCCGGGAGCCGCGGGAGCCGGGACGACCGCCGCCGCACCGAGCGCCTCCCCCTGATCGTTAGGCATGGACTTCGCGCTGACGGAACGGCAGCGGGCGTGGGTCGAGGAGGTGCGCGCCTTCCTCGGCGCCGAGTTCGGCCCGGCCGAGCGTGAGTCGGTGCGCCGCGGGGGAGGGGAATGGAGTGGCGACGTCATCCGGGCCTTCCGCCGCCGGTTGCTGGCGAAGGGCTGGTTGTGCCTCATGTGGCCCGAGGAGCACGGCGGCCTCGGCCGGTCCCTGATCGACAACCTGCTGCTGATGGACGAGCTGGCGTACGCCGGGGCACCGGCCATCGACATGACGGCGGCATCGGTTGCACCCACGATCATCCGGTCGGGCACGCCTGAGCAGCAGGCGCGGTGGCTGCCAGCCATCCGGCGGGGCGACGTCGAGTTCGCAATCGGTTACTCCGAGCCCGACGCCGGCAGCGACCTGGCGTCCCTGCGCACCACCGCCGTGCTCGACGGCGATGCGTGGGTGGTCAACGGCACCAAGACCTGGAACACCGGCGCCGAATACTGCACCCACGAATGGCTGGCGTGCCGCACCAACCCCGATGCGCCCCGCCATCGGGGCATCTCCGTCCTGATCGTGCCGCTCGATTCGCCGGGGATCGACGTGCGGGGCATCACGACGTGGCGCGGGATGCGTACCAACCAGGTGTGGTTCGACGACGTGCGCGTGCCGCGCGAGAACCTGGTGGGCGAGCGCGACCGCGGGTGGGCCTATGTGACCCAGGCGCTCGACTTCGAACGGGTCGCCATCGGGATCACGGGCGGGCTGCGGCGGTTGCTCGACGACCTCGCGGCCTGGTGCCGTGCCACCACCGTCGACGGCGAGGTGCTGGCGGACCGCCCGGATGTCCAGCGCCGCCTCGCGGAGCTGACCGTCGACGTCGAGCTGGCCCGACTGCTCAACCACCGCGCCGCCTGGATGATCGACGCGGGCCACCCCGCCAGCGCGGAGGCCTCGATGACCAAGGTCTTCACCACCGAGCTGCACGCCCGGGCCTCGTCGGCGGCGCTGGACCTGCTCGGGCCCGCCGGGCAGCTCGACCCCTACGACGCCCGAGCGCCGATTGCCGGGCTCGCCCAGCTCATGTACCGGTCGGCGCCCTACCTGCGCTTCGGGGGCGGGACCAACGAGATCCAGCGCGACATCGTCGCCCAGCGCGGCCACGGTCTGCCGCGGTGACGGACCTGGCGCTGTCCGACGAGCAGGAGGCGCTGCGGGCGTCGGCGCGTGCCTTCCTGCAACGCGCGTGCCCGCCCGAGCTGGTCCGGCGGACACGCGCGGCGGATGGCGAAGGCCACGACCCCGACCTGTGGCGGGGCATGGCCGAGCTGGGATGGCTCGGCCTGGCGTTCCCGGAGTCGGTCGGCGGTGGCGGCGGCAGGCTGCTCGACCTGGCTGTGGTCTACGAGGAGGCCGGCCGCGCCCTGGTACCGACCACCCTCTACTCGACGGTGGCTGCGGCCCTGCTGATCGACCGCGCCGGGGATGACGGGCAGCGCGCCGGCCTGCTCCGCCCCCTCTTCGCCGGTGAGCGCATCGCCTCGCTGGCGTACCACGAGGACGGGATGCGGTCGTCGCCTGATGCCCTGGCCACCACGGCGGCCGTCGTGGGCGACGACGTCACCGTCGACGGAACGAAGCTGTTCGTGCCCAACGCCGGCGTCGCCGATGACCTCGTGGTCGTGGCTCGCGATCCCGCGGCGACCGGCGCCGGCGCCGTCCGGCTGGTCCTCGTGCCCACGAGCGCACCGGGTGTCTGCCGGTCGCTGGTCACGACGTTCGCCCACGATGCCCAGCACGAGGTCTCGTTCGAGGCCGTGCGGGTACCGGCGGACCGGGTGCTGGCGCGGGCGTCCTCGGATGCCTGGTCGGCCGTGGAGGAGGTGCACCGCGTCGCCACCGCCCTGCAGTGCGTGGAGATGGTCGGCGGCGCCCGGGCCGTGCTGGACCTCACGGTCGGGTACATCACGGATCGGGCCCAGTTCGGCCGCCCGATCGGGAGCTTCCAGGCCGTGCAACACCACGTCGCCGACCTCTCGACCCGCATCGACGCCGCCGGCCTGGCTGCGTGGCAGGCCGTATGGCGCTGCTCTCTGGCCGGCGAGGCGGACGGGGCCATCGGTGGTGCGCAAGCCCAGGTGGCGATCGCCAAGGTGGCCGCCGGTGACGCCTATGTCGAGACAACGCTCATGGCCCACCAGCTGCACGGCGGCATCGGGTTCACGGTCGACCACGACCTCCACCTGTGGTCCGACCGCGCCCGCGCGGCGGCACTCACGTTCGGCTCCCGGGAGGATCACCTCCGCACCCTGGGAAAACACATCGCGCGCTAGCGCGATGAGTTTGACGGCGCCCGCCCGTCTATCGCAGTCGCACGCCAAATGAAGGGGAGTGTCGTCATGGGCAAGGTTGTCGTTTCGCAGTTCATCTCGGTCGATGGTGTCGTCGAGGACCCCGGCGGCTCCGAGAGCTGGGAACGCGGTGGCTGGGCCTTCCAGTTCGACCGTGGGGACGAGGGGAACAAGTTCAAGCTCGACGAGGTCATGGCGAGCGAGGCGTTGCTGCTGGGGCGGGTGACGTACGAGCGCTTCGCCGAGGCGTGGCCCTCGCGATCGGGAGATTTCGCCGACAAGTTCAACGGCATGCCGAAGTACGTGGTCTCCACGACGCTGAACGACCCCGAGTGGAACAACTCGACCGTCATCGCGGACGACGTCCCGGCGGCGGTCACGAAGCTGAAGCAGGACATCGACGGCGACATCCTGATCAACGGCAGCGTGCAGCTCGTGCAGGCGCTGGCCGAGAACGGCCTCGTCGACGAGTACCGCTTCATGGTGTTCCCCACCGTGCTGGGCGCCGGCAAGCGCATGTTCGGCGAGACACCGGCCGCCGCCGCCCTGAAGCTGGTGGACGCCAAGCCGGCCGGCGAGACGTTCATCCTCATCTACGAGCCCACAGCCGGGGAAGAGGACGCCTGAACCGGCGTTTCTTCCTTGCCGTTGCCGCAGGCACTGTCCGGCGTCTCACCCCCTATACGAACGGCTCCCGATATCGACAGCGGACACAGGTTTCGCCCGGATTGCGGGGCGGGCGCTCCGGTCGGTAGCACGCGTAAGCGACCGGCCGAAGGCCTGGGGATCATCCCCGAATGCGGTGATGAGGTTGCGGGCGCCGGCGTCGAGGCAGGCTCGGACCTGATCCGGCGACAGCAGGCGGGCGAGCTCGAGTGTCACCAGCCCGTGGATCAGTGCCCAGAGCTGCGTCGCCAGGCCGACGGGGTCGTCCGGATCCAACCGTCCCGAGTCAATGCCCCGCTGGACGGTCGTGACGAGCTGGCCGAAGGTGTCGAGCCCGACGCTCGCGTCGGCGTCGTCGATGGGCCCGTCCATGAACATCGCCTGGTACAGGTTGGGGTTCTCGATGG
>DASSDL010000043.1:0-35000 GCA_035697145.1 Acidimicrobiales bacterium
CGCCATCGTCACCGAGCGCCGGATCGTTCGGCCGGCGGCGGGGGAGCGGCCCGCATGAGCCGACGGGACATGGGCGATTCCTCCTTCTCGTGGTTCAGTAGCGCAGGTCGGCGAGGACGCCGTAGTGATCCGAAAGCTGGGCTAGTTGGGGTGTAGGTGTGGCGCCCAGCAGCTCGCAGTGGATGGGGTGCCCGACTCCGCCGGCCCTCGATCCGGATGGTCGTGTCGACGAGTGGACCGTACGGCGCATACGGATCGAAGCTCACCCGCCGAGTCTGGCCGGCGCGTGGATGGCCGCGCTCACGGGTTGAACGACCTCTTCGCGAGCCAGGGCTCTCGGCACGCGGCAGGGCCCCGACCGTGGCCGGTGTCAGCGCAGCCGGCGGGCGAAGTGGAACGAATCGATCGTGAGGCCCTCGCGCATGTAGAAGCGGTGGGCGTCCGCCCGCTGCACGCCGGAGTCGAGATCGAGGGCGGTGCAACCGGCGGCGTCGGCCCGCTGCGCCAGGGCACCGAGCAGCGTCCGCCCCACGCCGGTGCTGCGGGCCGCCGCCGAGGTGACCAGATCGTCCACGTACAGCTTGCGCAGGTTGGCCGTGGTGGCGAGGATCCGCCAGCCGGCCACCCCTACGCAGTGGCCGCCCTCATAGGCGGCAGTGAACCGCAGTCCCTGCGGGTGGCCCTCGGCGTACACCGCCGCGAAGCTCGCCGCCGTCAGGTGCGGGCGCAGCTCCTGCAGCACCGCCAACGCTTCGTCCAGACGGCCATCGCCGGGCTCGAGATCGACCAGGTCGAGGTCGGCCACGGTCAGAACGTCAGGACACACCACGGCGCCCGCGGTGACCCGAACATGGCCGCCGCCCGGCCCGTTGCCCCGTCCCGGCGTTCATCGGCCCAGCCGCGCGCCGCCAGCCGGCCCCAGCCGGTCCCACCCAGGTAGGCGGCGCCCAGAGCCCCCACGGGGACGACCAGGTCGGGCTGGGCGTCGGTCGCCGCGCAGGTGGCACCCTCGGGCCCGCCCTCGAGGGCGAAGCGACCGGCGGCGTGCCCGAGCGGGTCGATGACCTCGAGCACCAGGGACCCGTCGGCGGCGTAGCGGCGGGCGGTCAGGGCGGCCGGCACGTCCAGAATCCGCACCCACAGGTGGTCGGACCGGTTGACGAGTGCACCCATGCGCGCATCGGTCAGCGCCAAAGGGACCGGATTGTCCAAGGGTCGAAGGCCCACGTGCACCTGCGCCACCCAGTCGACGGAGGCGAGGAACCGCACCAGCTCGATCTCCGCCCCCCCGGACGTCGCCACCAGTACGCCGGCCGACAGCGTCCCCGCCGGGCGGTTGTGCTCCCAGCGCTCGTCGACCGAGTACGCCGTGGCCGCCTGGGGCTCGCCCCGCGCGTCGGACCAGACGACCTTGGTGGTCTTCCGTCGGGCGTCGTCGTCGCCATCGGGCCAGGAGCGCACCCCGGCGAACACCTCCCAGCGCAACGTGTCGTAGCTGATGTGGCCTGGGAACGTGCGCCGCGCCCGGTCGTAGGTGTCGCCCACGACCTTGGCGAAGGTGTCGTTGTCCACCAGCTCGACACTGCCCTCGGGCTCGTCGAGCCACTGCGCCTGAGCCGCGTCGAGGTGCAGCTCGCAGGCCTCGACCGCCAGGCCGTAGCCGTAGCGGCCGTAGATCGGGTACTCGGCGGCCACGAGGGTCGCCACCGGCTCGCCGCGGGCGGCGATGTCGTCGAGCTGGGTGCGCATCATGCGGCTGAGGTGTCCCTGCCGGCGGTGCGTGGGCAGCACGCCCACGCTGCTCACGGCGCCCGCCGCCACCGTGCCACCGGGAACGGTCAGCTCGGTGGGGAAGGCTCGGGCGACGCCGCACAACCGTCCGTTGCGGTCGAAGGCACCGAGGCAGCGGTCGAGGTCGAACGCGACCCGCCGGGTCTCGATGTCCTCCGCAGACGACGGCGGTGCCAGGAACGCGGTCAGGACCACGTTGACGAAGTCGCCGAACTCGTCGTCGGTGATGGTGCGCACGGTCTCGGAGGTCACCATCGAAAGGGTAGGCAGCGTCCCGGCAGCGGGCCGCAGGGGTTTAGAAGCCCAGTGGATGGGCCGCTCCGGAGCTGGGGGATCAGGCGTCCGCGGTCCAATCCCGGCGGCGCAGCTCGTACAGGGCTATGGCAGTGGCGGTGGCCACGTTGAGCGAGCCGATCCTTCCGAGCTGCGGGATGTACGTCACCCCGTCGCAGGCGGCCAGGGTGGCCGCTGGCAGGCCGCGGTCCTCGTGGCCGATGACGAGGCACACCGGCGCCTCGACCGCGAGCTCGGGCAGCGGGACCGCATCGTCGGTCAGCTCCAGGCCCACGACCCGGTAGCCGTCCTCCCGCGCCGCCGACGCTGCGCCCCGGGCCGTATCGTGCCAGGTCCACTCGACGTAGCGCTGCGACCCGAGCGCCGTCTTCGCAGTCTTGGCGTTGGTCGGGGCTGCCGTGTCGCCGACCAGCCACAGGTGGTCGACGCGAAACGCCGCCGCCGTCCGGAGGATCGAGCCCACGTTGAACGGCGACTGCACGTGGTCGAGGATCAGGGCCACCGGTGCCGCCGCGCGTCGGCGCCAGGAGCGGTGCAGGCGCTTGAGCCCGGTCGGATCGAGCTGCCGCGTCAGCTCCGTACCTCCAGGAGGCGGTAGCCGACCCGGCTCCCCAGGCGCGTGACGGACCAGTCCTTGCCCTCCAGCCACCGGTGCAGCGAATCGGCGCCCAGGTTCTTCTGGACGACGAGCAGGGCCGTGCCGTCGGTGTCGAGCCGGCCCAGCCAGTTGTCGAGGAGGTCGTGGAGGGCGGCCTTGCCCACCCGCACCGGTGGGTTCGACCACAGGGAGGCGAACCGCACGTCGGCTGGCACCTCGTCGGGCGATGCCACCCGCACGTTGGCGAGGCCGGCGACCGCGGCGTTGGCCCGGGTCAGCTCGAGCGCCCGTTCGTTGACGTCGACGGCCCACACGGTCGCACCCGGCGAACGGGCGGCCAACGTGAGTGCGATGGGCCCGTAGCCACAGCCGATGTCGGCCAGGTGACCGCCGGTCGGCGGCGCCGGCGCCTCGGTCAGCAGGTACTTGGTGCCGGGATCGATGCGGCCGCCGGAGAACACGCCCCGGTCGGTGCGCAGCACCAGCGACAGGTCCGGCAGGTCGAGACGCACCGTGGACGGCCGCGACGCCACATCCGGCGACGGCGAGAAGTAGTGCGAGGATCGCCCCACGCCGGCGACGGTAGCCTCCAGCCCGACCCCGACCGCCGCCCCTGATGGCGTCGGTCTGCGACAGACCCGTACGCTCCAGCCCGACCCCGACCGCCGCCCCTGATGGCGTCGGTCTGCGACCGACTCGTACTCTTGCATCATGGCTCCCTACAGCATCCGCATGGTCGGCGACCCGGTCCTGCGGCAGCGCGCCGCCGAGGTCACCAGCATCGACGGGCGCCTGGCCAAGCTGGCGGAAGACATGATCGCCACCATGTACGACGCTCCCGGGGTCGGGCTGGCGGCCCCTCAGGTGGGCGTCGAGAAGCGGATGTTCGTGTACGACGTGGGTGACGGGCCGTTCACGATCGTCAACCCCGAGATCGTCGAACGCGACGGTGAGTGGGCGTACGAGGAGGGCTGCCTGTCGGTGCCGGGCCTGTCGTGGGAGATCGTCCGCGCCAAGCAGGTGCACCTCACCGGCGTCGACCTCGACAGCAACGACGTCTCCATCGAAGCCGACGAGCTGCTGGCGCGCTGTTTCCAGCACGAGCTCGACCACCTCGACGGGGTCCTGCTGCTGGAGCGGCTCGATGCCGCCACCCGCAAGCAGGCGCTCAAGACCATCCGGGAGCTGGGCATCGGTCCCTCGGTGCTGGCGGACGCCGAACCCAAGGGCGGCGGCTTCTTGCTCCGCTAGTGGGCGGCGCTGAGGCCGGGCCGGTTCCATGGCGCTCGCACCCGCACCGACGCATCCCCGGCGGCTGGTGTTCCTGGGCACCCCCGAGTTCGCCATCGCGCCCCTGCGGGCGCTGGTCGACGCCGGGTGGGACGTTGCGCTGGCAGTATCCCAGCCCGACAAGCGCCGGGGTCGCGGCGGCCGGCTGATGCCCTCTCCCGTGAAGCGCGCAGCACTCGGCCTCGGGCTGGCGGTGTCCGACCGCGTCGACGACGTGCTCGACACCGGCGCCGATCTGGGGGTGGTGGCTGCGTTCGGCCGCCTGATCAAGCCTCACGTGCTGGAGCGCCTGCCGATGATCAACCTGCACTTCTCCCTGCTGCCCCGATGGCGGGGAGCGGCGCCTGTCGAGCGTGCGATCCTGGCCGGTGACGAGCGCACCGGCGTCGACCTCATGGTGATCGAGGAAGGCCTGGACACCGGGGGCGTGTACGCCCGGTCCGAGGTGGCGATCGGCCCCGACGAGACCGCCGACGAGCTGCGGACCCGGCTTGCCGCTCTGGGGACCGAGCTGCTGCTCGCCAACCTGCGCGACGGGCTGCCCGAACCGAAACCCCAGCAGGGCGAGCCCACCTATGCCCACAAGATCGATCCCGCGGAGCTGCAGATCGACTGGGGCCGCCCGGCGGTCGAGATCCACCGGCTCGTCAGGATCGGCGGTGCGTGGACCACGCACCGGGCTCACCGGCTCAAGGTGTGGCGGACGGCGCTGGTTCCGGCGGGGCCCGGCGACGTCGCCGTGCCCGCCGGCGACGGACCGATCCAGCTGGTCGAGGTGCAACCCGAGGGGCGGCGGCGGATGCCCGCCCGAGCCTGGGCCAACGGAGTCCACTGGCGGCCCGGCGACCGGGTGGGCAGCTGAGCGACCACGACATGCGAGCCGACCAGGAGGGGAGAGCCGGTCCGGCGGTGACGCCGGGTCGTCGTGCTGCGGTGAGGTCGGCGCGGGCCGTCGCCCTCGACGTGCTCGATCGCATCGACGGCGATGGCGCCTACGCCAACCTGGCGCTGTCGGCTGCGCTCGACCGATCGAGGCTCGACGACCGGGATCGCCGCTTCGCCACCGACCTGGTCTATGGCACCACCAGGATGCGGCGCGCCTGCGACTACCTGGTCGACCGGTTCCTGGCCCGCCCGCCCGAGGCCCGGGCCCGCAACGCCCTGCGACTGGGCGCGTACCAGCTCGCCTTCGGTTCGGTGCCGGCGCACGCCGCCGTGTCGGAGACGGTGGGCGCCAGTCCTCGCCGGGTGCGGGGACTGGTGAACGCCGTGCTCCGCAGGGTCGCCGACACCCCGGTTCGCTGGCCCGACGATGCCACGCGCCTCAGCGTGCCCGACTGGCTGCTGGACCGGCTGGTGTCCGATCTCGGGCGCGATCCAGCGCTGGCGGCGCTGACGGCGATGAACGAGCCGGCCGTCTCGGTCGAGCGAGCCGACGGCTACGTCCAGGACCCGGCGTCGCAGCTGGCGGCCGCCTCGGTCGGGGCCCGGCCCGGCGACCGGGTCCTCGACCTGTGCGCCGCGCCCGGCGGCAAGGCCACAGCGCTCGCCGGCACCGGCGCCCAGGTCGTCGCGGTCGACGTCCGCCCGGCGCGTGCGGGGCTGGTGCGGGCGAATGGCAGGCGGCTGCGGCTCATGGACCGGATGGGCGTCGTGGCCGCGGACGGAACCCATCCGCCCTTTGCGCCAGGGGGTTTCGACCGGGTGGTGGTCGACGCGCCCTGCTCGGGCTTGGGCACCCTGCGCCGCCGCCCCGACCTCCGCTGGCGGGTGGATCCGGCCTCGATCGAGCGCCTGGCGGCTCTCCAGCGGCGCCTGCTGGCTGCGGCGGCCGACCTGGTGCGGCCCGGCGGGTCCCTCGTCTACTCCGTGTGCACGCTCACGGCGGCCGAGTCCACCGACATTGACTCGTGGGTCGTCGGCGAGAGGCCCGATCTGGTGCCGATCGAGCCCCCCGAGGCGCCGTGGCAGCCATGGGGGCGGGGTGCGATCCTGCTGCCCCAGACCGTCGACACCGACGGTATGTGCCTGTTCCGCTACGTCCGGGGTGCGGGGTAGCGTCGTCGACCTGAGCGGGCGCCCCGGAGGGCAATGAGCGAGCGAGGCCCGAGCGGCCCGGCCGAAGGCCAAGAGCGGGAAACACGGCCCAAGTCGCAGCGGTTCCGCGTGCGCCTCGAGGACGCGGGCGGTGGGGGCGCGGCGTTCGACGTTCCGGCCCGGGTGACCGCGGCGCTGAGCGAGCGCAAGCGCCCGCCGGTCACAGTGACCATTCGCGATCACACGTTTCGCACCACCGTGGCCGTCTACGGCGGGCAGCCGATGATCGGGGTCAACAAGCAGCACAGAGCTGCGGCCGGAGTCGACGTCGGCGACACCTTCGACGTCGTGGTCGCGCTCGACGAGGGGCCCCGGGTGGTCGACGTGCCGGCCGACCTGGCCGAGGCGCTGGCCGACGACACGGCGGCGGAGGCCGCCTTCGACAAGATGTCCTACACGCACCGCCGCGAGTACGTGGAGTGGATCGCCGAAGCCAAGCGACCGGCGACCCGCGCCCGGCGGGTCGCCGAGACGGTCGAACGGGTTCGGCCGGGCGCTGGGGAGCGATGACTTGGCGGAGTCGCTCCGGCGGTGGCCGGCGAAGGTGCTGACGGTGTCGGATGGCGTGGTGGCCGGCACCCGCGAGGACCGCTCGGGCGCGGCGCTGGCCGACCGGCTGGGCGGCGCAGGGTTCGAGGTCGTGGGTCGGGTGGCGAGCGCCGACGGCGTCGAGGCGGTGGCGGAGGCGTTGCGGGCACTTGCCGACGGCTTCGCCGGGCTGATCGTGACCACGGGCGGTACGGGCTTCGGTCCCCGCGACCTGACGCCCGAGGGGACCCGGTCCGTGCTCGACCGCGAGGCGCCCGGCCTGGCCGAGGCGATGAGGCTGGTGAGCCCGCTGGGTCGCCTGTCGCGGGCGGCGGCCGGGACCATGGGACGGGCGTTGGTGCTCAACACGCCGGGATCGTCCACGGGCGCCGTTGAGTGCCTCGACGCGGTGATTGACGTCGTGCCGCACGCCCTGGACCTGCTCGAGGGTGGCCGGCCACACTGACCACTCGACAGAAATTAGAACGTGTTCTAATTTGGCCGGGTGGCACTCGCCCATACGCTGCCAGGGATGGTCGACACCGACCACGAGCACATGCTGCGGGCAGTCGAGCTGGCGGCAGGCGTCCGCGCCACCACGTCGCCCAACCCCTGGGTGGGCTGTGTGCTGGTCACAGCCGACGGCCGGCAGGTCGAGGGCGCCACGCAGCCGCCGGGGGGCTCGCACGCCGAGGCAGCCGCCCTGGCCGCGGCCGCGGCCGCCGGAGTCGACACCCGGGGTGCGACCGCCTACGTGACGCTGGAGCCGTGCAACCACCACGGCCGGACGCCACCGTGCGCCGACGCCCTGATCGACGCCGGCGTCGCCAGGGTCGTGGTGGGCGTCGCCGACCCCGACCCGCTGGTGCGGGGGCGGGGAATCGAGCGATTGCGCGCCGCGGGCGTCGAGGTCACGACCGGGGTCGCCGCCGACGTCGTCGCCGAGCTGCTGGCCCCGTACGTCCGACACCGCGAGACCGGCCGCCCCTATGTCGTGCTCAAGCTGGCCGCCAGCCTCGACGGCCGCACCGCGGCGCCGGACGGCACCAGCCGGTGGATCAGCGGCGAGGCCGCGCGGGCCGACGCCCACCGCCTACGGGCCGAGAGCGACGCCGTGCTCGTCGGGGCTGGCACCGTGCGCGCCGACGATCCGGCGCTCACCGTCCGGCACGTCGCTGGCCGCGACCCCTTGCGCGTCGTGTTGGGTAAGGCGCCGCCGGGCGCCCGGGTCCGCCCGGCGCTGGAGCTGACTGGCGATCTCGGCGACGTCCTCGACGAGCTGGGCCGCCGCGACGTGATCCAGCTGTTGGTCGAGGGTGGCGCGACGGTGGCAGGGGCATTTCACCGGGCGGGGCTCGTCGACCGCTACGTCGTATATCTGGCGCCGGTGCTGTTCGGTGGAGACGACGCCGCCGGGTTGTTCACTGGACCCGGAGCCAGCACCATGGCCGATGTCTGGCGTGGCCGCATCGCCGGCGTCACGCACCTGGGCGACGACCTTCGCGTCGACCTTCATCCAAGGAGAAGCTGATGTTCACCGGGATCATCGAGGAGCTGGGCTCGATCGCGTGGGTCGAGGGCCCGCGCGTCCGCATCGCCGCGTCGCTGGTGACCGAGGACGCCAAGACCGGCGACTCCATCGCCGTCGACGGGTGCTGCGTCACGGTCGTCGACCAGGGCGCCGGTTGGTGGGAAGCCGACATCAGCGACGAGACGCTGAAGCGCACCACGTTCGGCGACCGGGTGCCGGGCGATCCGGTGAACCTCGAGCGCCCCGTCCGCGTGACCGACCGCCTCGGGGGGCACATCGTGCAGGGCCACGTCGACGGTGTGGGCGAGATCGTCGAGTCCGTCCCCGACCTACGGGTACGGATGCCCCGCGAGCTGCTGCGCTATGTCGTGGAGAAGGGGTCGGTGGCCGTGGATGGCGTGAGCCTCACGGTGGTCGACGTGGTCGACGACGGCTTCACGGTCGCCGTCATCCCCCACACCGCTGCGGTGACGACGCTCGGCAGCAAGCGGGCGGGTGACCGGGTGAACCTCGAGGTGGACGTGACCGTGAAGTACGTCGAACGGCTCCTTGCCTGGAAGGATGTCTCACGTGTCGTTTGACAAGGTCGAAGACGCCATCACCGCCATCGGGCGGGGCGAGATCGTCATCGTGGTCGACGATGAGGATCGCGAGAACGAGGGCGACCTCATCATGGCGGCCGAGTTCGCCACCCCCGAGACGATCGCCTTCTTCCTGCACCACACCTCCGGCGTGATCTGCGCGCCGGTGACCCGAGAGCGGGCCCGCGAGCTCGACCTGCCGCTGATGGTCGCCAACAACACCGAGACGATGCGCACGGCGTTCACCGTCAGCGTCGACTTCCGCCACGACACGACGACCGGCATCTCGGCCCACGACCGGGCGGCCACCGTGCGGGCGTTGGTCGACCCGGCCACGCGACCGCTGGACCTGTTGCGGCCCGGGCACATCTTCCCGCTCGAGGCGCGCGACGGCGGCGTGCTGAAGCGGGCCGGACACACCGAGGCGGCCATCGACCTCGCCCGCATGGCCGGCCTCTATCCGGCCGGCGTGCTGTGCGAGCTGGTCAATGAGAGCAAGAACGACATGGCCCGCCTGCCAGAGCTCGAGCGTTTCGGCGAGGAGCACGAGCTGGTGCTGATCTCGATCGCCGATCTCATCCGCTACCGTCGCCAGACCGAGAAGCTGGTGCGGCGGGTGGCCGAGGCGCGCATTCCCACCGAATGGGGCGAGTTCACCTGCTACGCCTACGAGTCGGTGCTCGACGGCGAACACCACATCGCCTTCGTCAAGGGAGCGGTCCAGGGGCAGGACAACGTGCTGGTGCGGGTCCACTCCGAATGCCTGACCGGCGACGTGTTCGGGTCGATGCGCTGCGACTGCGGCCTCCAGCTGCAGGCGGCCATGAAGCAGGTGGCCGAGGAGGGCATGGGCGCGGTCGTGTACCTCAGAGGCCACGAGGGCCGGGGCATCGGGATCGGCCACAAGCTGCTCGCGTACCAGCTGCAGGACCAGGGGCACGACACGGTCGACGCCAACATCGCGCTCGGCATGCCGGTCGACAGCCGCGAGTACGGCATCGGCGCCCAGATCCTCGTCGATCTGGGCATCACCACGATGCGGCTGCTGACCAACAACCCGTCGAAGAAGGGCGGCCTGGCGGGCTTCGGCTTGGAGATCACCGCGCGCGTGCCGCTGCAGACCGCGCCCAACGCCGAGAACATCGCCTATCTGCGCACCAAGCGCGAGCGCATGGGCCACCTGCTCGAGGGCCTCGATGACGTCCTCTAGGAGCTCCCGTCACGATGGCGGGTGAGGACGCCCGCGCCGTCGTCCCCGACCGGCTCGACGGCGCCGGGTTGCGCGTCGGCCTCGTGCGGGCCCGCTGGAACGCGGCGATCGTCGAGCGGCTGGTCGGCGGCGTCCGACGGGGACTGGCCCGGGCAGGGGTTGCGGACGACGCCATGGTGGAGATCTCGGTGCCGGGATCGTTCGAGATCCCATTCGGTGCCAAGGTGCTCGCGGAGTCGGGCCAGGTCGACGCCGTCGTGTGCGTCGGCGCCGTGATCCGGGGCGAGACCACGCACTACGACCTGGTGGCGGGGGAGTGTGCCCGTGGCATCCAGGACGTGCAGCTCGCCACGGGCGTCCCGGTGGCGTTCGGGGTGCTCACCACCGAGGACGAGGGCCAGGCGCTGGCCCGGTCCGAGGGGCCGGGCGGCCACAACGTCGGCGAGGACGCAGCACTGGTCGCGGTGGAGATGGCGGGGTACGCAGGACGGTACCGGCCGATCCCCGATTCCTGCCGCGAGATCGGTGGCGCCCGCAACCAATCCCGCGGCAGGTTTTGACGATGTTGAAGCTCGTCCTCCCCAAGGGCTCGCTCGAGAGGGCCACGCTCGCCCTGTTCGAGGCCGCCGATCTCAGCGTGAAGCGGTCGTCCCAGGTGGAGTACAAGGCGTCGATCGCCGATCCCCGCATCGACGAGGTGCGCATCCTGCGACCCCAGGAGATCCCCCGGTACGTGGCCGACGGCCTCTTCGACATCGGGATCGCGGGGCGGGACTGGGTCGAGGAGACGGAGAGCGAGGTGGTCGTCCTCGGGGAGCTCGAGTACTCGAAGGCCTCGGCGAACCCGTTCCGGATCGTCGTTGCGGTGGCCAACGATTCGCCATGGGACAAGGTCGAGGACCTGCCCGACGGCGTGAAGGTGTCGACCGAGTACCCGGGCCTCACTCGGCGGTTCTTCGCCGAGCGGGGCGTGCGGGCCGACGTGCGCCTGTCCTACGGCGCCACCGAGGCCAAGGTGCCCGACATCGTCGACTGCGTGGTCGACGGCACCGAGACCGGCCGGGCCCTTCGCGCCGCCAACCTGAGGATCATCGGCGAGGTCCTGCCGAGCTTCGCCGCCCTGATCGCCAATCCGGCGTCCCACGATGACCCCGCCAAGCGGCAGGCGATGCTTCAGCTCAAGGTCCTCCTCGACGGGGTGCTCGAGGCGCGCGGCAAGGTGTTGGTGAAGCTCAACGTCGGCGCCGACCGCCTCGCCGAGGTGATCCGGCTGGTGCCGTCGATGAAGGCGCCGACTGTGTCGGAGCTGTTCGGTCAGGGTGGCTACGCGGTCGAGACGGTGGTGGCCAAGTCCGTGATCAACACGCTCATCCCGGCGCTCAAGGACGCCGGCGCCACCGACATCATCGAGCTGCCGCTGGCCAAGATCGTCCACTGACTGGTCGACCGATGGCAGCCTTCGAATCGGGCGCCGGTGTCGTGGAGCAGTTCGACGAGCGGCGCGGACTGGGAACGATCGTCGCCGACGACGGGGACGTGCTGCCGTTCCACTGCACGGCGATCGCCGACGGCAGCCGCACGGTGGAAGCCGGCCGGCGCGTGCAGTTCCGCGTCGTGCCCGGCCTGTCGGGCCGCTGGGAGGCGACGCGGATCGAGAAGCTTTAGTGGGCGCCCGCTGGGCGCTCGCACTCGCTAGGACCCGGGCGCCCTCTCGGTGGCGCCGCCGGCGGAGCGCGACACCTCGACGAACGCCAGCTGTATCTGGTTGAGCGCCTGGCGCAGCGGTTGCTCGGCCTCACCGAGACGCGACCCCAGGGTGTTCACCACGGCGGCGAAGGCATCGATGGCCGAGCGGGCCTCATCGAGCTTGGGTTGGGGCTGCGACAGGTGGAGCGCGGCCAGCTCGTAGAACTGCAACGCCTGCTGCGCGATGACCGCCCCGACGGGGGAGTCGAGCACCTGCTGGCGGGCCGTGTCGACCTGGCGCGCGAACTCCTCGGCTTCGGCGCGCTCCTCTGGTGAGAGGTCGTCGATGGAGGTGGGACCGGAGGCCGGTGGGGCGGTGGGCGTACCGGACGGCGGTGCCGTCGCATCGCCGGGTGTGGGGTGGACCGGGCGGTCGACCGGATGCTCCCCGGAAGGCGTCCAGAGGCTCATGGATTCGCTCGCTTAGGCTCGCTCACGGTTTTGCGACTGTTCTCCCGCGTGGGTGTGGACAGGTGGTTCCTCGCTGGTACCCTACGCCGGACAACCTCATGGGAAGTGGGGCCCGCAGTAGATCTCGATCTGCATCAAGGTCCCCACCCGGCCACCGGTCCATCGACGGGCCATGTGCGTCCGGGTCGATCGGTCGCAGCGGGTCTGCCCGTAGCGGACGTCGGCTTTCCGGCGTCCGTGTCGTCGTTTTTGGGCCCGGATGTGAGGTGTCGAATTCCCGGAACCACATGCGACGGAGGTGTCTGCGCATCGATGAGGAGTGAGCGGCGATAGCTACGCCGGCCAACAACGAACCCCGGATCAACGACCGCATCCGCGCTCGCGAGGTGCGACTCGTCGGTCCGGATGGTCAGCAGATCGGCATCGTTCCCTTGCCCGAGGCCCTGACCATCGCCCGGGAGGCAGATCTCGACCTGGTCGAGGTCGCGGCCCAGGCGAATCCGCCCGTCTGCCGAATCATGGATTACGGCAAGTACAAGTACGAGGCGGCGCAAAAGGTCAAGGAATCCCGGCGCAAGGCGAGCAACGTCTCCATCAAGGAGATGAAGTACCGACCGAAGATCTCGAAGGGCGATTTCGATACCAAGACCCGCAAGGTCGAGCGGTTCCTGCAGGATGGGCACAAGGTCAAGGTGACCTTGACGTTCCGGGGCCGGGAGATGCAGCACCCCGAGCTCGGACGGCGCATCCTCGACGATGTCGTCGAGGCCGTGCAGGACCTGGGCCGGGTCGAGATCTTCCCGAGAGTCGACGGACGCAACATGACGATGGTGCTGGCGCCCGATCGCAAGGCCCAAGCGGCACGCGATCGGGGGGCCCGGCGCCAGGCCGTCCAAGCCGCCGAGACGCCAGCCAACAGCACCAACAGCACACCGACAACCAGCGGCACGGGCAGTGCCAACAGCACCGACGGGCAGGCGGCCGGCGCCGCCACACCGCCGGAGACGGTCAGCGCGGCGCCGCCCGAACCCAGCCGCTGAAGACGACAGCATCTGACTACTCGCCGAGTGCGAGCCACGACTGGGCTCTGGCTCGCGCCCGACACCAGAGGTTCCCCCATGCCCAAGATGAAGACCCACCGCGGTGCGGCCAAGAGGTTCAAGATCACCGGCACCGGCAAGATCCGGCGGCGCCAAGCCGGTCTCAACCACTTCCTCGGGAAGAAGGCCTCGTCGCGCAAGCGCCGACTGGGCCGTCCCGAAACCCTGCACCCGGGTGACGAGGCGCGCATCAACCGCATGCTGGGGCGCTGACCCCGCGCCCCGTCCCGCCCGTTCCCTGATCGACGAAAGGAGCTCCCCATGGCCCGGGTGAAGCGATCCGTCCATGCCAAAAAGAAGCGGCGCGTCACGCTCGAGCGCGCCAAGGGTTACTACGGCAACAAGAGCCGCTCATACCGAGCCGCCAACGAGCAGGTGATGCACAGCCTGCAGTACGCCTTCCGCGACCGCCGTGCTCGCAAGGGCGATTTCCGGCGGCTCTGGATCCAGCGGATCAACGCCGCCTGCCGCCAGAACGGCACCACGTACAGCCGGTTCGTCGCCGGCCTCCGCCTGTCCGGCATCGAGGTGGACCGCAAGGTGCTGGCCGACCTGGCCGTCACCGATCCCGCCGCCTTCAGCGCACTGGCCGCCACGGCCGACAAGGCGCTCGACGACGGGGCGGAACACGCCTCGGCCTGAGGCCACAGGCCACGTGCCCGATCACGTCTCGATCCGGCATCCCACGATCAAGCGGCTGCGGCGCCTCTCGGGGCGCCGCAGTCCGCGTTCGGCCGAGAGCGCGTTCGTGATCGACGGCCCCACCCTGCTCCGCGACGCCCTCGAGGCCGGCGTGCCGGTGGACGAGGTCGTGGCCGAGCCGGGCTGCCCCGAGGAGCTTCTGGCCCGGGCCGCCGCGGCCGGGGCGGTGGTGCGGTCGGTGGCCGACGGGGTGCTGGCTCGGGTGACCGACACGGTCACGCCCCAGCCGGTGGCCGCCATCGGCCGTTTCGCGGAGGTGTCGCCGGCGACCGCCGCCTCGGAGGCCGGACCGCTGGCGCTCGTGCTGGTGGGCGTCGGCGATCCCGGCAACGCCGGCACGCTGTTGCGCTCGGCCGAGGCGGCCGGTGCCGGGGCCGTGCTGTTCTGCGACGGGTCGGTCGATCCCTACGGGCCCAAATGCGTGCGGGCCTCGGCAGGCTCGGTGTTCCGCGTTGCGGTGACCCGCTCGGCCGACGCTGGTGAGGCGCTGACGTGCCTGGGGTCGGCCGGGTTCGCCACGGTGGCGACGGTGGCCCGAGGCGCCCACTCGTACGACGAGGTCGACCTCGCCGGCCCGGTGGCGCTCGTCCTCGGCAGCGAGGCCCACGGATTGCCCGAGCACATCGCGGCGCAGGTGGTGCGGGCCGTCACCATTCCCATGGTCGGACGGACCGAGTCGCTCAACGTCGGCATGGCGGGCACGATCCTCTGCTTCGAGTCCTGGCGGCAGCGCCGCCACCGCGAACTGGCCCCGGACCAGGGCAACCGACTGGACGCGACGCGGCCCGAGGGGGCAGGGTGCACCGAACCATGACCGACGACCCGACGGGTGCCATCACCCGCGAGATCCAGCGCATCGAGGACGAGGCCCGCGTACGCGTCAACGCAGCCACGAGCGCCGACGAGCTGCGGTCCATCGAGGTCGAGGTCTTGGGCCGCCGGTCGGCGCTGGCCGGGCTCCGCCAGCGCTTGGGGGCGCTCGAGCCGGACCAGCGGCGCACCGTGGGTCAGGTGCTCAACGGCGCCATGCAGGCGCTGGGTGCCGTCGTCGAGGAGCGACGGGTGGTGCTCGCCGCGGCCGAGCGCACGGACCGGCTCCTCGCGGAGCGGATGGACCTCACCGAGGTGCTGGCCGGGCGTCCCGCCGGCCACCTGCACCTGGTGACGCAGGCAATCCAAGAGCTCGAGGACGTCTTCGTCGGCATGGGCTTCAGCGTCGCCGAGGGCCCCGAGGTGGAGACCGACTGGAACAACTTCGGCGCGCTCAACTTCCCGGAGGACCATCCGGCCCGCGACATGTACGACACGCTGTACGTGAATTACGGGGAGCCGGGAACCACCCTGCTGCGCACCCACACCTCCCCGGTGCAGGTGCGTGTCATGACCGGCACGCCCCCGCCGTACTACACGGTCATGCCCGGGCGCGTGTTCCGGTCCGACACGGCCGACGCAACGCACATGCCGGTGTTCCACCAGATTGAGGGCCTAGTGATCGACCGCGACATCACGTTCGCCGACCTGGCGGGCACGATCGATGCATTCACCAAGGCCTACTTCGGTGGCGACTTCACCTCTCGGCTGCGCCCCTCGTACTTCCCGTTCACCGAGCCGTCGGCCGAGTTCGACATCCAGCGTCCTGACGGCACGTGGCTCGAGCTGGGCGGCTGCGGCATGGTCCACCCCAACGTGCTGCGCAACTGTGGGCTCGACCCGGACGAGTGGCAGGGCTTCGCCTTCGGGTTCGGCATCGACCGCCTTGCGGCAGCGCGCCACGGGGTCGACGACCTGCGCGACCTCTTCACCAACGACGTCCGCTTCCTGAGCCAGTTCTAATGTTTCGGTTCGCAACCGGAGGTTGCTCACCGACGGTCTGGCCGCCGCCTGTGGCGGCGTCGACTTCCGGTCGCTCGACCGGCGGAGCCGGATCGAGCGACAGTGGGGGGCTCCGGCAAGAGCCTCTGCCCCCCACACCCCCCGCCGCGTCCCGCCGAGCGCCGGTCCTGGTCCGGCAAGGTTGACCCGTGAAAGTCCTCCTCTCCTGGCTCCAAGACTTCGCGCCGATCGAGGGCGATCCCGTCGAGATCGGCGAGCATCTCAGCGACCTCGGCATGGCTGTCGAGCAGCTCGATCGGCTCGGCGAGGGACTCGACGGCATCGTCGTCGCCCGGGTGCTGGCGACGCGCCCGCACCCCAACGCCGACAAGATCCAACTCGTCGACGTCGATGCCGGCGACGGCGAGGCGCTGCAGGTCGCGTGCGGTGCCTTCAACATGCGGCCCGGCGACCTGGTGCCGCTGGCCAGCGTGGGCACGGTCATGCCCAACGGCATGGAGATCGGTCGCCGCAAGATGCGGGGGGAGTGGTCCAACGGGATGTTGTGCTCGGCCCGCGAGCTGGGGCTGGGCAGCGACCACGCCGGGATCTTCGTCCTCCCGCCCGGCATCTCGGATGTGGGAGTCCCGTTCGCCGACGCCATGGGCATCGAGCGCGACGTGCTCTATGACCTCGAGGTCAACCCCAACCGCCCCGACGCGATGTCGGTGGCCGGCGTGGCCCGTGACCTGGCCGCGCGCCTGGGATTGCCGTTCAGCCTGCCGGGACCCCAGGTTGAGGAGGTAGGAGGGAAGCACGTCGACTCGGTCCGCGTCGAGGTGCTCGATCCCGACCTGTGCGGGCGGTTCAGCGCCCGGGTACTGCAAGGGGTCACGGTTGGTCCGTCGGACCCCGCCATCGCCCGGCGGCTGACCCTGCTCGGCATGCGGCCCATCAACTCGCTGGTCGACGTGTCCAACTACGTCATGCTCGAGCTGGGACAACCCAACCACCCGTACGACCTGGCCAAGGTTCGGGGTGGCGGGCTGCGGGTGCGCCGGGCTCGGGCGGGCGAGTCGCTGGTGACGCTCGACGACGTCGAGCGCACGTTCACGGTCGACGACCTGTTGATCTGCGATGGGGATGACACGCCGGTCGGGATCGCCGGGATCATGGGCGGGGCCGAAACCGAGATCGACGCGACCACCACCGACGTGCTGCTGGAGATGGCCTGGTTCCTCCCCATCGCCATCGCCGGGACGTCGCGCCGGCTGCGGCTGCGATCGGAGGCGTCGGCCCGCTTCGAGAAGGGCACAGACCCCGAGGTCATCGAGCTCGCGCACGCTCGCTTCGCCGAGCTGCTGGCGCCTTCGGGCGCCCGCCTCGAGGCCGGGATGGTCGACGTGCGCGGGGAGCTTCCGGCGCGGGAACCGATCCGCGTCCGCACCGATCGGCTCAACCGCCTGCTGGGCACACAGCTGACGTCCGGCCAGATCACCGAGCTGCTCACGCCGATCGGGTTCGCCAGCGACACGGCGGGAGGCGCGACCGGTGATCCCGCCGCGGACGTCGAGGTCACGGTCCCGTCGTGGCGGTACGACTCGTCCGCCGAGATCGACGTGGTGGAGGAGGTGGCGCGCCTGTACGGCTATTCGCGGATCGGGCGCAGCGTCCCGACCTCCGCGCACACCGGGCGCCTCAGCGGCCGCCAACTGGAGCGACGGCGCCTGCGCGCATTGCTGGTGGGCCGGGGGCTGGCCGAGGCCATGCCGTTGCCCTTCCTGGCTCCGGGGGACCTCGAGCGCTGCGGCCTGCCGGGCGATGGGATCGAGATCACGAACCCCCTCGTGAAGGAGGAATCCATCCTGCGGACGTCGCTGCTGCCCGGTCTGGTGAAGGCGCTCGGGACCAACGCGGCTCGACGCAACACGGGAGTGGGGCTTTGGGAGATCGGTCACGTCTTCCGGCGCCGGGACGGGGCTTCCACCGCCGGGCTGAGCGCCTCGGGCGAAGACCTGCCCGACGAGCGAGAGATGCTGGGTGTGGCGCTCGGCGGTGGCGACGCCGCCGAGGCCGTGCGCGAGTGGCGGGCCGTCGCCGAGGTGCTGGGCGTGGCGGGCGTCGAGGTCGAGAACGGCGCGGTGCCGGGCCTCCACCCGACTCGGTCGGCCCGCCTCGTCGGACTGGCGGGCGAGCCGATTGGCACCGTAGGAGAGATCGACCCGGGGGTGCTCGAGAGCCACGGGATCGGGGAGCGGGTTGGTTGGCTCGAGGTCGATCTCGACGTCGCGGCCGGCCTGCCGCACCGCGAACGCATCTACCGGCCGGTCAGCGTCTATCCGTCGAGCGACGTGGACCTCGCCTTCGAGGTCGACGACGCGGTGCCGGCCTCGGCCATCGAGGCCGCGCTGCGGTCGGCGGCGGGCGACCACCTGGCGGCGCTGCGGCTGTTCGACGTGTATCGGGGACCGGGCATCGCCGAGGGGCGGCGCAGCCTGGCCTACTCGCTACGCCTCGATGCCCTCGACCATACGCTCACCGATGACGAGGTCGCCGAGATCCGCCGTCGCTGCATCGACGCGGTCGAGTCGGCTTACCCCGCAACCCTGCGGGGGTGACGCACGATCCGGCTCGTTGCCGGATCGTTAGAGCGTGGGCGGATAGGCACGTCCTCTTGTCTTGCGGTGGTCAGCGCTCCCGGGTGGCCCAGCTGTTGGGCTGCGACCCGGCAGCAAATGCCCACGCGGGGGTGCCCTTCGAGCGCCCTATCTGCTGGGCCTCTCAGCCCGGCGGGGCGAAGAACTCCAGCGCGATGTTGTCGGGGTCGCGGAAGGCGAGGGCCGACCCGTAGTGGGCGTCAATGATCCCTCCGTGGGCGATGCCCAGCTCCTCGAGCCGGGCCTGCCGCCCCTCCAAGGCCGTCCGGTCGGCGCAGCCGAACGAGATGTGATCGAGCCCGGTTTGGTGTTCGTCGAACCGCTCGCCCGCCGGCTCAGTGAACTCGTGAAGGGCGAAGAGCACATCGCCGATCGCGAACGCCGCGTGGTGGAAGGGGCCGGTGTCCTCGTCGAGGACCGGGGCCGATCCGAACAGCCGCTGATACCAGGGCACGCTGACCGACAGGTCGTTCACCGTGACCGCGACGTGGGTGATCGAAGGGAAATCAGCCATTGTCCGCCGTCCCGCCTTTCCGCCTAGGGCCTCGCCTCGTAGACGATGTTAACGGGAGTCTCTGCGGCCCGCCGGAAGCGGGTGAACCCGGCCTCGGTGACCACGTTCCGCATGCGCTCCTCGCCGGCCTGGGCGCCGAGGGCCAATCCGACCTCCTGCGCCCGCGACGCCGGGGTGCAGACGAGCGTCGAAGCGTTGTAGTAGATCTTGCCCACCGGGTTGAGGTTGTCCTCGAGGCGGTCGTTGGCGTAGGGCTCGACGATGATCCACGTCCCGTCGGGTGCCATGGTCGACAGCACGTGCCGGGCGGCGCCGACCGGGTCACCCATGTCGTGTAGACAATCGAAGAAGGCCACGAAGTCGTAGTTCGTCCCGGGATAGTCCTGCGCGGTGGCGACGTCGAAGCGGACGCGCCCGCCCAGCCCGGCACCCTCGGCCGACCGCCGGGCGGTCTCGATCGAGGCATCGTGGTAGTCGAACCCCACGAACGACGAAGCGGGGTACTCGGTGGCCATGATGACCGTGCTGGCGCCGTGCCCGCAGCCGACGTCCGCCACCTTGGCCCCCGCCCGGAGCTTGACCTCGACCCCCTCGAGCGCCGGCAGCCACTCGTCGACCAGGTGGGCGGCGTAGCCGGGCCGGAAGAAGCGCTCGCAGCCGAAGAACAGATCCGGGTGGTGGTCGTGCCAGGCGACGCCCTCACCCGTCCGGAACGCCTCGGTGATGAGCGGTTCGTCCTTGACCGTCGACGCCGCCAGCTGGAACGCACCGGGGATGAACACCGGCGCCCCCTGGTCGATCAGCAGGGCGGCGTGCTCGGGCGGGAGTCGGAACGTACCGTCACCGGCGTCATAGTCGACGTATTCCGCTGCGGCCTGGGCGGCGAGCCATTCGCCCACGTAACGCTGGTTCGTGCCGGTGCGCTCGGCCAGGTCGGCCGGCGTCATCGGCACTCCATCCGCCATCGCCCGGTAGAGCCCGAGCCGGTCGCCCACCAGCACGGTGGGCAAGTGCATTGCGGTGCCCAGGTCGCCGAGGAAGCGCCCGACGAACGCATCGAGCCTGGACTGGTCGAGGGGCGGGGACTCCGTCGTGGACATGTTGCCTCCTAGGGGTTCGTGAACGCGCCGTGCCCGCGTGTCCAGGAGGCGTGACACCGCCGGGCCAGCCTGTGCCATCCGATGGCACGGGCCCAGAGGCTCTGTGTCAATTGGCGCAGACCGGCTGGCGGCCCGGTCGTAAGGTGGCGAGTGGTGGCCCCGAACCCCGTGACCGCGGCGGAGCGGTTCGTCGGCCGGGCCGACGAGCTGCGTCGGATCGACCGCATCTGCTCGGCCGCGCCCGAAGGGCGGGGCGCGGTGGCGTTGGTGTCGGGCGAGGCCGGGATCGGTAAGACCCGGTTCTGCGACGAGACGGCCGAGCGGGCCCGCCGGACCGGGCTGACCGTCGTGGCGGCGCGGTGCTGGGGCGAGGGCGGTGCACCGGCGTTGTGGCCGTGGCAGCCGGTCCTGGCGGAGCTGTGTGGTGACGAGGCGGCTCGGCTTCTGGGAGCGGGCACGGCGGCGACGACGGTCGACGCCGTAGACGCGGATCGGTTCGCCCGGTTCTCGGCCATCGTCGACGCGCTGGGCACCGTGGCTTCACGCGCCCCGGCATGCATCGTGATCGACGACATCCACGCGGCCGACGCCGGGACCCTGCTGCTCACGCGCTTCGTCGCCCGCGCGATCCACCGGCTGCCCCTGGCCCTGATCGTCAGCCGACGGAGCGGTGAGCCGCCAGAAGACAGCTTGGAGGCTCGGTTGCTCGCCGAGATCGAGCGCGAGGCCATCCCGGTCGTGCTCCGCCACTTCGACCTCGATGAGGCCACCACCTTCCTGGCCGATCAGGGCCTGCGCCAGCTGGCGCCCGACCTGGTGCTGGCACTCCTGAAGGTGACCGGTGGCAACCCCCTGTTCCTGCGGCGCATCGCGGCCCTGGGTGCGCCCGATCCGCAGCGGGCGCTGCCCCGGGGCCTACGGGTGGCGATCGACCAGGCGCTGGCGGCACTCTCGCCCCCAGCCCAGCTGGTCCTGCGAGCCAGCGCCGTGCTCGGACTGACGCCGGCGGTGTCCGAGGCCGCGGTCGTGTCGCAGGCCGATCCCCACGCGGTGCTCGACGCAGTCGTCGAGGCGACCGGCGCAGGGCTGGTGACCTCGGTGCCTGCGGACGCGCCCCATCGCTTCGGATTCACGCACGAACTGGTGCGCTCCGCGCTGGAAGACACCCTCGCGCCGGGCGAGCGCCTGGACGCCCATGCCCGCGCCGCCCGGGTGGTGGCCGGTGCGGACGCAGGAACGGCCGCGTCCGCGGTCGCTCCGGCCGATCGCCTGGCCCGCCGGGCGCACCACGCGCTGGCAGCGGCACCGCGGTCGGCGGCCGACGCTCGGACGGCCGTGGGGGCCTGCCGGGACGCCGCCCGGTCCATGATGAACAGCTTCGCCTACGAGCGTGCCGACGCGCTGTTGTCGGCGGCAGTCGACCTCCATCACCCGGCGAGCCTCGGGCACCCGCCGGCCGAGCTGCTCGTCACCTGGGCCCAAGCGGCGCTGCTGTGTGGCCGCCTGGGCGAGGCCCGGCTCCGGTTCGACCGGGCCACGTCGGCCGCCGAGAGCGCCGGCGATGACCCCGTCTTGTTCGCCGAGGCGGCCCTCGGTCTCGGGGGCCATTGGCTCAACGAGCACCGGGCGCCGTTGGACCGGGCGCGGGTCCTGGGGCTGCAACGCGCCGCGCTCGCCCGGTTGCCCGCCGGCCACGAGGCGTTGCGCTGCCGGCTCGCCGCCCGGCTGGCGGCCGAGAACGTGTACGACGGCGGGCCCATCGAGCCAGTCCAGGAGGCACTGGCCGCCGCCCGGCGCAGCGGAGATCTGAGGGCGCTCGCCGAGGCCCTCTCGCTGTGCCACCACGCCCTGCTGGCGCCCGAGTTCGCCGAGTGCCGACTCGACCTGGCCGACGAGCTGGTCCGGGTCGCAGCCGAGGGTGGCCACGGTGTCCTGGGGCTGATGGGCCTGTGCTGGCGGGCCGTCGACCTGTTCCTGCTGGGACACGACCGGGCCGTGCGGGCCTTGGAGGACCTGCGGGCCCGCGCCGATGCGCTGGAGTGCCAGAACATCCTCTACATCGTCGACGTGCTCGACGTGATGTTGCTGATCCGTGCTGGACGCCTGGACGACGCCGAGGCGGCCGCCGCCCGCTGCTACGACCGGGGTGTCGCGGTCGGGGAGGTCGACGCCATTGGCTACCTGGGCGCGCACACGCTGGCCATTCGCTGGATCCAGGGCCGCGACGCCGAGATCCTCGAGGCCGCGGAGGACATGGCGGCCTCGAACACCCTCGTCGAGGCGGAGTTCGGCTTCCGCGCCTCTGCCGCCGCCGTCGCGGCGCGGGCGGGGCACCACGAGCGGGCGCGGGCCGGGCTCGGTCTGCTGTGCTCGCGCGGCCTGGCGGCGCTGCCGCGTTCCAGCACGTGGCTGGCGGGCATGGCCGCCATCGTCGAGGTGGCGGCGATCGAGGCCGACGTTGCCGTGGCGCGGGAGGCCTACCAGCTGCTGATCCCGTTCGCCGATCGTCCGGTCATGCCGTCGCTGGGAGTCATCTGCCTGGGATCGACGGAGCGCTTCCTCGGCCTCGCCGCCCGAGCAACCGGTGACACCGATCGGGCGATCACCCATTTCGAGCGAGCCATCGGCGCCGATCGCGGGCTTGGCAACCGACCATTGGCGGCGATCGCTGCTGCCGACCTGGCATCGACGCTGGCTCGGCGGGCGCGGGCCGGAGACGGCGCCCGGTCCGCCTCCCTGTGGGACCGCGCCATCCGCGACGCCGAGAGCATGGGCATGAGCAGGCGCGCAGACGCGTGGCGAGCCGAATCGTCGACGCCGGCCGAGCCGGTGGTCCCGGTCGCCGCGACCACGATCGACCTCGCACGTGGGAACGGCCGTGGCGGCGGGTTACGCCACGAGCAGTGGGGGTTCATGCGGCGGCACGGCCGTGGCTGGTTGGTTGAGCTCGGCGAGCACCGCGCGGTCGTTCCCGACCTCGTGGGGATGGTCTACCTGGCCGAGCTGGTGGAGCATCCCGCGCAACCGATCTCGGCGTTGACGCTCGCAGGTGGCGGCAGCCCCGGGGAGCCCCGCCACGAGCTCATCGACCGCCAGGCCCGGGACGCCTACGCGCTGAGGGCCCGTGAGCTGGCGGGCGACCTCGCCGAGGCCGAGGCCGACAACGACCTGGGTCGCGCCGATCGGCTCCGCATCGAGCTGGACGCCGTGGTGGAGCAGATCGAGGCGGCGACCGGCCTGGGCGGCCGCCCACGCGCCTTCACCAACGAGCGCGAGCGGGCGCGGACGTCGGTCCGCAAGGCGATCAAGCGGGCGATCGACGAGATCGGGGGGGCCGACCCGGTGGTGGGGGAGATCCTCGATGCCGCAGTGGTGACCGGCTCGGTGTGCATGTACACCCCCGCGTCGTCCCGCCACAACGTCCACTGGACGGTGCGTCCCTCGATCGACGCCGCCGCGGAGGGATGATCCAGACCCCACCCCGCTTTGCATGAGTATGCATTGAGCCGTATGCTCGGCCGGTGACCTCAGTGGGCATCGTGGGCGCCTCCGGATACACCGGAGCCGAACTGCTGCGGCTGTGCAGCCAGCACCCGCAGTTCGATGTGCGCGTGGCCACCGCCGATTCACAGGCGGGTGCCCGCGTCGCCGACGTGTATCCGAGCCTGGCGGCGGCCTATCCGGCACTGATCATGGACAAGTTCGATGCCGACGCGTGCGACGGCCTCGACCTCGTGTTCCTCGGCCTACCGCACGGCGCGTCCCAGGACATCGTGCCGGACCTCACCGGTCGGGTGGGCCGGATCGTCGACCTGGCCGCCGACTTCCGGCTGGACGACCCCGGGCTGTACCCGACGTGGTTCGGCGCCGAGCACACCCAACCAGCCCTGCTCGGGGACTTCGCCTATGGGCTGCCGGAGCTGTTCCGCGCCGACATTGCCGGGGCCTCCAAGGTCGCTGCCCCGGGCTGCTACGTCACCGCTGCGGTCCTGGCGCTGGCACCGCTGGTGCGGTGCCAGCTGGTGGAGTCCACCGGGATCGTGGTGGACGCCGCCAGCGGTGTGTCCGGCGCCGGTCGGTCCCCCGGGCCGACCACCGCGTTCTGCGCCGTCGACGAGGGCTTCACGGCCTACGGCTTGCTGACCCACCGTCACACGCCCGAGATCGAACAAGGCCTGAGCCGTGTCGCGCCCGGGGCCCGAGCGCAGGTGCTGTTCACGCCGCACCTGGCGCCGATGAACCGCGGGATCCTGGCAACGTGCTACGCCCGGCCCACCCGGTCTGGGACCCCCACCGCCGATGTCATGGACGTGGTACGGACCAGCTGGCGCGACGAGCCGTTCGTAGTGGCGACCGACGGCTCGCCGTCGACCAAGGCCACACTCGGGTCGAACACCGTCCACGTCACCGCGATGGCCGACCCCCGCACGGGCTGGGTGGTCGCCATCGCCGCCCTGGACAACCTGGTCAAGGGTGCGTCGGGGCAGGCGATCCAATGCGCCAACCTCATGCTCGACCTGCCGGAGGCCGTGGGCCTCCCGAGCGTGGGTGTCTACCCGTGAGCATCGTGGCGCCGGCAGGGTTCACGGCCGGCGGAGTGGCGTGCGGCATCAAGCCATCGGGCGAGCGCGACCTGTCGCTGGTCGCCGTCGCGGGCGGCACCGCCGTGGCCGCCGCGGGAGTGTTCACCCAGAACCTGGTGGTGGCCGCGCCGGTGGTGGTGAGCCGCCGGCACCTGGCGGCGACCGGGGGACGGGCGGCCGCGGTGGTGCTGTCGAGTGGCAACGCCAACGCCGCCACCGGCGAACGCGGCGAGGCCGACGCCGAGACGATGTGCACGCTGGTGGGGAGCGAGTTGGGCTCTCCGCCGGAGGCGGTGCTGGTGTGCGCCACCGGGCTGATCGGGTTCCCGCTGCCTATGGACGCCATCGCGTCCGGTGTGCCCCGCCTGGTGGCCGAACGGGGCGGTGACCCGGCCCACGGGATCGCGGCCGCCGAAGCGATCATGACCACCGACACGCAGCGCAAGGAGACGGTCGTGCGAGGCGACGGGTTCGTGGTCGGTGGCATGGCCAAGGGTGCCGCCATGCTGGCGCCCAACATGGCCACGATGCTGGCGGTGCTCACGACTGATGCCGCCGTGGATCCGGCGGGGCTCGACGGGGTCCTGCGGGCGGGTGTGGCCGACAGCTTCAACGCCGTTAGCGTCGATGGCTGCACGTCCACCAACGACACGGTCCTGCTGTTGGCCAGCGGCCGATCGGGCCCGCCCGACGGGGACGGGTTCGCGGCGGCGATAGCGGCCGCCTGCGAGGACCTCGCCACGCAGATGGTGGGCGACGCCGAGGGCCACACCAAGGTCGTCCGGGTGCTCGTGACCGGTGCCGCCTCCGACGACGAGGCCCGCCAGGCGGCCCGCAGGGTGGCGGACAGCCAGCTGGCGAAGTGCTCGTGGTTCGGCGGCGACCCCTACTGGGGACGGGTGGCGAGCGACCTGGGCACCGCGGGCGTGAAGCTCGACCTCGGCGAGCTGACGATCGCCTACGGCGGCACGGTCGTGAGCCGAGGTTGCGTCGGCGTCGAGCACGACGCGGACGCCGTGGCCGAGCACATGGCGGGGGAGTGCCTCGACGTTCACTGCGACCTGGGGGTCGGTGACGGCCACGCCCGGGTCCTCACCAACGACCTCACCCCCGGCTACATCGACGAGAACAAAGGCACCTCGTGAGCCGGCTCCGCCCGTCCGTCGGAGGCGAAGAAGCGGCATCGGCCTCCGGCCGAGTCGAGACACTGTTGGAGGCGCTGCCCTACATACAGCGGTTCCGGGGGGCGGTGGTGGTCGTGAAGTACGGCGGGGCGGCCATGGTCGATCCCGAGCTGGGGCGCGCCGTGGCCGACGATGTCGTGCTGCTGCGGGCGGTGGGCCTGCGGCCGGTGGTGGTGCACGGCGGCGGTCCGCAGATCAGCGAGCTCATGGCTCGACTGGGCAAGGAGCCCGAGTTCCGCGACGGCCTGCGTGTCACCGACGCCGAGACGGTGGACATCGCCCGCATGGTGCTGGTGGGCAAGGTCAACCGGGACATCGTGTCGGCCGTCAACGTCCACGGGCCCCTAGCGGTGGGGCTGTCGGGCGAGGACGCCGGCCTCCTCATGGTGACCCCGGCGCGCAACCCCGAGCTCGGCTACGTGGGCGACGTGCGCTCGGTCAACCCCGCGATACTCCGGCGGCTGCTGGCCGAGGAGCTGATCCCGGTGGTCTCGACGATCGGATCCGATCCCACGGGGCAGGCCTACAACATCAACGCCGACACCGTGGCCGGTGCGCTCGCGGAGGCGCTCGAGGCGGAGAAGGCCATGTTCCTCACCGACGTCGCCGGCCTGCTGGCAGACGTCGACCAGCCCGACTCGCTCGTCAGCCACACCACCGCCGATGAGCTCCAGCCGATCGTCGACGACGCCCGGCTGACCGGGGGAATGATCCCCAAGGTCGCCGCCGCCGTCCATGCGGTCCGCAACGGCGTGACCTCGGCGCACCTCCTGGACGGGCGGGTACCGCACGTCATCCTGCTGGAGCTGTTCAGCGACGCCGGCGTCGGCACGATGATCACCGACGGAGGTGCCGAGGCGTGACCAGCCCGCTCATGCCCACATATCCGCCGCCTCCACTCACCTTTGTGCGGGGCGAGGGCTCCTACCTGTTCGACCGCGGCGGCCGGCGCTACCTCGACTGCCTGTCGGGGCTGGCGGTGACCTCGTTGGGTCACGCCCACCCGGCGGTGGCGGAGGCGCTGCACGATCAGGCGTCGACGCTGCTGCACGTGTCCAACCTGTTCGACTCCGAGCCTGGCCCGGAAGTGGCCCGCACGCTCGACCAGTTGGTTGGTGACGGTGAGCCCGCCGGTGGTCAGGTGTTCTTCTGTAACTCGGGCGCCGAGGCCAACGAGTGCGCCCTCAAGCTCGCCCGGCTCTGGGGCAGAGGCCGAGCGAACGCGAAGCCCGGCCCGAGCGGCCGTGGGAGCGAGAGACACACGCCGAAGCCCGAGCGGCTCGGCGCCGGAGGCGCCAAGAGCGGGGAGCATGTCCGGGGACGCCATGTGGTCGTCTCCGCCTACGGCAGCTTCCACGGCCGGACCCTGGCGACCCTGCATGCCACCGGGCAGCCCGCCAAGCACGAGCCGTTCCAGCCGCTCCCCGAGGGCTTCCGCCACGTCGCCTGGGGCGACCTCGACGCCTTGGCGGCGGCGCTCGACCCCACCGTGGCCGGAGTCCTGCTCGAGCCGGTGCAGGGCGAGGGGGGTGTGATCCCCGCCGGCGCCTACTACTTCCAGGGCGCGCGCCGGCTGTGCGACGAGCGGGACGTGCTGCTCATCGTCGACGAGGTGCAGACGGGCCTGGGACGGACGGGCCGGTGGTTCGGGTTCCAGCACTTCGGCGTGCGCCCCGACGTCGTCACCATGGCCAAGGCGCTGGGCAACGGCGTGCCGATCGGCGCCTGCTGGGCCCGGGCCGGCGTGGCCTCGGTGTTCGAGCCGGGGGACCACGCCACGACCTTCGGCGGCCAGCCGCTGGCCACGGCCGCGGCGCGGGCGGTCCTGGCCGTCATGCAGGCCGAGGACGTACCGGGAAGGGCGGCACGGGCCGGCGCCCGGTTCCGCGAGCGGCTCGACGCCCTCCCGGCCGTCGCCGGGGTCCGCGGCCTGGGCCTGCTCCTGGGGGTGGAGCTCTCCGGGCGTGACGCCCGCGACGTGAACGCCGCCCTCCTCGACGCCGGCCTGGTCGCCAACGCCGTCACGCCTACGGCGCTGCGCCTGGCGCCGTCGCTGCTGATCAGCGACGACGAGATCGACGAAGCCACCGACATCATCGAGAAGGTCCTCCAATGACGAGCAGTCCGATGGCCGCGCGCCACGTCCTCGAGCTGGACGACCTGTCGCCGGACGAATTGCGGGAGATCCTGCGGCGGTCGGCCACGCCCACCGCCCACCGGCCCCTCGTGGGCCGCACGGTGGGCCTGTACTTCGAGAAGCCGTCATTGCGGACCAGGCACTCCTGCGAGGCGGCGATCGTCCAGTTGGGCGGTCATCCGGTCACGTTCCGGCGCGACGAGGTCGGCAGCGGCGAGCGAGAGCCGATCGCCGACATCGCCCGGGTCCTGTCCGGCTACCACGCGGCGCTGGGTGGCCGGGTGTTCGACCACGGCCTGCTCGAACAGCTTGCGGGCGCCGCGACGATCCCGGTGGTCAACCTGCTCTCCGACCGGGGCCATCCCTGCCAGGCGTTGGCCGACCTGCTGACCATGCGCGAGATGCTGGGCGAGCTGGCCGGCGCCACCGTGGCCTGGGTGGGCGACTTCAGCAACGTTGCCCGGTCACTATCCATCGGCGGAACCATGCTGGGCATGAAGGTCCAGCTGGCCTGCCCGCCCGGCTACGGCCCGGGCGGCGACGATCTCGACCGCCTACGGGCCCTGGGCGGCGAGCCACTTGTGACCGGCCGGCCCGAGGAGGCGGTGGCGGGCGCGGCGGCGGTGCACACCGACGTGTGGGCGTCGATGGGCCAGGAGGACGAGGCCGAGGCCCGGTCCCGCGCCTTCGAGGGCTTCTCGGTCGACGACCGGCTGATGGCCGCAGCTGCGCCCGGGGCGGTGTTCATGCACTGCATGCCGGCACACCGTGGCGAGGAGGCCGCGGCGTCGCTGGTGGACGGTCCCCAGAGCCGGATGATCCTCCAGGCCCACAACCGCCTGCACAGCATGCGGGGCCTGCTGAGCTGGCTTGTGGAGCAATCAGGATCGTGACCATTCACCCCCGGGGGCTGCGCCCCCGCACCCCATCGTCGTCGGGTCGCCGTAAGGCGCTCGCGGGCCGTACCCTCGCCAAGCCCCAGCGCCAGCACCGGGTGGCCCGGCTGCTGTCCGACCACGACGTCACCAGCCAGGGGCAGCTCGTCGAGCTGCTGGCGGCCGAGGGCGTGGCCGCCACCCAGGCCACCGTTTCCCGCGACCTCGAGGACCTCGGCGCCATCAAGGTGCGGGGTCGGGGCGGCGAGACCGTCTACGCCATCCCCGAGCTGCCGCGCGAGCAGCGGGCCCCGGAGGATCACCTCCGCCGGGTGTTCAGTGAATGGGTGGTCGAGGTGGCGCACTCCGCCAACCTGGTGGTGCTGCGCACGCCGCCCGGATCCGCCCACGTGGTGGGATCGGCCCTCGACCGGTCGGGGCTGCCCGACGTCATCGGGACCGTGGCCGGCGACGACACGCTGGTCGTGGTGGTGGCGGAGGGCACGACCGGCGCGGCGATGGCGCGCCAGCTGGCCGAGATGGCCGGCCTGTAGGGATCACGAGAGAAGGTAACGACGATGCCCAAGCGAGTGGTCCTCGCATACAGCGGCGGCCTCGATACCTCGGTGGCCGTGCGGTGGATGACTGACAACCAGGGCGTCGAGGTCATCGCCTTGGCGATCGACGTCGGCCAGTCCTCCGACGACTGGGACGTCGTGCGCGACCGCGCCCTGGCGGCCGGCGCCGTCGACGCCATCGTGGTCGACGCCCGGGACGAGTTCGCCCGTGAATACTGCGTGCCGGTGCTCAAGGCCAATGCCCTCTACGAGGGCCGTTACCCGCTGGTCTCGGCGCTGTCACGTCCCGTGATCGTGAAGCACCTGGTGGAGGCCGCCCGCGAGCACGGTGCCGATGCCGTGGCCCACGGCTGCACGGGGAAGGGCAACGACCAGGTTCGCTTCGAGGTGTCGACCCGGGCCCTGGCGCCCGACCTCGAGGTGGTGGCGCCGGTCCGCTCGTGGGGCATGACCCGGCAGGACTGCATCCTCTACGCCTACGACCACGCCATCCCGATCACCGCCACCAAGGAGAAGCTGTACTCGATCGACGACAACCTCTGGGGCCGGGCGATCGAGTGCGGCGAGATGGAGGACCCCTGGTCGCGGCCCCCGCCGGGCGTGTGGCTGCTCACCAAGCCCACGGCCGGCGAACCGACCGACGTCGTGATCGGCTTCGAGCGGGGTGTCCCCGTGTCCCTCGACGGGGTGCCGCTCGATCCCGCCGACCTCATCGCCCAGCTCGGCCAGGTCGTCGGCTCCTATGGCTGGGGGCGCATCGACATGGTCGAGAACCGGCGTGTCGGCATCAAGAGCCGTGAGACCTACGAATGCCCGGGCAGCCTGGCCATCATGGTGGCGCATGCCGACCTCGAGTCGATCTGCCTAGAGCGGGACCTCCAGCGGGAGAAGACCCGGCTCGAGAGCCGCTACGCCGAGCTGGTGTACGACGGGCTGTGGTTCAGCCCGCTCCGCCAGGCTCTGGACGCCTTCGTCGACGAGAGCCAGCGCCATGTGACCGGGGAGGTGCGCCTGCACCTGCAACCGGGCTCGGTGCAGGTGACGGGGCGGCGCAGCCCGCACAGCCTGTACAACTACAGCCTGGCCACCTACGACGACGCCGACAGCTTCCGCCACGCCGACAGCGAGGGCTTCGTGCGGCTGTGGGGCCTGGGCATCGAGACGTGGTCGTCGATCCAGGGCCCGGGTGCCGAGGCATGATTCGCCTGTGAGCGAGCGGAGCGAGCGAACCATGTACACGAACACGCTCTGGCAGGGCCGCTTCGCCGGGGGGCCGGCCGACGAGCTCCTGGCCTTCACGGTCAGCCTGCCGTTCGACCGGCGGCTGGCCGCCGACGACCTCGATGGCAGCCGGGCCCACGTCAAGGGCCTCACCCGCGCCGGGATCCTCAGCGAGGAGGAGGCGGACCTGGTACGAACCGCGCTCGACCGCGTGGGCGAGGAGCTCCGGAAGGGCACGTTCACGTTCGAGCCCGGCGACGAGGACATCCACACCGCCATCGAACGCCGGGTGACCGAATTGGCGGGCCCGGCAGGCGCCAAGCTCCACACCGGCCGCAGCCGCAACGACCAGGTGGCCACGGCCCTGCGCCTGTGGTGCAAGCGCGAGCTCACCACCCTCGCCCAACGAGTGGTGGGGCTGCAGCGGGTGCTGCTGGAGCGGGCCCGTGCGGTCGGGCCGGCATACATGCCGGGCTACACGCACCTCCAGCGGGCCCAGCCGGTGACCCTGGCCCACCATCTCCTCGCCCACGGCTGGGCGCTGGCTCGCGACGTCGACCGACTCGCCGACTGCCGGCGGCGGCTCGACGTGTCACCGCTTGGCGCCGGGGCGCTCGCCGGATCGTCGCTGCCGCTGGACCCGGACTTCACCGCCCAGGAGCTGGGTTTCGGCGCGCGGTTCGAGAACAGCCTCGATGCCGTGAGCGACCGTGACTTCGTTGCCGAGGCGCTGTTCGTCCTCAGCCTGGTGGCGGTGCACCTGTCCCGCATGGGCGAGGAGGTGATCCTCTGGTCGAGCGACGAGTTCGGGTTCGTGCGGCTCGACGACGCGTACGCCACGGGGTCGTCGATGCTGCCGCAGAAGAAGAACCCCGACATCGCCGAGTTGGCCCGGGGCAAGGCCGGGCGACTGATCGGCGACCTCGCGGGGATGCTGGCGACGCTGAAGGGGCTGCCGCTCAGCTACAACCGCGACCTCCAGGAGGACAAGGAGCCGCTGTTCGACGCCGCCGACCAACTCTCGCTGGCATTGGCGGCGATGGCGGGCCTGTATCGGACCCTGGCGTTCGACCTGGACCGCATGCAGCGGGCGGCCGACTCGCCGTACGCCGCAGCCACCGACCTCGCCGAGCTGCTGGTGGATCGGGGGGTGCCGTTCCGGGACGCGCACGCGCTGGTGGGCGCGCTTGTGCGCGACAGCCTCGAGCGCCACGTTCCGCTGGCCGAGCTGGTCGAGGCGCATCCCGACCTGGGATCCGAGGGTGTAGCCCTGCTCGAGCCAGGGACGCCGGTGGCGCGGCGGCGCACGCCCGGCGGCGCCGGACCCGAGCCGGTCGAAGAGCAGCTCGAGCACTTCGAACGCCGGCTCGTCGTCGACGCCGAGCGCCTGGGGCTGGGAGAGTCGTCTGAGTGAGCCCGCCGTATCGTCACGAGCTGCGCGTCCGCTACGGCGAGGTCGACATGCAGCGCCATGTCTTCAACGCCCACTACCTGGCGTACGTCGACGACGCCTTCGACACCTGGCTGCGGTCGGCGCTCGGCCGGGAGTACGAATCCACCTTCGACATGGTGCTCAAGCGGGCGGACATCACCTGGCACGGCGGGGCCACGTTCGGCGACGTGCTCGCCATCGACCTGGCCGTCCGCCGCTGGGGCACCACCAGCTTCGACATTGGCTACGAGGGATCGGTCGGGGAGCAGCCGGTGTTCACCGCGGTCGTGACCTACGTGTCGGTGGCACCCGGCACGACCGACCCTGCGCCCGTGCCCGCGACGGTGCGGTCGGCATTGGCATGAGGATCATCGAGCGCGACTTCTACCGCCGCGACCCGCGGGCGGTGGCGCCCGAGCTGCTCAACAAGCTGCTGGTGCGACGGGGAACCGGCGATGCCGAGGGGCCCGATGCGGCCGAGCGGGTCGGCCGCATCGTCGAGGTCGAGGCCTACTGCGGCGCCATCGACCCCGGTAGCCACGCGTACCGCGGCATGACGGCGCGCAACCGCACGATGTTCGGACCGCCCGGCGGGCTCTACGTCTACTTCACCTACGGCATGCACTGGTGCGCCAACGCGGTGTGCGGCGAGGAGGGCGAGGGCGTGGCGGTGTTGTTGCGAGCGCTCGCCCCGGTGGCGGGCCTGGATGCCATGCGAGCGGTCCGGCCCCGGGCCCGGCGTGATCGGGACCTCTGCAATGGACCGGCGAAGCTCTGCCAGGCCCTTGGCCTCGGCCGGGCGTTCGACGGCGCCGACCTCGTGACCTGCGACCGCGGGGTCGGCGTGTGCGACGACGGCACGCCCCCGCCGGCGGACCCGGCGCAGACGACCCGCATCGGGCTCAGCAGCGGGGCCGAGCATCCCTGGCGCTGGTACGTGCGCGGCGACCCCAACGTCTCCCGATCCCGGGAGCCCGGCGCCGGACGACCCGAGGTTGGGGGGGAGTGCTCAGAGGGCCAGCGGACAGGGCGTTCCGCAGGCACCCCCCGTGGGAATTTGTTGCCGGGTCGCAGCTCAACAGCTGGGCCTCCCAGCAGCGCTGACCACCGAGAGCCAGGATGACGTGCCTAGCCGCGCAAAGTGCTCAGGCGTCGGTGGGTGAGACGCAGGACGGCATCCGGTTGGCCTTGGCGAACTCGTCGATCCAACCGGTGATCTGCTGGCCTTCGCCGGGCTTCGCCGACACCAGCAAGCGGGCGTCCGGGTCCGTTCGCAGGGCGTTGGCGAACTTCTCGCGATCGCCGAGATAGGTGCGCCAGTCGCCCAACCACTCGTTGGCGCGCCGTCGCTGGTCCCCGGCGGGTGCCAAGGCCTCGAGGTCGTCCAGGTGGTCGAGCATGGCGGCATAGACGCCGTTGGCCCGCGCCAGCACGTCCGCCCGCTCGGCGGCCGTGTGCGAGGCGCTGGCGACCGGCAGCCGGGCGACCTCCTCCAGCGTGGCTGCGCAGCGCTCCTCGGCCGCCTGCGCGAACGCCGGGTTGTCGAGTCGATCGATCGGCGGCTGCCGACCGGGCCCGAAGGCCAGGTAGAGCACGTAGCCCCACATGGACACGAGTGCGCAGACGACGATGATGACGACCGTCCGGCCCAGGCGCGACCTGCGCCCAGTCATCGCGCCGGCGCCACTGTCGTCGCTGTCGTCCTCGGTCGGAACCCGCGGGGCCTGGACGGTCACCACACCAGGCTCCCCGTCCCGGGCCGGTAGCGTCCAGTCGGTGAGCGAGCGTCAGCGAGCGAACCAGTGAGCACTACGCTCCTCGACGACCTGGAGGCGCGCGGGCTGGTCCAGGACTCGACAGATCGCGAGCAACTGGCCGCCCGGCTCGCCGCCGGTCCCCTCGGCCTCTACTACGGCTGCGATCCCAGCGCCGACAGCCTGCACATCGGCAACCTCATCGGCCTGCTGGTGCTACGGAGGTTCCAGGACGCCGGCCACCGCCCCGTGGCCCTGGCCGGGGGCGCCACCGGCATGGTTGGAGACCCGAGCGGGCGGTCGGACGAGCGCAACCTGCTCGACGCCGAGACCCTCGACGCCAACGTGGCCGCCATCAAGACCCAGATGGCGCGCATCCTCGACTTCGAGGAGGGCGGGGCGCTACTCGTCGACAACCGCGACTGGACTGTGGACGTCACGCTGCTCGACTTCCTGCGCAACGTCGGCAAGCACGTCACGGTCAACCAGATGCTGGCGCGGGAATCGGTACGGGCGCGCCTCCAGCGTGACGGGGAGGGCATCAGCTACACCGAGTTCAGCTACATGCTGCTGCAGGCCCACGACTATCTGTGGCTCAACGAGCACCTCGGCATCGAGCTCCAGGTCGGCGGGTCCGACCAGTGGGGCAACATCCTCTCGGGCATAGACCTCGTGCGCCGGGTCCGGGGCCGGGCCATCCACGGGCTTTCGTGGCCGCTGATCACCGCGCCGGACGGGTCGAAGCTGGGCAAGACGACGGGCGCCCGGGTCTGGCTCGATCCCGCCAAGACCAGTCCCTACCGGTTCTACCAGCACTGGATGCAGACGGACGACCGGCAGGTCAGGGAATATCTGGCCAAGTTCACGTTGTTGAGCATCACTGCCGTCGACGAACTGGCAGCCGACCATGCGAAGGCGCCGGAGCGTCGGCGAGGACAAAGGGTGTTGGCTGGTGAGGTCACGGCGCTGGTGCACGGTGCCGCCGCGGCTCGGGCCGCCGAACAGGCGTCCGAGATCCTGTTCGGCGGATCACCGCTAGAGGCCAGTAGCGCCGCACTGGCGGCCGTGGCGGCGGAAGTTCCCACTGCGCCGTTGAGCTCCGACGAGGAGCTGGCGGCGGGTGTCGATCTCGTGCCGCTGCTAGTCGAGGCGGGGCTCGCCAGCTCCAGGGGCGACGCCCGCCGCTCCCTGGAACAGGGTGCGGTCTCGGTCAATGGTGACCGGGCCCAGCCGGGCCACCTGATCGGGAAGGGCGACGTCCTTCACGGGCTGTA
>DASSDL010000044.1:0-10637 GCA_035697145.1 Acidimicrobiales bacterium
AGACAGCCGACGAGCTCCCGGGCGAGAGAACCATCGCCGTCGAGCAACGGATTGAAGATGGTCACCTCGATCCCGACAGCGCGCCCGGTCGCCACGGCGAGTTGGATCACCGTCTCCAGTTCGCTCCAGCTCAGCCCGCCAGGCAACCGGTAATCAACGGCCGGCATGACGGCATCATCGAGAGCATCGCAGTCAACGTGGATCCAGAAGCCGTCGAGCTCGGGGGTAACGAGGCGCGCCAAGGCGTCCGACGCGGGCCGCTCCACCCCCCGTTGCCGCAAGGTCGGAAGGTCGATCACCGTGATGGCGGTGTCCTCGATACGCTGGCTTCCCGCCTCGGCGGCCTCCTCGGCATCTCGCCGCGCGAGCTGCACGACGTCTTTGTCGCCGACCAACGGACCGCGACCCTCGAGGTTGGCGACGACGTCCGGACCCCGGCCGGTGGCCAGGGCCAGATCCATGGAAGCGGCCTCGCCGTTGGGCTCGGCGTCCGGCTGGTAGAAGTCGGCGTGGCCATCGACGAACAACAGCCCGTGACGCCCGCGCCGCCGCAATGCCAAGAGGTTGCCGAGCAGAATCGAGCAATCGCCGCCGAGCACGAGCGGGACATCGCCAGCATCGAGCACCTCACCGGTCGCGTCGGCGAGGGCATGCGCGTAGTCCCGTAGCCCTGTCGGGTTGAGCAACCCCGTGGCTGCGTCCCGGGTTGGGTCGTAGGGCGGCGAGGTCACGAGGCCCGCGTGGCGCGCCCCGACGGCGTCGGCGAGACCGGCATCGAGCAGCGCCCTCGGCAGGTGTTCGACGCCTCCAGGGAACAGCCCCAGCACGGACGGAGCCTCGATGATGGCGTAGCTGGCCACGCCCCATTGTGCCGTCGCCCGCGGAACCGTGGGGGGTGGGGTCCCGAAGTGGGTTCGGTGGGTGACGGGCCCAGTGATGGTGCTGGCGGCTGCTACCAGCACGCTGCGTGGCGAGCTGGCCGTCAGCGGCCAGTGTCTCTTACCGGTCCTTTGCCTTCGGTTCAACCGACCCGACACCGGCTGCTGGGAGCGGCAACGGCGCCGGGAGCGCGACGCGCGTCCGCGCGGAGGATGGAGCAGAGAACGTCGAAGTCGTAGCGCTCGAAGGCGTCGACGTAACGGGCGAGGACCTCCCGTTGTGTCAGGTCACCGGGTGGGCGCGGATCGGTCGAGCTGGGGTTGCCGGCCGCCAGCGTCGAGCGGGCTCGTTGGAGCGCGCTGTTCACCGACGCCGCGGTCGTGTCGAGGAGCTCCGCGACCTCGGCGGCCCTCCAGCGCAGGACGTCCCGCAGGATCAGCACCGCTCGTTGGCGGGATGGGAGGCGCATAAGCGTGGCGAGCGCGAGCCCGACGGCCTCGCGCGCGACGGCCGTGTCGGCCCGGTTGCTGAGCGCGGCGTCGACTGCGCCGGCGGGAGCCGCTGCCACGGCTGTGGGATACCCCCGGGAGGGAGCGGGGCAACGGGTCAGTTCGTGGACCGTCATCTCGATGCGCCGGGCGCGGCGCTGCCTGGCGCGCAAGCCGTCGAGGCACACGTTCAAGGCGATGCGATAGAGCCACGATCGCAGCGCGGCCCGGCCCTCGAAGCGATCGAAGGCGCGCCAGGCTCGGACCAGCGTCTCCTGCACGGCATCTTCGGCATCGCACGACCCGAGCATCCGACGGCAGAAGGCCGTCAGCTCCACCCGATGTTGCTCGAGCCGGAACTCCAAAGCGCCGGCACGAATCGGGCCCGGTTTCCATCCGGCCCCATCGTCAAGCGCCCGCGGCTTGAGCGTGGGCATAGCGTCCTCCGGGAGCTGTCGCCGCCGTCTAGGGGGGCGCGAGACTCGGGCTCGCAGCCGCGAGATCCGATCTCGCGGGCGACGTCGCCAACAACCCTCGGAGATGCTGTGGAGGCTGCTGCGCTGATCGGACGGGACCGCCCCGCGGGAACCCTCCAGGCCGAGATCAGCCGCACCATCGACAGCCACGGGGATCTCGTGCTCATCGCAGGGGAAGCGGGCATCGGCAAGACCGCGCTGGTGGTCGCCGCGATGGAAGAGGCCAGGCGTCGCGACGTCCTGGTGCTCAGCGCGGCGTGCTGGGAACGCGGGGGCGCCCCCGGTTACTGGCCCTGGGTGCAGGTTGTCCGGAACCTGGAACGGACGGCGCTCCCCCAGGAGTGGCATGGCGCCCGGGCGGCCGCCGGTGATGCGCTGTCCTTCCTACTGGGCGAGGCGAGCGAGGCTCCCCGGCCGGCCGGGTCCGAGACCGGGGGTTTCCGGCTCTATGACGCCGTCACGACCCTGCTGGTCACTGCCTCCCGCAGCCGGGCGGTGGTGGTGGTGCTCGAGGACCTGCATTGGGCCGACCCGGCGTCGGTCAAGCTCCTCGACTTCGTCGTCCGTCACAGCTGGTTCGAGCGGCTGCTGGTCGTGGGCACCTACCGTGACGACGAGGTCGAGGCCGCCGGCCACCCCTTGGCGCCCCTGATCCTGCCCCTGGCGGCACACGCCAGGACCATCGAGTTGGCCGGGCTGGACCGCGCCTCGGTCGGCCTGCTCATGGCGCGCACGGCGGCTCGTGCGCCGGATGAGGAGCTGGCTGCCGAGGTCCACCGTCGCACCGGAGGCAACCCCCTGTTCGTGGAGCAGATGGCGCGCCTCTGGCACGGTGGAACATCGATCGCCGGGATCGCGCCGGTGATCCGCGACGCCATCGAACGGCGGCTGGCGCACCTCCCCCCGGGGGTTGTCAAGGTCCTCACCAGCGCCGCTGTCCTGGGCACCGAGTTCGACCCCCTGGTTCTCGCAGCATGCGTCGGCGAGTCGGTCACGGAGGTGAACGCCCTCCTGCGCCAGGCGATCACGGCCCGACTGGTCGTATCCGTCGACGACCGGCGGTTCTCGTTCGCGCACGAGCTGGTGCGAGAGACGCTGTACGGATCACTCGATGACGCTGAGCTGCGACGCCTCCACGCTGCCGTCGTCCGGGCGATCGCGCGCTCACCGGACCTCAGGAGCCGGCTCGTCCCGGCAGACCGAGCCAACCACGCTCGCCTCGCCATCCCCGATGTCGACGCCGCGGACGCCCTCGTGCTGGTCATCGATGCTGCCCGCGATGCATCGAGGCGGCTGGCCTCGGAGGAAGCTGCACGGCACTACGGCCACGCCCTGGAGCTCGTCCCCGAGGACGCCCCCCGGCGGCGCGCGGCTATCGCCCTCGATCTCGGCGTCGAGCAACAGCGCGCCGGCGAGCTCGAGCAGGCACGCCAGACCTTCGAGAAGGTCGTCGCCGTGGCGCAGAACCTCAACGATCCCGCGCTGCTGGCCCGCGCCGCGCTCGGACTCCACGGGCTCGGCATCGGCCGACGGGAACGGGGAAACCACCAGATCGATCTCATCGACGAGGCTCGCACACGGCTCATCGGCGACGACCCCGCGCCTGGCAGCGGCCTGGCGCTGCGCCTTCTCGCAGCCGCCAGTCGTGCTCGCACCCACCACACGCCGGTTGACCCCGCCGCCCTGGAGCTCAGCGCCCGCGCCGTCGACCTCGCCCGCCGCAGCGGCGACGACGAGGCATTGGGGTCGAGCCTCCTGGCCCGGCACGATGCCATCTGGGAACCGGGAACCGCCAAGGAACGAGCCGCGCTCGCAGACGAGATGACCGCGGCCGCCCGGCGCCGGGCCGACCGGGAGCTGGAACTGCAGGCCTCCCTGCTGCGGATGGTGGCCCTCCTGGAGCAGGGCGATCCCGGCGCCCTCAAGGAGCACGCTTCGTTCGTCGCGATGGCTGAGCGCACGCGCCTGCCGCGGTTTCGCTTTCTCGCCCTGTCGCGTCAGGGCACCATCGCGATCCTCACCGGACACTTCGAGCAAGCGCGCGCGTTCATCGACGAGGCCTTCGCACTCGGCGAGCGGCTCGGGGAAGTGGACAGGACCGGCGTGTGGCGCGGCCAGACCTGGGGGCTCGCGGTGCTACAGGGCAACCTCGACGAGGCCAGCGCCTTGGTCGACGCCTACCACGCGGACGCCGACCCGTGGAGTTCCGTCGTGGGTGCCAGCTTGGCGGCGCAGGCAGGGGAGACCGATCTCGCGTGTCGGCTGCTAGCGGACGTCACCCCGGTTCGCGAGCAGTTTCCCGGATGGTTTGCGTCGATGCCGTTGATCGTCCAGGCCGAGGTGGCGGCGGCGACACGGGATCCGCAGCGCTGTGCGACCGCCCGCGCTGAGATCGCTCCCCTAGTCGACCAGTGGGCGGTCGTGGCTGCCGGTGTCTTGGTCCACGGGCCGATGGCGCATTGGTGCGCCCTGATCGATGCCGCGCAGGGCCGCTGGGACGATGCGATCGCCGGGTTCACGGCGGCCCAACGCGCCGCCGATCGACTAGGCGCCCGCCCGTGGTCGATCGAGGCCCGCGCCCGTCTCGCCGAGGCTCTGATCGCTCGCGGCCTACAGGCCGACGCCGGCACCGCGTCCGGCTTGCTCAGCGACGTCGAGCGGGAGGCGGGCGAACTCGGCATGCTCGCCGCCCTGGAGCGCGCCCGCGGCGCGCAGCCTCGAGCCGCCAGGCACGGCATCGTGACCGGACCCGTGGGAACCGCCCGCGCCCCCACCGTCTTCCGCCTCAAGGGAGACGTCTGGACGATCGCGTTCGCCGGTCGCATGGTCCACATGCCCGACGCCAAGGGGCTCCGCGACCTGCACACCCTGCTCGGGCAACCCGGGATCGACGTGCCCGTCCTCGTCCTCCTCGATCCCGGCCGGGCAACGCCTCAGGCCCCCCGACGCCTCGGTGCCGACGCCATCCTCGACGAGCGTGCGAAGGCGCGCTACCGCCAGCGCCTCGCCGAGCTCGACGAACAGATCGACCGGGCGCTCGACCGCCACGACGACCATCGAGCCGCCCAGCTCGACAACGAACGCCAAGCCCTGATCGACGAGCTCCGTCGCGCCACCGGACTCGCCGGCCGCTCTCGCCGGCTCGGCGACGAAGGCGAACGGGCACGCAAGACAGTCACCGCACGCATCCGCGACAGCCTGCGACGACTCGACCAGCGCCACCCCGAGCTCGCCCGCTACCTCCGAGCCACGATCTCCACCGGTATCACCTGCCGCTACCAACCCGCCGGCGACGTCACATGGAGGCTGTGACACCCCCGGAGCCGCCGGAAGTCGGAGAAGCCCCACGAGGTCGCGCACCTCTGATCCGTCGACATTGCGTTGGCGACGCTGAGCGAAAGGAGACGTTGTCATGGCCGACGTTGGTGTGGTTCTCAGGCAGTTCGAGTCACCGGACGAGACACGGACGTTCCCACTTGGAACGTTCGAGCTCGTGCACATCGGTGGGACCACGATCGGACGGGCCACGTATCAGCCTGGATGGAGGTGGTCGCAGCACGTGGGACCGTCACTAGGCCTCACGCGCTGCCCCGTTGCGCATGTCGGGCTTGTCCTTTCGGGCAGAGCCACAGCGGCGTTCGACAATGGGACCGTGGTTGAATTGCCGGCTGGTCGGCTGTTCTCCATTCCCGCCACGCCACACGACAGCTGGGTCATTGGAAATGAGCCGTACGTTTCGCTCCATTTCCTCGGCGCCGAACATTACGCGGCCACGGATGGCTGAGATGACGGTGCCGGAGGGTGCTTCACGACATGGCCCCGCGAGATGGGATCTCGCGGCTGCGAGGCCGAGTCTCGCGCCCCTTGGTTGACAGCGACAGCTCCCCGCAGGCCGCCAGGTTCACCGTCGGGGAGGCGGCGAGGACCAGGAGGCCGGATGGAGAATGTGCCCGGGGCGCGCCGCCATGTGATCGAGGTGGAGGGACTCACCAAGCGCTATGGCGCCCATTTGGCGGTCGACGATGTGGGATTCACCGTGGCCGAAGGCGAGACCTTTGGCGTCCTGGGGGTCAACGGGGCGGGCAAGACGACGACGGTGGAGTGCCTGCAGGGCCTGCGTCGCCCCGACGGTGGCCGCATGCGGGTGCTGGGTTTGGATCCGCGGACCGCGGGTTCGCAGCTGCGGGCCCTGGTGGGCAGCCAGCTGCAGGATTCGGCGCTGCCCGACCGGCTGCGGGTGGACGAGGCCGTCCTGCTCTTCGGTGATGGGGACCGACGCTCGGCCGATCAGCTGTTGGACACCTGGAACCTGGCCGAGTTGGGGCGTTCGAGTTTCGCGTCGCTGTCGGGAGGCCAACGCCAGCGTCTGTTCATCGCCCTGGCGCTGCTCAACGAGCCCCGCGTGGTGTTCTTCGACGAGCTCACCCAGGGCCTGGATCCGCTGGCCCGTGGCGAGGTGTGGGCCGCCATCCGCGAGGTCCGCGACCGGGGCACCACAGTGGTGCTGGTCACCCATTTCATGGACGAGGCCGAAGCCCTGTGTGACCGGGTGGCGGTCATGCGCGGAGGCCGCATCGTCGACGCCGGCACCCCGGCCCAGCTCATCGCCCGCCACGCCCGGTTGACCAGTGTCACGTTCACGCCACCGGTGTCCTTCGACCCGGCCACCCTGGCGACCCTGCCCGGTGTCGACACCGTGGAACGCCACGGCGAGCGGATCCGGGTGGTTGGCACCAACCAGCTGATCGCACCGGTGTGCGCCGCGGTGCTGGGCGACGACCAGCTGGGGCCCCCCGACCTGCGGGTCCACCACCCAGACCTCGAAGACGCACTCATCGCCCTGATCAGCGACCCCGGCACCGACGGCTCGACCGCAGCCGCTCCGGGCCGCAGCCTCGAAGGAGTTTCGTGATGCGTTCGCTGTTGCGGCTGGCCGCCACCGAGCTGAAGCTGTTCGTGCGCGAACCCATGGTGCTCACGTTCGTGTTCGCGTTTCCCGTCCTCACCGTGCTCATACTGGGCGGGGTCTTCGACGACGACGACCCCAACTTCGAGGGCGCCCTACCCTCGGACTACTACGTCGCCGCCTACATCGGCGTGGTCATCGCCGCCATCGGCCTGGTCATGCTGCCCGTGCACCTCGCCTCCTACCGCGAGCGTGGCGTGCTTCGCCGCTTCGACGTCAGCCACTACCCCCGCTGGGCGCTCCCTGCCGCCTGGATCCTGGTGGCCATGGCCATCACGCTCGTCGCCATCGTCGTCCTGCTGGTCACCGGCCACCTCGTCTACGGCCTACCCGAACCCGACAACCTGCTCGGCGTGGCCGTCGGCACCCTGCTCGGCGCGTTCGCGTTCATCAGCATCGGCATCGCCCTGGGCATGGCCCTGCCCAGCGCCCGCTCCGCCCAGGGCCTCGGCATGCTGCTGTTCTTCCCCTTCTTCCTCCTCGGTGGCGCCGGCCCACCCCCCGACGCCATGGGCGACCCCATGAGCACCATCGCCAACGCCGTGCCCCTCACCCACGTCGTGCGGTCCATCCAAGAACCCTGGCTCGACCTGGGTAGCCCCACCGGCCATCTCGCCGTCCTCGCCGCCCTAGCCGTGATCGCCACCACGGGCTGGGTCACCCTCAGCACCCGGACCACAGACTGACCCGCCCACACGTCGCTGGCACGAGACCATGACACCCCAACGACAGGAGCGACGATGCCCCGGTCGGTCAGGCCCGCGCACAGAACACGCCTACCCCGGCCCCAAACCAACCCCTGGTCGCCCTCGTCGGCCGATGGGAGTCCGACGTCGTTGCGGATTCCGTCGTCTGTACCTACACTTAACCGAATGGCTCAGTATTCGCCCGCCGTTCTGGACCGGACGTTCTCGGCCCTGGCTGACGCCCACCGCCGCCAGATCCTCGACTGGCTGGGCGACGGGCCAGTGTCGATCTCCGAGCTCGCGGCCCCGCTGGGCATGTCGCTGCCCGGCGTGTTGAAGCACGTGCGCGCCTTGGAGGCGGCGTCCCTCGTGGAGACCCAGAAGCGTGGCCGAACGCGCTGGTGCCGGCTGAGCACGCGGCCGCTCGACGGTGCCGCCGGGTGGATCGAGGAGCGCCGCGCGCTGTGGAACCGGCGCCTCGATCGGTTCGAGCGCCACGTCGACGACCTGAACGGGGGGCCACGATGACCGGCTTCGACATCCGGCTCGAGCGCGTCGTGAACACGACGCCCGACGCGGCGTTCAAGCACTGGGTCGACGCCGAGGCGCGGCGCCGCTGGTATGCGCCGGAGTCCGGCTGGATCGTCGAGGCGGAGACCGACCTCCGTGTCGGTGGGAAGTGGCGCGTCCTGTTCGGGCCCACGCGCGAAGAGATGTACCTGGAGCACGGGGTGTTCGAGGAGATCGACCCGCCGCATCGGCTCGTCTACACCACGCTCTACGAGTTCCCGGACGGGCGGCCCTCGTTCGACACCCGCGTGACCGTGACCTTCGAAGCGCACGACGGCGGGACCCTGCTGAGGCTGCTCGACGCCGGGTACCCGAGCGAGGAGCAGCGCGCCGCCCACGAGAGCGGTTGGCCTGGGTTCCTCGACGCCTTCGAACGGACCCTCGAGTCCTGACCCGACCATCGCCAAAGGGCCCAGACGTGCTGCCTCAGGACCAAGACGTGAATGCGAACGTCGGGGGCGTCGGCGGGCGCAGCCCGGTGGCTGCACTCCGGGCCGGGCCGCGGGAATGGGCTGGGCTCGCGGTGCTCGCGCTGCCGACCCTGCTCGCGTCGATGGACCTGACCGTGCTGCACCTGGCGGTACCGCACCTCAGCGCCGATCTCCAGCCGAGCAGTTCACAGCTGCTCTGGATTGTCGACATCTACGGGTTCCTGGTCGCCGGCTCGCTGATCACGATGGGAACCCTGGGCGACCGGATTGGCCGCCGCCGCCTGCTGCTGACCGGCGCCGCCATCTTCGGCCTGGCATCGGTGCTGGCGGCATTCGCCACCAGCGCCGAGATGCTGATCGCGACCCGGGCCCTGCTGGGCGTGGCGGGGGCGACGCTGTTGCCATCCACCCTGGCCCTGATCCGTACCATCTTCGTCGACCCGAGCCAGCGGGCGATCGCCATCGGGGTGTGGGCCGCCGTCTTCTCGGCGGGCACGGCGATCGGTCCGGTGCTGGGCGGAGCGCTGCTCGACCACTTCTGGTGGGGCTCGGTGTTCCTGCTGGGCGTGCCGGCGATGGTGGCCCTCCTGGCGCTGGGACCGGCGTTGCTGCCCGAGTCCCGGGATCGCGGGGCCGGCCGGTTGGACCTCACCAGCGTGGCCCTGTCGCTGGCGGGCGTGCTGGCAGTGATCTACGGGCTCAAGCGGATCGCCGAGGACGGCCTGGGCTGGCCGCCCGCGCTTTTCATCGCGGCCGGCCTGGCCGTCGGCACGGCATTCCTGCTCCGCCAGCGAACCCTGGCCGACCCGCTGATCGACCTGCGGCTGTTCCGGATCCCCGCCTTCAGCGCATCACTGACCACCGAGACGCTCGCCTTGTTCACCTGGGCGGGGACCTATCTCTTCCTGGCCCAATACCTGCAGCTCGTGGTGGGGCTGTCACCGCTGGAAGCTGGCCTGTGGCTACTCCCGGCGGCGGGCGGGAGCATCGTCGGATCGATGCTGGCCCCGCTGTTCGTGCGCCGGATGAGCCCGGGGTTCGTGCTCGGTGTCGCCCTGATGCTGGCGGCGATCGGCTTCGGGGTGCTCACCCAGGTCGACGGATCCTCGGGTCTCGTGGTGCTCGTGACCGGCTCGGTGCTGTTCTCCTTCGGCGTCGCTCCCACGGTGACGTTGGGCACCGACATGATCGTCGGCGCGGCGCCACCCGAACGGGCCGGGGCGGCGTCGGCTATTTCGGAGACCGGCACCGAGTTGGGCTTGGCGCTCGGTGTGGCGATCATCGGCAGCGTCGGCACGGCCGTGTACCGCAACGATCTCGGCGACGCCATCCCCGCCGGTGTGTCCCCCACGGCGGCCGAGGCCGCACGCGACACGCTCGGCGGCGCCCAAGCCGTGGCCGACCAGCTCCCCGAGCCGCTCGGCGCCGAGCTGCTCGACGCCGCCCGCGAGGCGTTCACCCACGGGCTGCAGCTCACCGCTGCAATCAGCGCCGCCGTCGCCGCAGCATTGGCGATCCTGGCCGGGGTCCTGCTGCGGCGGGCGCGGACCGGGGCAGAGCCCGAGCCCGGACCGGGGCGGGAGCTCGACGAGGAGGCCGAAGGCAGCAACGACGGCGACGACATTCCCGATCCTGTCGCCACGGCGGCGGGCCGCCGCGCGCGGGGGCCAGCGCATCCACTGACCGCCCCCCAAGAAGGAGGAGAGCTGATGGGATTGAGCAGCTACAAGGTCAGCGCGTCGATCGCGGTGTCCGACATGGCCAGGGCCGAGGCGTTCTACGAAGGCAAGCTCGGTCTCCCCGGGGTGGAAGACGAAGGCGACGGCAGCCACCGGTACGCATGCGGAGATGGGACCTCGCTGCACGTGTACGTGTCTCCCGCCAACGCCGGCAAGGCGACCGGCACGTTGGCCACCTGGTACGTCCCCGACGTCGAGCACGTGGTCGACGAGCTCAGCGCCAACGGCGTGAACTTCGAACGGTACGAGGATCCCCAGCTCCAGACCGACACGCGCGGGATCCACTCGCTCGGCGTCGGTCAAGTCGCATGGTTCCGGGACCCCGACGGCAACACCTTCGCCATCGAGCAATAGATGAGCTCGCGGCTCCGCCTGCATCTGACCATTGCCCGGGCCGTCGTG
>DASSDL010000045.1:0-26712 GCA_035697145.1 Acidimicrobiales bacterium
GCCACCACCACCTCCTCCACACCCCCGGCTGGCACACCAAACTCCTCCCCGACGCCACCCTCGAAATCACCGACCCCCACGACCGCACCCACACCAGCCGACCACCGCCATGAGCGCACCCGAGCACCACCACTCCCCCTCAGGGGATGGCGCCAGGGCACGGATGGTCCGGGGCGGTTCTGGGCTCGCAGGGGAGGCGTGGGTCTCGCTTCCCACCGGGTGCAACTGCGACCTGGTGGAAAAGTCGCCGCGCGCCTGGAGTTGGGTGCCCGGTGCGACGGCGCGACGACTTTTGGCGCGCCGGGAAGTTCTTGGTGCGACGGGGATCGGCCCCGCTCTGCATCAAGGAGACTCGAGATGACTTCTTCGGATCAGACCGGTTCCACCGCGCTGGTCACGGGTGCGAGCCGGGGCTTCGGCCGGGCGATCGCCTCGGCGCTGCACGCCGAGGGCGCCAAGGTGGTTGCCGTGGCCCGCAACGCCGAGTCGCTCGCATCCCTGCGCCACGACCTGGGCGGCACGCTCACCACGGCGGTGGCCGATGTTGCCGACCCGGTCGTTGCCGGGACCCTCATCGAGCAGTACCGGCCCGACACGCTCGTGCTGAACGCCGGCGCACCGCCGTTGATGCGCCCACTCCAGCACCAGACGTGGGAGACGTTCAGCCAGGCTTGGGATGTTGACGTGCGACATGCGTTCCACTGGATCCGCGAGGCGCTGCTGCTGCCGCTCCGCCCCGGGAGCACGGTGGTCACGATGTCCAGCGGTGCGGCGGTGGCGGGCTCACCGCTCAGCGGCGGTTACGCCGGTGCCAAGGCCACGATCCGGTTCGTCACCGGCTACGCCGCGGACGAGTCAGCACGGGCCGGCCTGGGCATCCGTTTCATCTCGGTGCTGCCGAAGCTGACTTCCGCGACACAGCTTGGGTCGATGGCAGTGTCCGCGTACGCACGCCGCGACGGTGTCGACGCCGACGAGTACGTGGCGCGCTTCGGCCCAGGCCCCACGCCCGAGGAGGTCGGCAAGGCGACGGTGGACCTGGTGACCTCGGCCGAGTACGCGGCGGGCGCGTATCTGCTGACACCGGCCGGGCTGAGCCCCGTCGGATGAGCGCCGACGGGCTTATTCTGGCGTCGTGAGCGCGGACACCGCGCCCGGTGCCATCCCGGCCGAGCAGTTGGAGCAGTACCGCCGCGAGCTGGTCGGTTACTGCTACCGGATGCTCGGATCGATCTACGAAGCCGAAGACGCCGTCCAGGACACGATGCTGCGCGCCTGGCGGGCGCTCGCGACGTTCGAGGATCGAACCGGGTTGCGCCCATGGCTCTACCGGATCGCCACCAACGTCTGCATCGACATGCTGAAGGGGCGCTCGCGGCGCGCACTGCCGACAGACGTTGCGCCCGTCGCCACTGGTGAACTCCGTCGCGGTGGGGCCCGACCGGAGGCGACCTGGATCCAGCCGGCACCCGACAGCTTGATCCTGCCACCGGCCGGTGACCCCGCTGAACGGGTCGTGGCACGGGAGTCCGTGCGGCTCGCATTCATCGCAGCGCTGCAACACCTCGCTCCCCGGCAGCGAGCGGTCCTCATCCTGCGCGACGTGCTGCGCTGGCGTGCCGCAGAGGTCGCAATGCTCCTGGAGACGAGCGCCGACGCGGTCAACAGCGCGCTTCGCCGGGCCCGCGCCGCGCTCGCAGCCATCGACCGCGACTCGGCGCCGAGCCAGCCCGCCGCGGGCGATCGTGAACTCCTGGCCGCCTACATCGACGCCTTCGAGCGCAACGACGTCCACGCGCTCGTTGGCCTGTTGCGCGACGACGCCATCCTCGAGATGCCGCCGTTCGAACTTTGGATGCAAGGGCCTCACGACATACGGCGCTGGCTTCTCGCCGTTGACGCCTTCGGCCAGGAGCGGCTCACGCCGGTCAACGCGAACGCGTCGCCGGCCGTTGCGGTCTACAGGCCGCAGGCGCCGGGACGCGAGCCGACGGCGTTCTCCATCCAGGTGCTCGACGTCGTCGGCGGGCGCATCAGCGCCATCCACGTCTTCCTGGACCCGGCGCTGTTCGAGCTCTTCGGCCTCCCCGCCGACCCGGTCTCCTAGGTCGGCAGCTCCTCCCTGTGGTCCGCTCCCGCCCACGGGCGGTTCGCCGCGCGCCACGCACCAGGGCAGCACGGGCACAGGTGCACGACGTCACCGAGCCCGACGAACTCGAGAAGCTCGGCCAGTCCACCGTCCGCGCCGTGGAGCTGGAGCCAACGTCCGCAGCGGGACGCGGCGACCTGCAGTCGTGCCAACGCATCCACGGCGGCGAGGTCGGGTGGCACCAGCCACGAGACATCGAGGTCGATGACACGATCGCCGGCCGCCCTCGCCGACGATGCCGTCCCGTTCGACCGGGCGCCAACGTCTCGCCAGCTCTCGTGGTTGCCGTTCGACTCGAGCAACATTCCCTCCTGTCGGCCAGTCGCGCCCTACAGAAGCAACTCCGCCGGAGGCCGAAACTCGTCGCGCGGGCCGACGAGCTCGACAGAGGCCGCCACGTCAACCCGGGCGGCGATTGCGTTCATCTCATGGTCGAGAGCCACCACCGACGCACGCCCGTCGACCCGGTGGCCGCGATTTGCGAACAGCCGTATATTCCCGGGCGTGTTGCGGGCGATCCAGCTGACCCGAGGAACGTACCTCTTGCAGTGGACCCAGGACCGCATCGCGGGCGAGCCCGCGCCATACAGCTGTGGCTCCTGACGGCAACACGGCCGCGCGGACAGCCCCGGCCACGAGCACGGCGAACGAGGTGACAGAGACCGCGCTCGACCACACGTCGACGGGTGGACGCGTGCAGCTCTTCGCGGCAGGTGTCGATGACCCGCGAGCGCGACGGCCGGTGGACCTGTTGCGTGCGGTTGGCTACGTGGCCCTGCTGCTGCTCGCGTGCGTGCTGTCCGCGGTCGGTCGGGATCTCGATCGCCAATTCTCGGAACTCCTCGTGGCCTTCCCGGGGTTTCTCCAGTTCTTGTGGCGTATCGGCTTTTGGGGTGCGGTCACGTGGGTGCTGATCTTGATGGTCATCACCGCCGTGCGGCACCGGATCCGGCTCACCGGCGAGGCGATCCTGGCGTCACTGATCGCGATTGGTGGTGCGGCCTGCGTCGCGGCGATCGTCACACGAGATGCCGGCGAAGTGTTCCGTCGACTGGTCGATGCGGACGCGCCTCCGGTCTTCCCACCCGCTGCGCTCGCCGTCACCAGCGCCGCGCTGGCGACGTTCGCCCCATTCCTGACGCTGCCGTTCCGACGCTTCGGGCGGGTGCTCATCCTGGCCCAACTCGTCGGGTCGCTCTTCCTCGGCGCGTCGCTCGCATCGGGTGCGGTTGCGTCGGTGGCGATCGGACTGCTCGCCGGCACGGCGCTCCATCTCGTCTTCGGGTCTCCTGGCGGCCTTCCAACCGTCGGCCGTGTGCGCGCCGCTCTGGCGGAGCTCAACCTCGACGTCTCGGACCTCAAGCCACTGTCGATCGGGCGTGAGGGGTCGGCAGTCCTCGTCGGGAGCGACGCCGCGGGAGCAATCCAGGTCAAGGTCTATGGGCGCGATGCCTGGGACGGTGAGTTCCTCGCGAGCCTGTGGCGTCGGCTCTGGTACCGCGGCGGTCACCGAACCGCGCGACTGGGCCGAGCCGAGTACGTCGAACACGAAGGGTTCGTGAGCTTCCTCGCACAACAGGCCGGCGCGCACCTGCCTGCAGTCGTCTCCGCCGGGCTTGCCGACAACGGCGACGCGTTGATCATCACACGACCACGCGGCGCGCCATTGTCCGACGCCGAGCCATCGCTCACCGCGTCGGAAGTCGGTTCCTTGTGGGAACAGCTCGCGATCCTGCACGCAGCCCGCATCGCCCATCGCAGCCTCGACGTCGATCGCGTCGTGACGTTCGCTGACGGCACCGCTGGGTTCAGCGATCTGTCGTCGGCGTCGGTGCATTGCAACAGCGAGGACAAACTGCGGGACCGCGCCCAGTTGCTCGCTCTCGGCTGGGTGGCCACCGACGAGGACACTGCCTTCGACCAGGCACGCAGCGCACTCGGCGCCAACGGGCTCATCGAGGTGCTGCCGTACTTCCAAGAAGCCGCAATGGCACCAGGCGTCCGTTCGCTGCTGCGACATCGCCACATCGAGCTCGACCCCGCACACAAGCGTCTCGCGGACCGACTCGGCGCGTCCGAAACGGAGCTCGTCAAGCTCCAACGCGTCACCTGGCGTTCGCTGCTCAACCTGGCCCTGCTCGCCGTCGCTGCGTACACGCTCATCGGGATGCTCGCCGACATCGACTTCGGCTCGTTCGCGCGTGCACTCCGCGACGCCGACTGGTGGTGGCTCGCCGCCGCCCTCGTGATCGGGCAGTTGCCGCGATTCGCGAACGCGATCAGTGCGATGGGCTCGACATCACAAGCCCTTCCGTTCGGACCGACCACACTGCTGCAGTTCGCGACTTGCTACGTGAACCTCGCAGTCCCGAGCTCCGCGGGCAAGGTCGCCATCACGACCCGCTTCTACCAACGGTTCGGCATCCCGCCGGCAGCCGCCGTCTCGGCGGGCCTGATCGACTCTGTCTCCGAGCTCATCGTGCAAGCAGCGCTCTTCCTGTGCGTGTTCTTCATCTCCGACATCGACCTTGGCCTCTCATTCAGCCAAGACCAGCTCAGCGGCCTGGCAACCACCGCGCTCATCGTCGTCGGCGTTCTGCTCGCCGCGATCGGCATCGGCGTCGCCGTTCCGTCGCTCCGCGCTCGAATGCTGAGGACGCTCCAAGACGCACGCGAGGCGCTCCGAGTGCTGCGTTCACCGCGCAAGCTCGCGCAGCTCTACGGCGGCAACTTGCTCGCGCAGGTGCTCTTCGCGATCACGCTCGGCGCCTGCGTTCATGCCTTCGGCATGGACGTGCCGCTCACCAGCCTGATCCTCATCAACACGGTCGTCTCGTTGTTTGCCGGCCTGTTGCCGGTCCCAGGCGGTGTCGGCGTGAGTGAGGCCGGTCTCAGCCTCGGGCTGACGCGAGCAGGCATACCTGCCGACATGGCGTTCGCGATCGCGCTGTCCTATCGATTCGCCGTGTTCTACCTGCCGCCGCTCTGGGGCTACCTCAGCTTCAAGTGGCTCACCCAGCGGCGGTACCTGTGATCGGCATTCGTGTCGACCGATCACACGCACCTGGGGGCTGAAGCTCCCTTCCCCCGCGCTCGTGATCGGTCGTGCGAGGCTGGGCGGGTGGGACGCGTCTGGTCACGGATGGTCCGGTCGCTGGCGGCTGGCCCCTCCGCGCCCCGGGTCGCCGGATATCCCACGTCGGCCAACCGGGCATCGTCGCTGCACCTGCGCTGGGAGTTGCCGGCCGGAGCGGCCGCGGTGGTCGCGGCATCCGTGACCCTGGTCGTCGAGGCCACGCCGACCGTCCCGGACCTCTACTTCTGGGCGCTCCAGGCCTCGTTCATCGACGGCGCCGCCCGGCACCACGGCGCCGGCCACGTCGGGCTGCAGTGGCACCGGCCCCACCCGGGCTCGCGGGCGGTGAACTGGGGCGGCTACGGGCCCGACGGACGAGTCCTCGACGGCTCGGCCTCGCCCCTACCCAGCGCCACCGGCAACCCGAACACGCGTGACCTGTGGTGGGACCCCGCCCGGCCCTACACGCTCACCATCGAGCGCGCAGCGGAGGGAGGGTGGGCCGGGACCGTCGGCGGCGTGCGGGTCCGCAGGCTGGCGGCCGGCGGCGACCGGCTGGAGGCGCTGATGGTCTGGTCGGAGGTGTTCGCCCGCTGCGACGCGCCCCGGGTGGCCGTGCGCTGGTCGAGGTTCCGGGCGACGACCGTGCAGGGCCGGGTCGTCGCACCGGTCGCCGTGCATGTGAACTACCAAGGCCACGCGGACGGGGGCTGCGACAACTCGACGGCGCTGGCCGACGGCGACGCCGTGCTCCAGATCACCGGCACCGAACGATCGGTACCCCAGGGCGCCCGGCTGCCGCTCGGCACGCGCCGACGGTGAGCGGGCGGCGGGCGCCGCCGAGCCCTGGTTCGGCCCTGCCGCGCGGCCGCCACGCCGACGCTGGACCACCACGGTTGGGCACGGCCGTCGTGGGTACGGTCCCAGAGCTACAACTCACGCTGGGAGGCCCAACGACGATGACCGTGGACACCGAGAGGTACGCAACCACGTTTGCCATGCTGGACAAGGACGGCGACGGCCGCGTCTCGGCGGTGGAGTTCAAGGAGCTCATGGGCACCCTAGGAGTGACGTTCACGGACGAAACGGCGGCCAAGGCCATCGAGATGATGGACGCCGACGGCGACGGGCTCGTCTCGCTGGAGGAACTGGCGACGTACATGAGCTCGCCAGCCGCTCCCCAACCGCGCACGTCCTGATTCGCCGCCGGCCTCGAGATGATCGGCGCCAGCCGAGCACCACCACTCCCACCCGGCGGAATGACATGACGCTGCGCTCCTAGGCTCGTCACCGTGGAGTACATCCCCGCGGCTGACCGCTACCAGACCATGACTTACCGCCGGTGCGGGCGCAGCGGACTGATGCTGCCGGCGATCTCCCTCGGGCTGTGGCACAACTTCGGGCACGATCGGCCATTCGCCACCCAGCAGGCCATCTGCCGCCGCGCCTTCGACCTGGGGGTGACCCACTTCGACTTGGCCAACAACTACGGGCCGCCGTACGGCTCAGCGGAGGAGACCTTCGGCAGGTTGCTGGCCACGGACTTCGCAGGTTGCCGCGACGAGCTCGTGATCTCCACCAAGGCGGGCTACGACATGTGGCCCGGCCCCTACGGCGAAGGCGGCTCCCGCAAGTACCTCCTCGCTTCCCTCGACCAGTCGCTGCGGCGAATGGGCATCGACTACGTCGACATCTTCTACTCCCACCGCTTCGATCCCGATACCCCACTGGACGAGACGATGTCGGCCCTGGCGACGGCGGTGGCGCAAGGCAAGGCGCTGTACGTGGGGATCTCGTCGTACTCGTCGGCGCGCACGGTGGAGGCGGCGCGGCTGCTCGCCGACAGCGGCGTGCCGCTGCTGATCCATCAGCCGTCCTATTCGATGTTCAACCGCTGGATGGAGGACGACGGTCTGCTGGACACGTTGGAGGGCCTGGGGGCGGGGTGCATCGCCTTCTCCCCGCTCGCACAGGGCCTGCTCACCGACCGGTACCTCGACGGCATCCCCGCCGATTCCCGGGCCGCCACCGGCGGCGCGCTGGACCGCGACATGCTCACCGAGGACAACCTGGCCCGGGTGCGGGCGCTGGCCGCGTTGGCCGAGGGGCGCGGGCAGAGCCTCGCCCAGCTGGCGCTGGCCTGGGCTTTGCGTGACCCGCGGATGACGTCGCTGGTCATCGGAGCGAGCGGCGTCGCTCAGCTGGAGGCCGACCTGGCGGCCCTGGACCAGCTTGCGTTCACCGACGACGAGCTCAGACTCATCGACCAGTACGCCACCGACGCCGACATCAACCTCTGGGCTGCATCCAGCAGTGAGTGACAGGGCCCGGCCACCGGGCACCCGTGCCTACTGGCCGAGCACGACGGCGAGCTTGTGCCGAGCCTGCGCGGCCGTGATGCATGTTGGCTAGCGGCTGCGGCGCTCCAAGACGATCTCGTCGCGAATGGGTATGCCGAAGCTACCCACCTCGGATATCGACGGCTTCAGAGTTTGGCGGGCATCGTCCACGGCACCCGGGCGGACCTCGGTTATCCGGAACCCTCGACGCTGGTAGAAGCGGAGGGCGTCGAGATTGTCGTTCGTGGTCACGAGCCAGAGGCGTTCCGCCTTGGTTTGCGCCTCCAACGCATCCAGCAGCCCGGTCCCGACGCCGCGGTGCTTGGCGGTGACCTCGATGTACACCACCTCGACGTCGCGCCCGTCGGCGTCGAAAGTGACGATGCCGACCGGGTCACCATCCGCTTCGGCGACGAGCCCCGGGCAGGCCAACGGGTCGATGACCGAGCCGAGCCTGACCTGGAGACGCCCGCCGAAGTCATCGGCGACGAGCCGCTCGGCCCACGGCAGGTCCGCGTCGGTGAATGCCCGAATGGTTACCTGTCCCATTCCCAGAGCGTTGCCATCACGCCATAGGAGGAGCAAACCATGCACGTGCAGGGCATTGCGTGGGTCGGCACTCGCACGGACCGCTGGTCCGAGACGGTCGAGATGTTCGAACAGCGGCTGGGGCTGCGTCCGACTGCGCGACCGACTCACGTCAGCTGGAACCCGCCATCGACAGTGAGGACCTCGCCCGTCGTGTAGGTGGACCGCGCCAGGAACATGGCGGCGTCGGCCACCTCGTCGGCGCTGGCGAGCCGCCGCAGGGGGACGCGGGCCGCCGGGCCCGACAGGTCGCCCACCTGTGATCGAAACGCCGGCGTGTCGGTGAAGCCGGGCGACAGGGCGTTGACCCGGATGCCATGGGTCGCCCACTCCAGGGCCAGCGTCCGGGTGAGGTTGACGACACCCGCCCGCGCTGCCCCCGAGTGCGCCATGCCGGGGAACGGCCGCTGCCACACGCTGGCGACCACGTTCACGATGGCGCCACCCCGCCGGGACAGGAGCGGGAACAGCTGGCGGCACACGAAGAACGTGCCGGTGAGGTTCGTGTCGACCACGGCCCGCCAGGCGTTGGGCGTGAGCTGCTCGGCAGGCGAGTGAAACTGTCCGCCGGCGGCATTCACCAGCACGTCGACCCGACCCGACCAGCCGGTGATCGTGTCGCGCAGCTCGCCGAGCCGGTCCCAGTCGCGTATGTCGGCGGGAAACGCGTGCGCCACCGCGTCGCCGGAGCCGATCGCGTCGGCCACCTCCTCGAGCGGCTCCGGTCGCCGGCCCACGAGCACGACCATGTTCCCGGCCTCCGCCAACCGCGCCGCACAGGCGGCCCCGATGCCCGACCCACCGCCGGTGACGACGGCGGTCGGTGGACCGTCGTCAGGCATTCTCGCCGACGAGGTCCGGGTGTTGGTCGCGGAGGAACCGCGCCCAGTCGTCGTCGCCCTCCGCCACGCGCCGCGCTGCCAGCGAACGTAGGTCTTCAAGCCTGACCTTCTGACTGCCGGTGTACGTCAGCTCCTCGTTGTCGAAGAACAGCACCTGCCGAGGCACCTTGTACGACGCCAGGACGGCCCGCAGGTGACCCGTGATGTCCTCGGCGGACACCGGGTCCACGCTGCGGACGGCGCACAGCACGACCGCCTCCCCGAACCGCGGATGCGGCACCCCGACGACACTCCCCAGCCTCAAGCGACCCCAGCTCGCCACCGCCGCTTCGACCTCGGCCGGCGACACGTTGGCGCCGGAGGTCTTGATCAGTCCCGACAGGCGCCCGTGCCAGTGGAGATAGCCCGCCTCGTCGAGATGACCGGAATCCTGGGTCCGGAACCAGCCCTCGTCGTCGAAGCACTCCTCGGGCTCGACCTTGTAGTAGCCCCGCATCAGCGTCACGCCCCTCACGGCGATCTCACCGGTCTCCCCCACGCCCAGCGGCTCGCCGGTGTCGGGATCCACGATGCGGATCGCCATGCCCGGCAACGCCACACCGTGCGTGGTCTCCCGCAGCTCGAGCGGTGAGTCGGACGGGATCGATGTACAGATGGTGAACGTCTCCGTCAGGCCGTAGGCCGCCCGCGGATCACCGGGGTCACCTTCGATCTGGATCAGCCGCCGCAGCGGGCTGTCGTGCATGACCCGCCGCAGCGACGACAGGTCGCGCTTGGTGGCGCCCTCGTGCTCCACCAGGGCGGCGGCGGTGTGGGGGAACGAGTGGATCGTGGTGATCCGCTCGCGCTCGAGCAGCTCGAGGGCCTCGCCGGCGTCGAAGGCCTCCTGGCACACCAGGCAGCCGCCGGACGCCAGCGTCCCTCCCAGCACGAACGCCAGCCCGGCGGTCCAGAAGAACGGGAACGGACTCCAGACCCGATCCGAGGGATCGAGTCCCAGCTGCTCCGCCCAGCGCCAGCTCTGCACCACCGGGCCCCGATGCCGGTGCAGCACCGCCTTGGGATGGGCGGTGGTGCCGGACGTGTAGATGATGAGCGCGTCGTCGGTCGGCACCACGCTGGCCGCCGCGGCGTCCAGCACCTCGTCGTCCACCGCTGCCCGCGCAGCGACCACGGCCTCCCAGGTGTCGACGCTACGGGGCCCGGAGGCGGGGCCGACGCACACGAGCCGCCGCAGGTGCGGGAACTGGGCGACCGCGATCCGCCCGGGCTCGGCGTCGCCGACGCCGGGATGATCGGCGACGAGCTCGTCGATGAAGCGCCGATCGAGCAGTGACGCCTGGGTGACGAGCACCGAGGCGTCACAGTGCCCGAGGATGTAGTCGCGCTCGCCGGCGGCGGCGAGCGTGCTGACGGGCACTGCGATCGCGCCCACGAGCGCAGCCCCGTAGGCGGCCACCACGAACTCGGGGCGGTTGCCGAGCAGCACCGCGACCTTCGCCCCCTTGGTCACGCCCAGCGCCAGGAGGCCCTTCCCGAACGCCCGGACCTCGTCGTGCAGCTCCTCGTACGTGAGCCTCAGGTCGCCGAAGACCAGCGCCTCGCGCCCGGGATGGCGCTCGGCCACCTGGGCGAGGAAGCGACCGTGGGTGAGGTCCTCGGCAGCCACCGGCAGGCCGAGGTAACCGCCGTCCATCAGTGCCTGCCCAGCCCGGGCTCCGGGGCGCCGACCAGCGCCACCCGGTTGCCGAACACGTCGACCTGGCGGATGACCTGGGCCCGAATCCGCTTCGGCACCTCGCCGACGGGCGGCAGCTCACCGATCGACGGCAATTCGGTCCCTGGCATCGGATGTCCTCCCGGTGGTGGCGCCGACGGGCAGGCCGGCCACTCCCGCGCCGGGCCAGCTTCGCAGGCCCCGATGGCTCGGCGGCGTGCCCTGCTGTCGATTCAGCGCGGAATCGCCTCTCGATTCACTCGTTTGGCAGCGAGATCTCCGCGGTGCCCTTCGCCATGACGGCGTCGTTCTGGTTCGCCATCGTGTACTCGACGAAGGCGAGGTGGTGCCCGGTGCTCGGGTCGATGTCCTTGCCGGTGACCGTGCCGCTGAGGAACGTGGCGTCACCGGTGAAGGCCGGGTTGCGGTATTGGGCGTTCGAGTGGACGATCTCGCCCCACTCACCCGACCAGTTGGTGAGGTAGTCGAGGATCCAGGCGCCCATCGTGGCGCCGTAGCCATAGCCGCGGGGCATGCCGATGAGCCGCGCGTAGCGGGGCTGCACGTGGCCGCGCGAGGCGCCGTGGTAGAGGCCGTCGGCCTTGGTGGGGTCGATGGCGGCCTGGCGCGGGTCACGGCTCATCTCGGGCAGCCAGCCGGCCGCGTCGGTCGTCGACACGCCCCAGTAGTCGGCGGCACCCCAGATGTTCATGTTGAAGGCCCGCCACTCGGTGGTGAAGCTCATGATCGTGTGCGGCCCGATGGGCCGGGTGGGCAGGCGGTCGCCCTCGTTCACGTCTTTCCATAGGACCTTGTCGTGGCCGCGGAACGTGGCGTAGTAGGCGAACTTCTGCTCCTCGATGTCCGCCAGGGTGTCGTCAGTCCATTTCGGGTCGTCCTTCTCGTTGAACTGGGCCCGCTTGCGGGCCTCCTCGGCGAGGTAGCGGATCGACGTCGACCGCTGCTTGGCGACCATCTCGCCGTGCTGGTTGATGTAGGTCGTGTCGCCCCGGGAGAACATGGTCGGGCCGGCGAAGCGGGTCTCGGTGACGCGGTAGTCGAACAGCATCCGCTCGCCCTTGAGGCGGTCGCCCGGCTCGATGCGGGGACCGAAGAACCACCATTCGTCCCCGCCGAAGATCATGTGCGAACCCGGGATGGTGCCCTGGATTGCGGGGGTGGCTCCGTGCCCGACGTCGGTGGCCACGGCGAACGACTGGGGCGCGACGATGCGCCCGAAACGCCCCTCGGCGGCGAAGCGGTCGTCGTAGTAGATGGGGTTGGGGTTCTGCATGCCCTGCGCCCAGCGCCGGATGTCGTTGACGTGGACGGGATCCTTGAGGTACCCACCACCGAGCGGAACGCCCACCCAACGGTCGACGTCCGACGTGTCGAGCGTTACGTCCCCCATGGGAGAGCCCCTCCTCGCGCTACTCGGTGCGGTTGCTCGGCTGTTCCGGAGATTGTCGCCTTAGATGTATAAGAATGGAAGTCTACGGCAGACAGCCACGCCAGAGTGTCCGGCTTCCGGCGGGGACAACCCGTCCAGGACCACCCGTCGAGGGTGAGGACATGGCGCCGACGATGTAGCTCCGTTGCACCCTGGAAGGCACCGTGGGTGCCGTGCAACTGGAGGTGGCCATGGTCGTTGCCGACGTCGACCTGGGGGACCTGATCTGGACCACGATCTGGATCTTCTTCCTCATCTTGTTCATCTGGGTCTTCATCATGATCGTGAGCGACCTGTTCCGCGACCACAAGCTGTCGGGGTGGGCGAAGGCGCTCTGGGTGCTCGGCCTGATCATCTTCCCGCTGATCGGGTCGCTCGTGTACCTCATCGCCCGTGGTGAGGGAATGGCCGAGCGATCGGCCTCGGATCAGCGGCAGGCTCGTGCCGAGTTCGACAGCTACGTCCGCGCGACGGCGGCGTCCACCGGGACCGCACCCGTGGACGACCTCACGCGCCTGGCGGAGCTGCGCAACAACGGCACGATCAGCGACGCCGAGTTCGAGGCCATGAAGGCCAGGGTCGTGGGCGGGGGTGACACCGGGACGACTACAGGGACCGGGACGCCCACCGGAACCGGGACCACGGCCACGCCGTAGACCGTCATCCTCATCGATGCTCGACAGTGCCCCGGCACCACCCGTGCCGGGGCACTAGCTCGCGCGGGGATCGATCAGGTCGTGGGCTGCAGGCCGGCGACGGTCTCGACGAACCCGGGGGCGGCCTCGGCGGCTGCGTCGGTGTCCTCGTCGTCGGCGGCGGTTCTCAGCGCCTCCAGCTGGGCCTCGACGTCATCGACGTCGGCCTGGTCGAGGGTTTGGGCGATCCGGTCCCAGATCCACTGGAGCGAGCTGACGTCACCGGCGATCTGCCCCGCGTCGGCTTCGTCGCTGGCACTGTCGACGGCGAGCTGGTTGGCCCAGACATTGAAACGGCCGAGGTCGATCTCGGTCGGTGGCCGGTACTGCAGCTCCAGGTCCAGGGCCGCCATCTCCGCGTCGAGCGCCGCGTTGCGGGCACCCTCCGGGTTGCGGTCGTCGACCGCCGGCATGAGTGCGCTGCCGCGGAGTGCGTCGAGGGCCTGGCCCATCTGCACGTCCAGCAGAGGGGGCACCGTGCCCCCCGCCCGGTGGGCCTCCCACGACGCTGACATCGCCTCCAGCGTCTGCGTCGCCGCCTCCCATTCGCCGGTCTCGGCGGCTGCGAAGATCTCCCTCGCGCCCCGCGAGACTGTCTCGAGCTCGGCCGGCACGCCGCCGGGCTGGGCGTCGGTGGGAACGGCGAGGGCGAGGGCTTCGAGGTTCGCCCCGACGCCGGACCTGAACTCGCCGTAACCAGGCGCGAAGGTCTTGTCCTCGTAGTTCCCCTCGATCAGGTGGTTCTCGGTGCCGACCATCGCGCCGGCCACGGCGCCGCGTGGTCCGTCCACGGTGATGTCGACGGTCTTGACGATGACCTCTTCGAAGACGAAGTCGGGGATGTTCTCGGGACGGTAGGCCTGCCCGACCTGGGGGTCGGCGGGCATGATCATGCCCGGCGGCCCGTCCTCGCCGGCGACCCAGGTGCCATCGGTGTCGGCGACGACCCCGTCCTCGTAGTTGAAGACGTCTTCGCCGAAGTACCAGACGTTCCCCGCGTCGTCCTGTGCGTACCAGTCGAGCGCGACCTCGTGGATGCGCCCGTCGAGGTAGGAGACGAACTGCGAGGCCAGGGTCTCGACCTCCTCGCCGCCCATGTCGATGACCTTGGGCTCGGGCAGCAGCACGGTCTCGATTCGGAGCGGGTTGCCCTCGTCGTTGCCCAGCAGGATGGCCGAGTGGAGGTCGCTGATCGGGAACAAGGGGTTGTCGACGGTCGTGGGAACCGAGAACGTCGGTTCCACGAGATCGACCCGCTGGCTGTCGGGTGCGGTGGGCTGCGTCGCGGTGTCCGACGCTTGTTCCCCCGTGGTGTTCGAAGCGTCATTCGCCGAGCCGGAGCCGCCGGAGTCGCTGCATCCGGCCGCCGCGAGGGCCGCCACCAGGCAGCCGCCTATCAGCCGCCTCGATGGGCGGCGCGTCCTCCGGGATGGGTGCGTGACCGTTCGGTGATGGAGGTCCATGCCGTCGTCCCTTCTTCGTCGCTCGGTGGTGAGCGAGCCCGATCTCCGGCCCGCATGATGCTGGGAGGCCGCTGAGCGCCGGCTGAATTCGCCGGCCGACGCTTACGCAGCGTGTCAGCGGGCGTTCAGGCCGCCGGGCCTGATTCATCCCCTCGGACGATGTGGCCGGGGCGTGCTCGTGCGTGTATCGGCGGCAACCGCCGGCTCTCGCCCGTACGGGGTGATGCGCGCATACGTCCGTCAGCCGAGAATGCCGCGTGGCGAAGGACAGAGGTCGACGATGACGATGCCCGCCGATCCGCGTGCGGTCTTGCGAACCCCGGACTACACCAAGCTCCTGGTGCTGGCCGCCCTCATCGGGGCGCCGATCGCAGCCGCGGCGTGGGGCTTCCTCTGGTTGGTCGGCGAGGCGCAGGAGTGGCTCTATACCGACCTTCCCAGCGGGCTCGGCTTCGACGAGGAGCCGACGTGGTGGCCGCTGCCGCTACTGGCGCTCGCCGGCCTACTGGTCGCGCTGACCATCCGGTACCTCCCCGGCCACGGGGGCGAATCGCCCGCCGAGGGGTTCCATGCCGGCGGCCCACCACCGACGCCCATCGAGCTGCCGAGCATCTTCATGGCCGCGTTGACCGGCCTCGCCCTGGGCGCCGTGATCGGGCCCGAGGCACCGCTCATCGCGCTGGGCGCCGGGCTCGGTGTCTGCGCCGTGCGGCTCGCCCGCCGGGACGCGCCCGCGACGACCCTGACGGTCGTGGCCGCGGCAGGAAGCTTCGCCGCGTTCAGCACGCTCGTCGGCTCGCCCCTGATCGCCGCGTTCATCTTGATGGAGGCAATCGGCCTGGGGGGACCGATGCTCGGGGCGGTGTTGGTCCCAGGCCTGGTAGCGGCAGGCGTTGGGACTCTCATCTTCGTCGGCCTGGACTCCCTGACCGGGCTCGGAAAGTTCTCACTCGCGATCCCCGACCTTCCCGCCGCAGGGACGCCGACGATCGCCGAGTTCGGCTGGGCGATCGCCATCGGGGTGGTGGCCGCTCCGATCGGGCTCGGCACACGGAGGCTTGCCCGCTTGCTGCGACCTCATGTCGAGCGGCGGATCTTGGTGCTTACGCCGGTCGTCGGGCTGGCCATCGCCGGATTGGCGATCCTGTTCGGCCAGGTCAGCGACAAGAGCTCCTCGCTCGTGTTGTTCTCCGGGCAAGAGGCGCTCGGGCCGTTCCTCGACAACACGGGGAGCTACTCCATCGGAGCGCTCGTCCTGTTGCTCTCGTGCAAGACCCTCGCCTACTCAGCGTCGCTGAGCAGCTTCCGTGGAGGCCCCATCTTCCCTGCGTTGTTCGTGGGAGCCGTGGGGGGCGTCGCGCTGTCCCACCTGCCCGGGCTCGATCCCGTGGCCGGCGCGGCGATGGGCATGGGAGCGATGGTCGTTGTGATGCTGGGATTGCCGTTGAGCGCGGTGCTGCTGGCCACGCTGTTGCTGGGGTCGAACGGCCTCGACGTGACGCCGCTGGTGATCATCGCGGTCGCTATTGCCTACGTGGCCACGGAGAGACTCGCCCCATCGCCTGCCGTGCCGGCGGCTCCTGAGGCTACCGAGGCAACGGCGCCGGCCCACCAAACCCCGGTGGCGGGGTAACCGGCGCGCGCGACCTACTCGCGCGCCATGAGCGCGATGGCTTCCTTCTCCAGGTCGACGAACGGCTCGCCGGAGACGTCGACGATGGCCTGCTTGATGGTTCCGCCTGTGAACGCATAGGGGCTCGTGCCCGAATAGTCGTCGGTGATCGGCTCGGCTGGGTCCTTGCCCACGTTCAGGCCCTCGCCCACGAGCGAGAAGTTGCCGGGCTGGGTCATGATCTGCCCCTCCCCCACCTTCTCGTCGTTGATGAAGACCGACAGCGTGCCGGTGGTGGGCAGCTCGTCATTCTCCTTCACGAAGGCGGCCGACAGCACGACCTCTCCGGTCGGGATCTCCTTGGTGGACTCGATGGTCTGCTCGTTGCTGCCGACGAAGTTGTAGACGTATTTCAGCCTGCGGTCCTTGACGTAGAGCGCGTGCCCGCCGAATCGTGCCCCGTGGGAGAAGAGCACGCCGGCAGCGTCCTCGGACTCGACGTCCACGCCGACCGCGATCGTGTAGTTGCGGTTCCGGATGTTGACCGCTGCGGTCTCCGGAACCTCGGCCGTGCCCGGGTAGTAGATGTACCGGTCCCGGGGCGGCGCCACCTGGGGCCGGCTGGGATCCGCCAGCACCTCCACGGCCGTGCGGTCCAGGAGCGGCAGCCCGTGGTACTTGCCGGCCTCGTGGAACCACAGGTTGACCAGCTCCCGCACCTTGTCGGGGTGCTCGCCGGCCAGGTCGTGGGACTCGGTCGGATCCGCCTTGGTGTCGTACAGCTCCCAGCGATCGCGGCCGAAGTGCCCCCAACCGGAGATCGTCGGATGCACGCTCACCGCCTTCCATCCCTTGTGCCATATCGCCCGCGAGCCGAGCATCGAGAAGAAGCCCGTCTCCTTCGGCGTGGGGATGTCGTCGCTCTCGAACGTGGAGCGGAAGCTGACGCCCTCCAGCGGGACCTGCGGGTAGCCCTTGACCACCTCCGGCATCTCGACGCCGACGAGGTCGTACATGGTCGGCACGACGTCGGTTGCGTGGACGAACTGGTGCCGGAGCTCGCCCTGCGCGTCGATGCCCCGCGGCCAGGAGATCACCATCGGGTCGGCGACGCCGCCCTCGAAGTTGTAGCGCTTCCACATCTTGAACGGGGTGTTGAACGCCCACGCCCATCCCACCGGGTAGTGGTTGTAGGTCGCGGGTGAGCCGAGTTCGTCGAGGTAGCGGAGGTTCTCCTCGATGTCGTCCGGTATCCCGTTGAAGAACTTGTTCTCGTTCACGGAGCCGTTGGGCCCGCCCTCGCCGCTGGCGCCGTTGTCGGACACGAGCACGATGATGGTGTTCTCGCGCTCGCCGGACTGCTCGAGGAAGGCCAACAGCCGGCCGATCTCGTGGTCCGTGTGGCTGAGGAACCCTGCGTACACCTCCGCCATGCGGGCGAACAGGCGCTGCTCGTCGGCGGAGAGGGCATCCCACGGCCGCACGACGTCGACCGGGTTCCATGGCTTGCCATCGACGCTGGTCTCCTCGGCGTAGGGGTTCAGCGGCGACAGCTCGGCGTCCGCGGGGAAGATGCCCATCTGCTTCTGCCGGTCGAACATGACCTCGCGATAGCGCTCGTAGCCCATGTCGAAACGGCCGCTGTACTTCTCGATCCATTCCTTGGGGGCGTGGTGGGGGGCGTGCGTGGCGCCGGGGCAGAAGTACATGAAGAACGGCTTGTCGGGCGCGATCACCTTCGCGTCCTTGATGAACTCGATCGCCTTGTCGGTAAGGTCGGTCGTGAGGTGGTAGCCCTCCTCGGGGGTTGCGGGCTGGTCCACCGGGTGGTTGTCGTAGACCAGGTCCGGATACCACTGGTTGGTCTCGCCGCCCAGGAACCCGTAGTACCGCTCGAAGCCACGGCCGATGGGCCAGTTGCGCTTCGTCGACGCCATGTTCATCTCGTCGGCGGCGACCAGGTGCCACTTCCCGAGCATGTAGGTGTTCCAGCCGCGCTCGCCGAGCACCTCTGCGATCGTTGCGCACTCGAACGGGATGTGGCCGTTGGCGTTCGGGAACCCGCTGGTGGCCTCCGCGATGCAGGCCATGCCGTTGGTGGTGTGGTTGCGGCCCGTGAGGAGCGACGAGCGAGTCGGCGAGCAGAGCGCGGTCGTGTGCCAGTTGGTGTAGGTGAGCCCCGTGGCGGCAAGCCGCCCGATGTTGGGCGTCTCGATCAGGCCGCCCCACGGCTCCATCGCGGAGAAGCCGACGTCGTCGAGCACGACGTAGAGGACGTTCGGCGCGCCGTCCGGCGCGACCGGCTGCACATAGGGTTCCCAATCGGGGACCGAATCACGGTCATCGACGTTGATCGTGCCCCGGAACGGCTTGGTCATCGTGACTCCTTCAACCCTCGGTCGGTGACCGTTGACGCCAACCATCCGAGGGTTGCAACCGACGGGGGCGTCGACATCACACCGAATGGGTGATTGCGACGCCCTGCCGGTTACGAGACCCCGTATCGGGTGGAACCGTCACTGCTCGTCCTCGACGTGCAGCGAGAACCGGGCGGTGAACGAGGTTCCGGGCGAGGCCAGCGCATACGTCCCGTCGACCAGGGCATTGACCGGCGCCGTCATCGGTTCGAGGCAGACGGTGTCGGCTCCCGGCGGCGTGAACACCTGTGCATAGCCATAGCCCTCGCCAAGCTCGAGGGCGAGGCGGCGCCCGCCACCGCCCAATTCGAGTTGCCGATCGTCGTCGAGAGCGTAGAGGTCGTCGAAGGTCCGTGGTCCTACGGCTTCATCCTCTGGCTCCTCGACGTGGGCTCGTCCCGTCGGGAGCTGGCGGCTGTCGAGCTCGAGGTGCCGGCGTTGCGGCAGTCGGAGGCGGACGTCCTCCCTTCGCGCACCGGGCAGGAACAGATAGGGGTGGTAGCCGAACGAGACCGGCACCGGCCGGTCGCCGGTCGGCACCACGGTCGTGTCCACCCGGAGCGTCGTGGCCTCGACCGTCGCCTCGATGCGGAGCTCGTGGGGGAACGGGAACGAGGCCAGGACGTCGGGGTGGGCACCGAAGTCGAACCTGCCCGCCAACGAGCGCCGGCTCACCGCGACGATCTCCCAACCCGGCTGGGCCGTCATCGTCCCGTGAATCGGGAGCCCGTGCTCGTCGGTGGTGAGATCGAGGCCATCGAGGTCCACCACGACGCCGTCCACCTCGTAGCGGCGCGAACCGAGCCGATTCGCCCACGGGGCGAGCAGCGGAAGGCCCGTCACATTGCCAGCTCGGTAGCCGTCGAGCCCACCCGGCAGTGCGAGCAGCTCCTCGCCCCGGTGGTGGAGCGACGTGCCGAGCATCCCGAGCTTCGGGAGGAAGGTGGCATCGAGGACGCCGGACGACACAGTCACCCCGGGGCCGGTCTGGTCAGTCGTCGGCATCGCCACCTCAGTGGACTACGACTTCCCGACGGGCGTCATCGTCTCGACGGGATGAGACCGGCCGTGACCCGGACGGCCCATGTGCCCGGTGCGCGTGGCCGGTGCTACCTCGCACCGTTTCATCCCGATGGGGGGAGGCATGCCACCACGTCCTCTCGTACGTTCGTCGTGAGTGCGACAACGAGGAGGGATCTCATGGCGTCACCTCCCAGCGGCGCGACGTCGGGTCCGACGCCCGATCAGAGCGGGCGTCCACAGGTGCTCGTCCTCGGTGGGGGCTTCGCTGGCATAGGTGCGGCCCGGAAGCTCAAGAATGCCGAGGTCGACGTCACCGTCGTCGACAAGAACGACTACCACACATTCCAGCCGCTCCTGTACCAGGTCGCCACCGACCTGCTGGAGACCGCCGCGTGCGGCCATCCGCTGCGTGACCTGTTCCACGAGCAGCCGAACGTCGCCGTGCACGAGGCCACCGTGACCGGCATCGACCTTGCCGGACGCGAGGTGCGGTTCGCGGAGATGCCCCCTTTCACGTACGACTACCTCGTCCTGGGCCTGGGCGCCGGCGTCAACTTCTTCGGTGTCGAGGGCGCGGACAAGCATGCATTTCCGATGTATACGCTCGCCGACGCTCTGCGCCTCAAGGAGCACGTCCTGCGGAGGTGGGAGGCGGCGGACCGGGATCCGGCACTGGTGGCGGACGGCGCCGTGAACGTCGTCGTCGTCGGCGGCGGCCCCACCGGCATCGAGAGCGCCGGCGCACTCGCGGAGCTGTACCGCAGCAACTTCGCCCAGGACTATCCCGGGATCCCGCAGGAGCGGGCGCGCATCGTCCTGGTCGAGGCCGGCTCGGCACTCATGCCCATGTTCAAGTCCGACATCCGCTCCTACACGAAGAAGGCGTTGGAGGATCGCGGTGTCGAAGTGCTACTGGGCGAGGTGGTCGCCTCGATCGAGCCGACCCGAGTCACCCTCGCATCCGGGAAGGTGATCGAGGCGCACACGCTGGTTTGGGGCGCCGGTCTGCAGGCAAGCCCGATCGTCCAACTGCTCGGGGTCGAGCTGCAGCACGGCAACCGGGTCCCGGCCGAACCGGACCTCAGCGTCGCCGGCCATCCCGAGGCGTTCGCGGTCGGTGACATCGCCTGGATCACAGACACGAAGACGAAGGACGTCCTGCCGCAGCTCGGCTCGGTCGCACTGCAGGCCGGCGAGCACGCCGGCGAGAACATTGCCCGCATGGTCGCCGGCAAGGACACCGAGCCGTTCGAGTACCACGACAAGGGCACGATGGCGACGATCGGCCGTGGCACCGCCGTGATCCAGACCCGGGGCGGACACACGCTCAAGGGCAAGAGCGCGTTCCTGGCGTGGGGTGCGGTGCACCTGGCCCTCCTCTCAACCGGCGAGGACCGGGCCAAGGCGGTCGTGGACTGGACGTGGGCGGGGTTCACGCACGAACGCCCAGGCCGGATCTCGGTGCGAACTGACAGGGACTGAGCGAGAGGAGCCGACCATGGCCACAGGCCAGCGGCCAGCGGACGTCTTCGTGGTCTTCGGGATCACGGGCGATCTGGCCAAGGTGATGACGTTCCGGTCGCTGTACCGGCTAGAGCGACGCGGGCTGTTGACGTGTCCGATCGTGGGCGTCGCGGTCGACGATTGGACGGAGGATCATCTGCGGGACCACGCCCGCGAATCGATTCTGGGAACCGGCGAGGCTCTCGACGAGCAGGTGTTCGACCGCTTCGCCGCCCGGCTCTCCTACGTCCAGGGTGACTTCTCGGACGCGGCCACGTATGAACGCGTCGGTACGGCGGTCAAGGGCGCCGAGCAGCCGGTCTTCTACCTGGAGATCCCGCCCTTTCTGTTCGGCACCGTCGTCAAGGGCTTGGCCGACGCCGGGTTGACCGACAGGGCGCGGGTGGTCGTCGAGAAGCCGTTCGGCCACGACCAGGACTCGGCCCGGGCGCTCGCTGATGAGCTCCACCAGCACCTCGACGAGTCGCAGATCTACCGGATCGACCACTTCCTGGGGTACATGGGCGTCGAGGAGCTGCTCTACCTGCGGTTCGCCAACGCGATGCTCGAGCCGGTCTGGGACCGGAACAGCCTCGAGTGCGTGCAGATCACGATGGCCGAGAGCTTCGGGGTCGAGGACCGGGGCCACTTCTACGACCCCGTTGGCGCACTGCGCGACGTCGTCGTCAACCATCTCCTGCAGGTGGTCGCGGCGACCGCGATGGAGGCCCCGGCCGGGGGCGATCCCGCGACGATCAAGGACGCGCAGCTCGCCGTCTTCCGCGCCATCAACACCGCCGACCCGGCGCACTACGTGCGCGGCCAGTACGACGGCTACCTGGACACGCCCGGCGTCGCCGCCGGTTCCACCACCGAGACCTTCGCCGCCCTACGACTCGACATCGACAACTGGCGGTGGTCGGGCGTCCCCCTCTTCATCCGGACTGGCAAGCACCTGGCCGCCACCCAGACCGAGCTGAGGCTGGTGTTCAAGCGCCCGCCGCGAATCGGGTTCGGCCTCAAAGGCGACCGCAGACCCGAACCCGACCAGCTGGTGGTCAGGCTCTTCCCCACAACGGGGATCCGGCTGGTGCTGGATGCCCGGCGTGCCGAGGCGCGCGATCCCAAGGCCATCAGCCTCGACATGGAGTTCGCCGAGGAGGGCGGCGAGGGCCCCACACCGTACGAGGTGCTGCTCAACGCGGCGATGGTGGGCCTGAGCACGCGTTTCACGCGCCAGGACGGCGTCGAGGAGCAGTGGCGGATCATGCAGCCGCTGCTCGACGCCCCGCCCCCCGTGCAGCCCTATCCGCAGGGATCGTGGGGCCCTGTGGCAGCCGACCAGCTGGTGGCGGGCCACGCCCGCTGGCACGAGCCGTGGGTGGTGGAGTCATGAGCGCGGACACGACGCCCGCCGAGCGTCGCCAGAGCGCGGCGATGCCGTCGCCGTTCCCGCCGATCGAGGACTACGCGTTCCTATCCGACTGCCATACCGGGGCGCTGGTCGCGCCCGACGGTGGGGTCGGCTGGTTGTGCGTGCCGCGCTTCGATGCCCCCAGCGTATTCGGCACCTTGCTCGACCGCGAGGCCGGGTATTTCCGCATTGGCCCGTTCGGCATCAACGTGCCGAACACGCGTGCCTATGAGCCGGGGACCAACATCCTGGCCACGACGTGGAACACGGGGGATGGCTGGCTGGTGGTCCGCGACGCGCTGACGATCGGGCCTCGCCAGGGCGAGGACACGATCACGCCCCACTCGCGACCGCCGACCGACGACGACGCCGATCACACCCTGGTGCGGACGGCCCAGTGCATCGACGGCCAAGTCGAGGTCGAGCTGGTGTGCGAGCCGGTGTTCGACTACGGCCGCACCGGGGCGTCGTGGACCCTGACCGACGGCAGCCGCCACAGCGCAGACGCCGAGGGCGCCGGGCAGACCATCCGGCTGCATACCGACATGGCCCTGGGCATCGAGGGAGGCCGCGTGCGCGCTCGCCACGTCCTCAAGGCGGGCGAACAAGTCTACTGCGCGCTGTCGTGGGCGGAGGGCCTGTCCGCACCGAGCGACATCGACGAGGCGAACGCGTCCCTCGACGCCACGACGCGGTTCTGGCGGGAGTGGCTTGGGAGGGCGCGGGCCGTCGACCACGCCTACCGGGAGGCACTCGAGCGATCCGCGCTGGCGATCAAGGGCCTCACGTACATGCCGACGGGGGCGACCGTGGCGGCTCTCACCACGTCGTTGCCGGAGACCCCGGGCGGCGAGCGCAACTGGGACTACCGCTTCACCTGGATGCGCGATTCGACCTTCACCCTCCAGGCGTTGCACTTCCTGGACCTGGATTGGGAGGCCGACGAGTTCATCCAGTTCGTCTCGGAGCTCGAGCGTGTCGATGACGGTGGCCTGCAGATCATGTACGGGATCGACGGCCGCCGTGACCTGACCGAGTCGACGCTTGACGACCTGTCGGGCTACGCGGGGGCCCGCCCCGTGCGCGTCGGCAACGGCGCCTGGAACCAGCGGCAGAACGACGTCTACGGCGCCGTGCTGGACTCGATCCTGCTGCACACCCGCCGCAGCGAACGCCTCCCCCGGGGCCTGTGGCCGCTCGTCCAGACGCAGGCACAGTGTGCCACGGACGTCTGGCGCGAGCCCGACCAGGGCATCTGGGAGGCCCGCGGCGCCCCCCAGCACTACGTGTCCTCCAAGCTCATGTGCTGGGTGGCGCTCGACCGAGCGTGCAAGCTGGCCGCGATTCGAGGCGACGCCGACCTGGAGTCGACCTGGGGCGCCACCGCCGACGAGATCAAGGCCGACATCCTCGAACATGGTGTCGACAGCCGGGGCGTTCTGCGCCAGCACTACGACACCGACGCCCTCGACGCCTCCACCCTGCTGGCGGCGATCTTCGGCTTCCTGCCCGGCGACGACGAACGCCTGCGCGCCAGCGTCCTGGCCGTCGCCGACGAGCTGACCGACGACGGCTTCGTGCTGCGTTACCGCACCGACGAGACCGACGACGGCATGTCCGGCAAGGAGGGCACGTTCCTGATCTGCTCGTTCTGGCTGGTCTCCGCGCTCGCGATCATCGGCGAGGAACAACGCGCCCGCGACCTCATGGAACGCCTCCTGCGCATCGCCTCGCCGCTCGGGCTGTACGCCGAGGAGTTCGACACCGATACCGCCCACCACCTGGGCAACTTCCCCCAGGCGTTCTCCCACCTGGCGCTCATCGAGGCGGCGGCACGGATCATCCTCCTCGAACGGCTAAGGGAGCTCACGTGAACGCCCACGACGCCTACGACGTGATCATCATCGGCACGGGCGCCGGCGGCGGCACCCTCGCCCGCCACCTCGCACCCTCGGGCAAACGCATCCTGCTGCTCGAGCGCGGCGACTGGCTGCCGCGTGAGCCGTCGAACTGGTCGGCGCAGGACGTGTTCGTCGACGGCCGCTACGTGTCACCCGACACCTGGTACGACGCCAAGGGCAAGGCGTTCCAACCCCAGATCCACTACTTCGTGGGCGGCGCAACCAAGCTCTACGGCGCCGCGCTCTACCGCCTGCGCCGCGAGGACTTCGGCGAGCTGCGCCACCACGACGGCATCTCCCCTGCCTGGCCGATCTCCTACGACGACATGGAGCCGTACTACACGCTGGCGGAGCAGCTCTACCAGGTGCACGGCGCCCGTGGCGAGGACCCGACCGAGCCGCCCGCGAGCGCGCCCTACCCCTATCCGGCGCTGTCGCACGAACCACGGATCCAGCAGCTGTCCGACGACCTCGCCGCCGCGGGCTACCACCCGTTCCACGCACCGTGTGGCGTGATGCTCGACGAGGCGAACGTGCCGTACAGCACGTGCGTCCGCTGCGCCTTCTGCGACGGCTTCCCCTGTCCGTTGCACGCCAAGTCGGATGCCGAGGTTCACGGCGTCCGCCCGGCGTTGGAACACCCGAACGTCACGTTGGTGACCAACGCCACCGCCGTGCGGCTCGACACCAACCCCACCGGCACCGCCGTCACCGAGGTGGTGGTCGACCACGACGGCGAGCCCGAGGTCTTCACCGCCGACGTCGTGGTGGTCTCCTGCGGCGCCGCCAACACCGCCAAGCTGCTGCTGGCGTCGGCCAACGACCAGCACCCCCACGGCCTGGCCAACGGCTCCGACCAGGTCGGACGCAACTTCGTGTTCCACAACAGCCAGGCGGTACTGGCCCTGTCCCACGAACCGAACCCGACGGTCTTCCAGAAGACCCTCGGCGTCAACGACTTCTACTTCGGCACCGAGGACTTCGAGTTCCCCATGGGAAACATCCAGATGGTCGGCAAGTCGACCGAGGAGATGTACCGGGGCGAGAAGCCACTCGAAACGAAGCTCGCGCCGACACGTGTCCTGCGTGACATCGCCACACACGCCGTCGACTTCTGGCTGTCGACCGAGGACCTGCCCCGGCCCGACAGTCGCGTCACCCTCGAACGTGACGGCAGCATCAGGCTCAGCTACGAGGTGGGAAACCAGGCGGCCAGCGACCGCCTCTACCACCAGCTCAAATCGATGCTCGGCCACCTGGGCATGCACGAGGACCACCTGATCCCCCGTCACGCCTACCTGAAGACCGACATCCCCATTGCCGGCTGTGCCCACCAGGCCGGCACGTGCCGCTTCGGGACCGATCCCGCGACGTCGGTGCTCGACGTCGACTGCCGTGCGCACCAGGTCGACAACCTGTACGTCGTCGACACCAGCTTCTTCCCGAGCATCGGCGCCGTGAACCCGGCGCTCACGGCAATGGCCAACGCCCTCCGCGTCGGCGATCACCTGCTCGAACGGCTGGGCGCCACGGCATGAGCACGCTCGCCTTCGTCGGCGGCCACGTGTTGGCTGTCGACCCCGTGCCGTGGGCGCGGGCGCAGATGGCGTTCACGCTCGCCTGCCACATCATCCTCGTCCCGCTGGGCGTGTCGTGGGCCTTCATGGCCCTGGTGGCGAACTGGCGGGCGATCAGGCGCGGGGACGCTGACGCGCTGCTGCTGGCCCAGCGCTGGTCGAAGTACATGGCCGTCACCTTCGCCGTGGGGGCCGTGACGGGCACGGTCCTGACGTTCGAGTTCGGTCTCCTGTGGCCCAAGTTCATGGGGACCTGGGGGGCGGCCTTCGGCATCCCGTTCTCGGTCGAAGGGCTGTTCTTCTTCATCGAGGCGATCTTCATCGCGCTCTACATCTTCGGCTGGAAGCGGCTCCGGCCGTGGCCGCACTTCTGGACCGGGGTGCCGATCGTCATCGCCGGCATCGGTGGCACGCTCTCGGTGGTCGCCGCCAACGCCTGGATGAACGAGCCGGCGGGCTTCACGCTGAACAGCGACGGCGAGGTGGTGGACGTCGACCCGCTGAAGGTGATCTTCAACGACGCCTGGCCCTACGAGGCGTCGCACATGCTGGTGGCCGCCTACCTCGTCGGCGGCTTCCTCGTCGCGTCGGTCTACGCGGTCGGCATGTTGAAGGGCCGCCGGGACCGGTACCACCGGCTCGGGTTCCTCATCCCGTTCACGGTCGCCGCCGTCGCGACCCCGATCCAGATGGTGGTCGGCGACACGCTCGCCCGGTGGGTCTACACCAACGAACCGACCAAGTTCGCGGCGATCGAGCTGGTGCCCGAGACCGACAGCGACGTGCCCGAGACGCTGCTCGGCCGCCTGAACTCGGACGGCGAGGTCGAGGGCGGGATCGCCATCCCGGGCCTCGCCTCCTGGCTCTCCGATCCGAGCACCGGCACCAGCACGGTCGTGCAGGGGCTCGATGCATTCCCCGCCGACGAGCGACCCACGACCGGGGA
>DASSDL010000046.1:0-37888 GCA_035697145.1 Acidimicrobiales bacterium
GTCTCGTCTCGCAACCACTGGTTGCGAGACGAAACCGTCAGATCCGGCGGACCGGGGGCAGGGAGTCGCGCTCGATCGGGGCGACCCGCAGCCGCACGTCGGCCACCGCCGGGCCTGACGGCGACACGATCACGGGGTTGAGCTCCAGCCCCACCACCTCGGGGGCCGTCTCGATCAGCGCGCCCACCCGCTGGAGCAGGTCCTCGAGGTCCCCGCGCCCGGCCTCGTCGAGCAACCGACCCAGCGGCGACGACGCCACGAACCGGCGGGCGTCGAAATCCGTGAGCGGCAGCACGTGCACCTCGGTGGCGGACAGGTCGGTGGCGACCCCGCCGGCGCCGAGGGTGACAACCGGCCCGACCAGCTCGGTCTCGGCCACCGTAATTGCGACGTCGATGCCGGGATCGACCATCGGCTGCACCACGAGGGGCCACAGCGCGTCGCCCAGCGCCCCACCCATCCCCTCCAGCGTCGCCAGGAGCTCGGCCTGGTCGTGGACATCGAGCGCGATGCCGCCGGCCTCGGTCTTGGCCGACCGGCTCCGGGCGGCTGACTTGACGGCTACCGGGTAGCCGAGGTCGCCGGCGGCCGCGAGCGCCTGGTCGCGGTCCCGTGCCACCCGCGACGGCACGATCGGCAGGCCGGCGGCGGTGAGCACGTCGACGGCGACGTCGGTTGACAACCACCGACCGCCCTCCTCGACCCCACCGCCCGCCAGGGCCGCCGCCACCTGCGCGCGTCCCGCCGCCGGATCGGCTCCCGGCGGCACGACTACCTCGCCCCCGGGAGCCCGCCGCCACCGCGCGTACTGCGTCACCCGCCCCAGCGCGTAGGCGGCGGCATCCGGGAAGTCGAACACTGGCACGTCGGCCCCCGACGCCGGCGAGATGGACGTGGGGTGCGGGCCGAACACGCAGGCCAGCAGCGTCTTGTGGGCGCGCGCGGCCCGCGCCGACGCCACGGCGCGCACCAGGTCCGCCGTCGACTGGCGGGGCGCCGGCGCGCAGACGACCAGCACGCTGTCCACCCCCTCGTCGCCGAGGAGCGCCAGCAGCGCCCGTTCGAGGTCGTCGGCGCCGGCCTCGAACCCCAGGTCGACGGTGCTGGCCCGAAGCCGCGTCGTCACCCGGGATCCGGGCTGGCCGGCGTCCAGCTGCCGGCGGACCCCGGTACCCAGCTCGGCCAGCACCAGCCCGGCGTCGAGACAGGCGTCGGCGGCCAGCGCCAGGGACCCGCCGCCATTGCCCACGAGCGCGACCCGGTCGCCATCGGGCAGGGGCTGGCATGCCAGCACCCGGGCGACGTCCAGCAGCTGCGACAGAGTGTCAACCCGCACCACGCCGGTCTGCTCGAGCAGCGCCTCGACCGCGGTCGGGTGGGCGGCGTCCCGCCGCGGCAAGCTTCCCGCTCTTGCAGCTTCGCTGCGGGCCGCTCGGGCTTCGGCGCGTGCTTCCCGCTCCCACGGCCGCTCAGGCCGGGCCTCGCCGCTCGGCTCGGCCTCTGGGGCGCCATCGGCGGGATAGGCGCGCGCCGCCCCTCGGCTCTTGACCGCGACGATCGGCTTGGTGCGGCCCAGCTCGCGGGCGATGCGGCTGAACTTGCGGGCGTTCCCGAACGACTCGAGGTACAGCAGCACGAGCTCGGTGCGGGAGTCGTCGGCCCAGTACTGGAGCATGTCGTTGGCCGACACGTCGGCCCGGTTCCCGATGGCGGCGAACGACGACGCGCCGAGTCCGGCGTCGCCGATGTGATCGAGGATGACGCCCCCGATCGTGCCCGACTCCGACAGCAGCGCGACCGGCCCGGGGCGGGGGTTGGGCGTCGCGAACGTGGCGTGGAGCCGGACCTGCGGATCGGTGTTGATGACTCCCAGGCAGTTGGGGCCGAGCAGGCGGGTGCCGAAGCGCCGCGCCGCCCGCACTGCGGCCGCCGACAGCGCCGCGCCCTCAGGTCCGGCCTCGGCGAACCCCGCCGAGATCACGATCACGGCCGCCACGCCCTTCCGGCCACAGTCCTCCACCGCCGCCGGCACCTGACTCGCGGGCACCACCACGATCGCCAGGTCGACCGGTTCGTCGATGTCGTTGATGTGATGCACCGCCCTGACGCCGGCGACGTGGTCGGCGGTCGGGTTGACCGCGTGCACCGGCCCCGCGAACTCATGCTCCAGCAGGTTGCGCAGCACGGCGTGCCCAACCCCGCTCGGGTCCCGGCCGGCACCGATGACCGCCACGGATCGGGGCGCCAGCAGCCGGCGCACCGCCTCCGCCTCCGCCCGCTGGGCCCGGGTCGTGATGGCCGCCTCGGCCTCGGGCGTGGGCTGCAGGTCGAGCCGCACCTCGATGACCCCGTCGCCGAAGCGACTGGCGGTGATGAACCCGGCGTTGCGGAACACCGCGACCATGCGACCGTTCGACGGCAGAACCGTCGCCGTGAACGCGGTGATGCCGCTGCGGCGGGCCGCCTCGGCCAGGTACTCCAGCAGCACGGTGGCGATGCCCCGCCCCTGGTGGCGGTCGTCCACGAAGAAGGCCACCTCGGCCTCCGACCGGGTGGGCAGGCGGTCGTAGCGGGCCACGCCCACCAGCACGTCGTCTCGCAGAGCGACGAACGCCATGCGGTCGACGTAGTCGATGTGGGTGAGCCGCTCGACCTCCTGCTCGGGCAGCCGGGGGCGGGGGGTGAAGTACCGAAAGTAGATGCTCTCGGGGGACTGACGGCCGTGGAAGTCCACGACGCGGGGCCCGTCGTCGGGCCGGATCGGCCGGATGCGCGCGGTGCCGCCGTCGGCGAGCACCACGTCGGCCTCCCACGCGGCCGGGTACCCGGGCGGCACCGGAGCTGTGGTTGCGGCGATGGTCGTCGGCTCGTCCACTGTCCGCGAGGCTACGGGCGGAGGGCCCACCGGGGGCGGTGGTCAGTTGTCACGTCGGGGGCGGTAGCGTCGGCCCTTGCGTCGATGGCGGGCGGAATCGACGGGAGGCCTACTCGTGCAGCGCTGGCGTTGGCGGTGGTCGTGGTCACGGTCGGGCGCCCTCGTGGTGGCAGCGGTGCTCGTCCTCGCCGCGGGCGCGTGTGCCGAGGAGGCAGACGAGAACCCCCTGGCCGGCGATCCGACCAGGGAAGGCGGTGACGGATCCGACGATGCGGCTGCCGACGGCTCCGACCCGGCACCCGCCGATGACCTCGACGCGCTGGTCGCCGGCGCCATCGACGACGTCGAGGCGTACTGGACCGAGACCTATCCCGAGGTCTACGGCGGCCCCTTCGAGCCGCTGGCCGGTGGCTACCAGGCCTACGGCCCCGACACCGAAACGCCACGCTGCGGGCCGGCGCCCATCAGCTACCAGGACATCGCCGGCAATGCCTTCTACTGCCCGAGCGAGGACCTGATCGCCTGGGACCAGGAGAAACTGATCCCCCAGCTCAACGAGACGTACGGGGCGTTCACCGTGGGCATCGTGTTCGCCCACGAGTTCGCACACGCCATCCAGGTGCGGGCCGACGTCGCGGGCCGCACGATCGATCTCGAGCTGCAGGCCGACTGCTACGCGGGGTCGTGGACAGCGCACGTGGCCGACGGCGGCAGCAACACGTTCGAGGTCACGGATCGCGAGCTCGACTCCAGCGTCGCCGGCATGGTGGCCATCCGAGACCAGCCGGGCACCGACGAGAACGACCCCGGGGCCCACGGCAGCGGATTCGACCGCATCGGCGCGTTCCAGGAGGGCTACGAGAACGGTCCAGAGCACTGCGCCGCCTACGAGGGCGCGCCGCGTCGGACCTTCGACATCCCGTTCCGCAGCGGCGACCTGTCGTCGGCCGACCCCGGCAACTTCCCAGTCGACGACTCGACGTCGGCGCGTTGCCCCGAGGACCTCGACGACCGCGTCATCTCCGGTCAGTACGATCCCGCCACCGGGGAGGCCGGCGGCTGCGGGCTGGCCTCGCTGCTCGAGGCCGATCTCAACGTCTTCTACGCCGCCCTCTTCGAGGAGCTCGGCGGGGCGTGGACACAGATCGACGACCTCGTGCTCGTCGACCCGGCCAGCGAAGAGATCAGCTGTGGCCGCGACATGCTCTCCGGGGACGAGCTGCGCGGGGCCGCCGTCTACTGCGAGGACGAGAACGTCGTGGTGATCGACGGGAGCCGACTGACCACCGAGCTCTACCGGATCGGCGACTTCGCGTTCGGGACCGAGGTCGCCCGGCTGTGGGCGATCGCCGCCCAGGCCCAGCTGGGCCTCGACACCGAGGGCGAGGAGCAGAGCCTGCAGGCCGACTGCATGACCGGCCTGTACGCCCGCTCGATCGCTCCCGAGGTCACCGCCGGCGAGCCCGACTCCATCCTCCTCAGCATCTCGCCCGGCGATCTCGACGAAGGGATCCAGGGGTTCATCGCCTTTGGCGAGGCCCTCGCCGACGACACCGGCACCGCGTTCCAACGCACCGACGCTCTTCGCACCGGCGTGGTCGATGGGCTCGCGGGCTGTGCGCGCGACTACGGCGAACTGGGATGAGCCGGCCCGTCGGACGGCCCGATCCCGCGGGCCCGGTCCCTGCGGGACCCCCGCACCGCCAGGACCGCGATACCGCCCACCCCGGTGACGATGAACAGGAGCACCAGACCCTGGAGGGCACCCCCACGATCGCCGGCATCGTTGGGGGCGCGCCCCGAGTTGGGCTCCGGGATCATGTCCTGGTCCGGCAGGGGCGCGTCGTCCGTGGTCGGGTCGCCGTCCGGATCGTCCTCCGGCTGCTGAGCCAACGCCGACGCCGAGCCGCCGAGGGCTACCGCCGCCCCTGCCGGGGCGGCGGCCGACAGGATCATGACGGCCGCCATGAGGAGGGCAGCACCGCTGGCGAGGACGCGCCGGTAGATGCGCCGATGGTCCGGCCACGGGCCCGATCGGCGCAGCCTCAAGAGGGTGCTCGGTAGTCCGCCGGCAGCAGGATCGACTTGGTCTCCAGATACGCCGACAGGCCCTCGGGGCCCAGCTCGCGGCCCACGCCCGACGCCTTGAACCCCCCGAAGGGGTTGCGTAGGTCGATGGTGCCGAACTGGTTGATCCCGTAGGTGCCGGTGCGCACCTGCCGGGCGACGTCGATGCCGCGCTCGACGTCCTGCGTCCACACCGAGCCGGACAGTCCGTAGTCGCTGTCGTTGGCGATGCGCACGGCGTCGGCCTCGTCGTCGTAGCGCAGGACCGCCAGCACCGGCCCGAAGATCTCCTCCTGGGCGATCGTCATCTTGTTGTCGACGTCCACGAACAGGGTGGGCTCCACGAACCAGCCCCGATCGAGCCCTGCGGGCCGCCCGCCACCGACGGCGAGCTTGGCGCCCTCGCTGCGCCCCTTCTCGATGTAGCCGAGCACCCGCTCGCGCTGGCGCTCAGCCACCAGGGGGCCCACCGCAATCGAAGGGTCGGTCGGATCGCCGACCGTCGTGGCCTTGACCGCCTCGGCCACGGCGTCGACCACCTCGTCGTAGCGCGCCCGCGGCGCCAGGATCCGCGTCTGGGCCACGCAGGCCTCGCCGTTGTTCATGAGGGCGTTGGGCATCAGCAGCGGGATCGTGCTCGCCAGGTCGGCATCCTCGAGCACGATGGCCGCCGACTTGCCGCCCAGTTCGAGGGTGCAGCGCTTGAGCATCTCGCCGCAGACGGCACCCACCTTGCGGCCGGCGCCGGTCGAGCCGGTGAATCCGACCTTGTCGACGCCGGGGTGGCGCACGATGTACTCGCCGATCTCGCGGCCCGCGGGGAGGATGGACACCATGCCCTTGGGCAACTCGATCTCGTCGAGCACCTCGGCCAGCAGGTAACCGTCGAGCGGGGTCTCGGGCGACGGCTTGAGGATCATGGGTGACCCGGCGACGAGTGCGGCACCGAGTTTGAGGGCCACGATGAATAGCGGCACGTTCCACGGGATGATCCCGGCCGACACGCCCACCGGCTCCTTGCGCACGAGCACCGGGCCCAGGGCCCCCTGCCGGAGCTCCTCGAACGGGAACGTCCGCGCCAGCTCGATCCAGCCGTCGAACACCATCGTCGACGACAGCACCTGACCCATGAGCGCCCAGCTCGACGGCGACCCCATCTCGCTGGTGATGGTCTCGGCGAACTCGGGCGCCCGGGCCTGGATGGCTTGGGACAGCTTTGCGATGTACTCGGCCCGCTCGGCCGGGGACAACTGCGGGAAGGGGCCGCCCAACGCCGCCTTGGCGGCCTCCACCGCCCGGTCGACGTCACCCTCGGATGCCTCGGGCACCCTGGCGATCACGCCCTCGGTGGTGGGGCTGATCACCTCGATGGTGCTGGTAGACGCCGGCGCCACCCACTCGCCGCCGATGTAGAGCGTGTCCTTGGTCTCCATGACCCTCCTCTTCCTCGCAGCCGGCGAGCCGGCGACCTGAAACCGCGTCGGCCATCGTGCCATGCCAGCGACCTCGACCGGATGGCGGGCGCTGGTGGGCGCCGGTGGGCGCCGGTGTTCTTCGATCGTGGTCGAACGCCGGGGGCGGAGCCGGTTCCGGTGTGCGACGCTTCGACTCGATCACCGCACGGCCCAACGGAGGCGCACGATGACGACCATGGCCGATGACGAGCCTCTCGCCGTCGCCGTGACGGGGGCGATCCGCGCGGGCGACCTCGATGCCCTGGCGCGGCTGCTCGCCGAGAATCCGGGCCTGGCGACCACCCGCATCGCTCAGCGCGACTGCGACGACGCCCAGGGACCCGATGCCGGCCGCACGTTGCTGCACGTGGCGACCGACTGGCCCGGGAACTGTCCCAACGGTGCCGCGACGGTGAGGGCACTCGTCGACGCAGGCGCCGATGTCAACGCGCGATACCGGGGGCCCGAGAACGCCGAGACGCCTCTGCACTGGGCGGCCAGCAGCAACGACGTCGACGTGCTCGATGCGCTCGTCGATGCCGGCGCCGACATCGAGGCACCCGGGGCGGTCATCGGCGGGGGCACACCCCTGGCCGACGCCACGGCATTCGGGCAGTGGAAGGCGGCACGCCGGCTGATCGAGCGCGGCGCAAGGACGACGCTCTGGCACGCCGCCGCTCTGGGGCTGATCGGCCAGATCCAGGCGCACGTCGCCGCTGAGCCACCCCCGACCGCCGAGGAGATCACGCAGGCGTTCTGGGCCGCCTGCCACGGCGCCCAGCGTGACGCCGCGGAGTACCTGCTCGACCGCGGTGCCGACCTCAACTGGGTCGCCACCTGGGACGGGCTCACCCCCCTCGACGCCGCCCGCCGCAGCGAGCAGGACGGACTGGACCCGACCGAGCTGGTCGCCTGGCTCCTCGCCCGGGGTGCCAAGTCCGCGTCCGAGCTGGGCTGAGGGCTGCGGACGATCGGAGACCAAGCACCCGGGACTGGTCGCCCCCGCAGCCGATCCCGCGGAGAAAAGCGGAGGTCTGCTCACGCCCGGTCGACAAAGGCCTGGTAGGCGTCGAGCACCTCGGGGTTGGCGAGGCTTCCCCGGCTGGCGGCCCGGTCGGGGTCGACGCCCTGCAGGATGCGCTTGACCGGCACCTCGAGCTTCTTGCCCGACAGCGTGCGGGGCACGCCGGGGACGGCGTGGATCTCGTCGGGCACGTGCCGGGGTGACAGCTCCGCGCGTAGCACCTTGGCGATCCGACTCCTGAGCTCGTCGTCGAGGGCGATCCCGGCGGCGGGGGCGACGAACAGCACCAGCCGGCCCGGGCCGCCGTCCGTGTCCTCGAGGTGGACCACCAGGCTGTCGGCCACCTCGGGCAGGGCCTCCACCACCGAGTACAGCTCGGCGGTCCCCATCCGGACCCCGCCCCGATTGAGGGTCGCGTCGGACCGCCCGGTGATGACACACGCCCCGTCCTCGTACACGGTGATCCAGTCGCCGTGCGTCCACACCCCGGGATGGTCCTCGAAGTAGGCCGCCCGATACCGCGATCCGTCGTCGTCGCCCCAGAACGCCACCGGCATCGAGGGCATGGGCCGTGTGATCACCAGCTCGCCCTGCTCTCCGACCACCGGTAGGCCCCGGACATAGGCCTCGACCCTGGCGCCGAGGTAGCGGCAGGAGATCTCGCCGGCACGGACCGGAACCAACGGGCAGCCGCCAACGAACGCCGTGCACATGTCGGTGCCGCCGCTCACCGACGACAGCAGCAGGTCACGCCCGACCGCCTCGTAGACCCAGTCGAAGCCTTCCGCGGGCAGGGGCGCGCCGGTCGACCCGACCGATCGCAGGGCCGAGAGGTCGGCGACCTCGGCCGGGCCGATGCCCGCCTTGCGGCAGGCCAGCAGGTAGGGCGCCGACGTGCCGAAGAACGTGACCTCGTCGTCGCCGGCCATGCGCCAGAGCGCCCCCAGGTCGGGGTAGCCGGGGTCGCCGTCGAACAGCACCAGGGTCGCCCCCACCAGCAGCCCGGAGACGAGGTAGTTCCACATCATCCAGCCGGTGGTCGAGAACCAGAAGAAGCGGTCGCCGGGCCCGAGGTCGTTGTGTAGCGCCAGCACCTTGTGGTGCTCGACCAGGATGCCGCCGTGGCCGTGCACGATCGGCTTGGGCAGCCCGGTGGTGCCGGAGGAGTACAGGACGTAGAGCGGGTGGTCGAACGGCACTGGATCGAACGCCAGCTCCCCGGGTTCGGCCAGCAGTTCGTCCCACGTGACCGAGTCCGGGAGCCGAGAGGCGGGATCGAGGTAGCCGACGGTGACGACGTGGCGCAGCGAAGGCAGCTGGGCGCGGACATCGGCGACCTCGGCGGCCCGTTCGACCCGCTTGGCGCCGTAGCGGTAGCCGTCCACGGCGAGCAGCACGCTCGGCTCGATCTGGCGGAGCCGGTCGACCACGCTGCGGGTGCCGAACTCGGGGGCGCACGACGACCAGATCGCCCCCAGGCTGGCGGTGGCCAGCAGCGCCACCACCGCCTCGGGGACGTTGGGGAGGTAGGCCGCCACCCGGTCCCCCCGGCACACACCCAGGCGCACCAGCCCGGCGCGGCAGCGGGCCACCTGATCGCGCAGCTCGGCCATGCTCAGCTCGAGCCGATCGCGCGACTGCGACCTGGCCATGATGGCGGGGCCGGCCGGCTCGCTGCGCAGAGCGTGGGCGGCATAGTTGACCATCGCCCCCGGGAACCACACGGCGCCGGGCATGTCGGGGCGGGCGAGCGCCCGATCGACGGGGGTGGCCGAGTCGAGCTGGAAGTGCTGCCAGATCGAGCGCCAGAACCCGTCGAGGTCGTCGACCGACCAGCGCCACAGGCTCTCGTAATCCCGGAACGACCGGCCTCGGTAGCTGTCGAGCCACCCCAGGTAGCGACCGATCCGGGTGCGCTCCCGCACGTCCTCGGGCGGCTCCCACAGCACCCTGCCTCTGGCTCGCTCGCTCACGCGTGCCACGCTAGGCGGGCACCTCGTGACGGCGCTCAGGCGTCGCTGGCGGGGACCACCTCCACCACGCCGTGCATGCCGTACTCGTAATGGCCCGGCAGGTGGCACGCGAACTCGAACGTCCCGGGCACGTCGAACCGCAGGGTCGTCACCCCCACTTCGTTGGGGCCGACCGACACCTCCCCGGGGATCGAAGGATGCCTGGCCTCGGTGCCCTGGGCGTGGCGCGCATGCACCTCGGACCCACCGACGATCAGCTCGTGGTTGATGGGATCGTCGTTGTCGACGACGAACCTCAGCCGCGTGCCCTCGACCACCCGGATCTCGGTCTGCTCGAACAACGAGTGCTCGACATGCAGTTCGACGGTCACATCACCGGGACCGAGCGTCAGGTCCGCCGGATCGTCGGTCCCGGAGGCGGCCACCGCGAACCCGGCAACGGCGACGCCGCTGGCGACGACCGCGCTGGCCACGAGCCAGGGCCACCGTCGGGTCCGCCGCCCGCCGGGCTGCCGGCCCGTGGGCGCCGGAGCGGTCACGAGGGGCCGTCCCGGCGCAGCGGCGCTCTGCCGTACGCCGGCCGAGGCGTTCACGGGGGTCATGCCCAGTGCGGGCCGGCACCCGCTCCGTCCCGCCGCCACCAGATCCAGCCGACGGCCAGGACCGCAGCGCCGGCCGCCCCGCCGGCCGCCAGCGGCCACCACTCCCGACCGGAGTCCTGTGCGCCCAGCGGGATGGCCTCGGGCTGGGGCACGCCGGCGTCGACCAGCGACGGCGTCACTCCCGGCGTCGCGGAGACGGCCAGGTCGTAGTCGAGCTCGGCGGCGGGGGCGGCGAGCTTCATGTAGGACAGCCACATGTCGTCGGGCACCCACTCCATGCCCACGTCGGAGCGCAGGTCCGAGAGCAGCAGGTCGGACGCTGGTTCGCTGCGGTCGAGCGTGAGGCCGGTGCCGCCGGCCAACAGCTCGGGCTCGTCGTCGGTCAGCAGGAACACGTCGGCCTCGACGTTCTGGCTGCCGTCCAGGCCCAGGCCGAGGATCCGTACCGGGACCCAGGGGTCGTCGGTCGGGATGGTGGCCATGATCGGCGTGCTGTCGCCCGCACCCTGGCCGAGCTCCTGCGCCCGCTGGGCGTCGAAGCGGGCGGCCATGAACACCGGGCTCCGCTCGGCGTAGTAGTCGAGGACCTCGGGAGCGTCGGGGGTGAGCAGGAAGCCGTTGTCGACCGCCCACTCCCCCACCTCGTCGCCGCCGCCCTCGAGCACGGTGATGTCGAGGGCGTCGATCTGGGTCTCGAGGATCACCCGGGCCCCGTCGCTGCTCGCTTCGCCCGTAGCGAGGGCGCCGTCGAATTCCACGGGTGGCGCCACCTCCTGTGTCAGACGCTGCAGGGTCCAGTCGCCGCCCCGCTCCACCTTGGTGGGCACGTCGGGCAGGGGGACGATCGAGCCGACCTCCTCGCCCTCGCCGGTGAACTGGAACGCCGTCACGTAGCGCTCGACGCCCCCGCTGTAGGCGGCCAGCGTCGTGGTGCGCAGCAGCTCGATCGTGCCGTTCTCCCCCACCAGCCCGCCGCACGCCCCGGCGGGCGCCGCGCCCAGCACCCCGATCGGCAGGGCCACCAGCGCCCCCACAACCACCATTCGTCTCCGCATCGTCGCCTCCCCGGGTCCGATACCCCTCGTAACGGATTACGGGGGTAGGACGTCGGCGGCGGCGCCTACGGTTCCCGGTGCGCCTCGCGGCGGCGGACGAACCAGCCAAGCCCCAGCACCAGCAGCGGCACGGCCAGCACGTGCACGGCGGCCCAGGCCGCGTACGCGCCACGCGACACCTCCGCATCCTCCACCACGATGGAGCCCACATCACCGGAGAGAGCGTCGACGATGCCCCGGGAACCGATCCGGAGAACAAGGTCGTCGGGCCCCAGCCGGTCCCAGGCGATGAGCTGGCCCGAGACCAGGCCCACCAGGGCGATGGCCAACAGCCCGAGGGCCACCGACCACCCGGGCGGGACCCGCAGGCGCCGAACGAAGGCAACGCCCAGCACCGCGACCATGCCGGCGGCAGCGCCGAGGAACATGATCGAGGTGGCGTTGTGCGCTCCCCGCAGCCAGCCGACGCCGTCGGGCCGATAGAGGAAGATCAGCGGCACACCCGTTGCCACCAGGCCCGCACCGGCGATCACCAGCAGCCAGCCGAGCGCCCTGGTGATGCCGGCCAGCGCCTCGGCACTGACGAGCGGCTCCGTCCGGTTCTCCGGTTCGTCGGATCCGGTGTCGGCGTCGATGTCGGCATCGGCCACCGCCCGAGCGTAGGACCTAACGTGCAGTGGGAGGGTGGGTTCCGACCGACGACCTGGGAGGCACGACATGCCCGCACGCACCGCTACCGCCCGCTGGCAGGGCGGGCTCCGCGACGGCAACGGCACCATGCGCTTGGGCAGCGGTGCCTTCGAGGGCCAGTACTCGTTCTCGTCCCGGTTCGAGGAAGGCACCGGGACCAACCCCGAGGAGCTGATCGGCGCCGCCCACGCCGGCTGCTTCTCGATGGCACTGTCCGCCGGGCTGGAAGCGGCCGGGTTCCCGCCGACCTCGGTGGAGACCACCGCCAAGGTCCACCTGGTGCCGGGCAACGGTGGGTTCAGGATCAGTCGCATCGACCTCGCCACGTCCGCCGACGTGCCGGGCATCGACCCCTCCGCCTTCCAGGAGGCGGCCGAGGCCGCCAAGGCCAACTGCCCGGTCTCGAAGGCCCTCGCCGGCGTCGATATCCAACTGGACGCGTCGCTCGCCGTCTGACCGAGGCCCACGCCTCCGGCGTGGCGGCCAGGCGACCAGGCGGCTCAACCGGCGGTCACAGCCGCAGCTCGTAGGCCGGGTTGAGCAGGGCGAGGCGGTTGCGGTGCAGCCCGACCGTGCCCTCGACCACCATGTGCGCCCCCACGCCGACGCCGGCCAGGGCGCGCCGGCCGAGGAACACCACCGAGATGGCGGCGCTACCGTCATCGAGCACCAACTCGAGCAGTGGCGCATCGTGCTGGGGGGCCACCCGCAGGGACCGGACGCGACCGCCGATCCGCACGCGATCGCGGTAGCGCACATCGGCGATGGGGGTGGCCCCCGGGACCTCGTAGCGCCCGGGACCATCGCCTCCGTCCTCCCCGAGCGGGAGCACCGGCAGGGGCTTGTCCCTCTGGGCTCCACCGTCCTCCGGCCGTGGGCCGGGCGCCGTACCCCGCCCGTCGCCCCCGGACCTGACGATCGCCGACAGCGGAACGCTGGCGTCGTCGGCGACATCGAAGTGGAAGGGGACCGTAGTGACGTTGGCGTGCGGCAGCCGGGACACCTCCTCGGCGATGCCGTCAGCCGTGCGGTCGTGCAGGATCCGGTGCCACAGACCGTTGAACTTGCGGTCGGGCAGGAGCACGCTGACCTCTGTCTCACCGTCGGCGAGCTCGCGGGCGACGGTCTCGACGGCGGCGCGGGTGAGCCGCCTGTCCGGGCACTCGACCAGCTCGAGCTGCACCCGATGGAGCCCGAGCCGGGTCCACTCTTCGGCCAGGTGGCGGGCCGCCTCGTCGTCGATCACGAAGTGGACGGCCCGCAGCTCGTCGGGCGTGAGCGTGCGGGCGTACTGGATGGCCCGGGCCGCGGCGAGGTCGAGGCGGTCGACGAACACCATCACCACGTGGCGGCGCAGAATCGGCGCCTTGGCGGCGGCCGGAACGTCGGCCTCGAGCAGCTCGGCCTCGCGCACGTACTGTCGGTTTAGCCGCAGGAACACGACCACGAGCAGCGGGAGGATGATGAGGATCGCCCAGGCGCCATCCCGGAACTTGGTGAAGGCGATGACCAACGTCACCACCGCCGAGAGGAACGCCCCGAACCCGTTGATGGCGATCCCCTTGCGCCAGCCCGGCTCGCGCTTGCGCCAATGGTGCTTGGTCATGCCCGATTGCGACAGCGTGAAGCCGGTGAACACGCCGATGGCGTAGAGCGGGATCAGCCTGGTGACCTCGGCCCCGGTGATGACCACCAGCGCCATGGCGGCGCCGGCCAGGGCGATGATGCCGTTGGAGTAGACGAGCCTGTGGCCCCGCTTCGTCAGTTGACGGGGCAGGAAGCTGTCGCCCGCCTGGAAGCTGGCCAGGCGCGGGAAGTCGGCGAAGCCGGTGTTGGCCGCCATGATCAGGATCAGCATCGTGCCGGCCTGCAGCGCGTAGTAGAGCGCATCACCCACGGGACCCCCGCCGAACACCGCCTCGCCGATCTGGGAGATGACCGTCGGCGTGCCCACCTCGAACGGGCGGATCTCCATCTTGGCGGCCAGGGCTGACAGGCCGAGGAACATGATGCCCAGGCCGGTGCCCATGAGCACCAGCGTCTTGCGGGCGTTGCGCCACGCGGGCTTGCGGAACGCGGGCACGCCGTTGGAGATGGCTTCGACACCTGTGACGGCGGCACCACCGGAGGCGAAGGCGTGGAGCACGTCGTACAGCCGGACACCGAGCAGGAACCCGACGCCGCTAACCCCGGCGCCATCGAGGGTGAGCTGGCCCTCGTCCACCACCCCGGAAAAGTCGGGCAGGTCACCGGCCAGGAACTTCCACGCTCCGATGCCCAGCAGGAAGGCCATCGTCACCATGAAGAAGTAGGTGGGGATGGCGAAGATCCTCCCCGACTCCCTGACGCCCCGCAGGTTGCCCAGGGCGATGAGGGCGATGAAGAACACCGAGATCGGAACCCGGTAGGGGGCGAGGGCATCGAAAGCCGAGGTCAGGGCGGCGGTACCCGCCGACGCCGACACGGCCACGGTGAGGATGTAGTCGATGAGCAGCGACGCGCCCGCCACCTGGGCGACCGTGGAGCCGAAGTTGTCCTTGGTGACCAGGTAGGCACCGCCGGCCGAAGGGTACTCCTTGATGGTCTCCCGGTAGGACAGGATCAGGAACCCCAAGACCACGCACATGGCCAGCGTGATGGGCACCACCAGCGAGAAGGCCACCGCCCCGGCCACCGGGATGAGGACGTGCAGGATCTCCTCGGTGGCGTAGGCCGACGACGACAGGTTGTCGGAGGCGAACACGGCCAGGGCGGTCGGGTTGCCCAGGCGTTGGTCCTCCAGCTCCTCGCTGTGCAGGGGCTTTCCCAGGACCTTGCGCTTCAACCGGTACGACAATGAGTCCGGCGGCAGTGGCATTGCCGGTCGCGAAGGCGGCGGCCCCGATGGGGCGCGTAAGTCGGAGGGGGCGTCGACTGACACGGCCCACACGGTGGCCGCCCGCGGGGCAGGCTGCGCGCTAACAACGCGTCAAGATCTGCGGTCCCGGCGTCAAGCGCGCGTTAAGAGGCCCAGCGGATAGGGCGTTCGCAGGCACCCCGCGTGGGAATTTGTTGCCGGGTCGCAGCTCAACAGCTGGGCCTCCCAGCAGCGCTGACCACCGAGAGCCAGGATGACGTGCCTATCCGCGCACGTTCTAACGCGACCAGCGGATAGCGGGATTCCCCGATGGCGACGCCAGGCAACGAGGGTCTCGAGCGGTGGCGTGACAGGCTGGCGGCGACGCCTCGAAACCGGAGGATGCCATGGCCACCGCCCTCGCCCTCGACCACTTCGTGCTCGTCGTGTCCGACGTCGAGCGGGCGCTGGCGTGGTATGGGCGGCACGCCGGGCTCGCCGGTGTGCGGGTCGAGGAGTGGCGCGACGACGAGGCGCCGTTCCCGTCGCTGCGGATCGACGATTCGACGATCATCGACCTGGTCCCCGGGGACACCGGAGCCGCTCGCGGCCACCTCGATCACATCTGCTTCGTCGTCTCCCCGAGCGAGCTCGACCGCCTGGCCAGTGACCCCGAGCTCCAGGTGGTGGACCGTGGCGAACGGTTCGGCGCTCGCGGGCTGGGGCAGTCGATCTACGTCCACGACCCCGACGGGCTGCTGGTCGAGTTCCGCTGCTATCCCGATTAGGGCGTCGGATCACTCCAGCTCGCGGACGCCAACCTCGTCGAGGTGGCGGAGCAGGTCGGCGGGGTCCTCGTAGACCCGGAAGGCACCGGCGCGCTCGAGTTCGTCGGTGCCGTAGCCGCCGGAGAGCAGGCCGACTCCCAACGCCCGGGCCCGGCGGGCGGCGAGCAGGTCCCAGACGCTGTCTCCCACCACAACGCAGTCCTCGACGGGCACGCCGAGGGACTCCGCCGCGGCCAGGAACAGGTCGGGATCGGGCTTGGCCCGGGCCACCGCGTCCCGGGTGATGATCGGCACCCCCTCGGGCACGCCCAACGCAGCCAGGTTGGGCCCGGCCGTCGCCAGCCGCCCGCTGGTGGCGATGGCCCACGGAGCACCAACCGCCGTCAGCCGCGCAAGGAGGTCGACGGCGCCGGGCAACGGCCGTACCCCGCCGCGGTAGCGCTCGAACGCGTCGTGATGCCGGACCTGGAGACGCTCGGCCACCTCGGGGCTGATGGGCGCGCCGACCTCCCGCAGGAGGGCCCGGGCGAACAAGCCACCGCTCATGCCGATCCTGCGGTGGATGGTCCACACCGGAATGTCGATGCCCTCCGCTTCCAGCGCCTCCCGCCACGCGAGCACGTGTTGGTAGACGCTGTCGATGAGGGTGCCGTCGAGGTCGAAGAGGATCCCGGTCCGGCGCACGCCACCACCGTCGCTCACGCGACCAGCTTGACACGGTGACCTGCCGATGGCCCCGGCCGCCTTCGGGCCGTGCCTGGTCTGCGGGTAGGGACGGCGGGCGAGGCAGGATGGCGGCATGGACAGACCTGACGTCGAACGGTGGCTCGAAAGCTACGAGCGGGCCTGGCGGACTGCCGGCACCGACGGGCTCGGCGACCTGTTCTCGCCCGATGCCTCCTACCTGCCGTCGCCCTGGGCGGCGCCGATCGAGGGGCTGGCCGCCATCGCCCGGTTCTGGGAGGACGAACGCGAGGGGCCCGACGAGTCGTTCACGATGGCCCGCGAGATCCTCGCGGTCGACGGCACGACGGCGGTGGTGCGGGTGAGCGTCGACTACGACGCGGGCGAGACCACGCCCGCGCAGCGCTGGCGTGACCTCTGGGTCATCCGCTTCGACGACGACGGCCGGTGTGTCGCCTTCGAGGAATGGCCGTTCGCGCCGGGGCAGCGGGACGGCCACGCGCATTCGGGCTGATGGCCCGAGTGCCCGGCGTCACTTGCCGGTGGTCGACGCGAACTTGCGGGTTGCCAGGAAGCCGAACACCAGGGCGATGCCGATGGCCCAGGCCCACGCCAGCCACAGGTCGGATCCCGGGTCGCGTCCGTTGTAGAGGGCCCGGGTGGCGTTGGTGACGATCGTGAACGGGTTGTTCTCAGCGATCGGTTGCAGCCAGCCGGGCATGCTCTCGATGGGCACGAAGGCCGAGGACACGAACGTGAGCGGGAACATCCAGATGAAGCCCGCCGAGTTCGCCGCCTCGACCGATCCTGCCGACAGGCCCACCAGCGCCTGGATCCAACTGAAGGCGTAACTGAAGGCGAACAGCAGCACCGTGGCACTCACCGCTGCCGCCATGGTGCCCTCGATCCGGAAGCCAACCGCGAACGCCACGGCCAGCATCACCACGAACGTGAGCAGGTTGCGCACCACGTCGGAGAGCGTTCGCCCGACCAGCACGGCCGACTGGTACATCGGCAGCGACCGCAACCGGTCGATGATGCCCTTGGTCAGGTCGTCGGCGATACCGACGCTGGTGAACGACGAGTTGAACAGCACGGTCTGGGCGAAGATGCCGGGGAGCAGGTACTGCTTGTAGTCGCTGTAGCCCGGCGCTTGGATCGCCCCACCGAACACGTACACGAACAGCACGATGAACATGATCGGCTGGACGGTGGCGAAGATCAGCAGCTCTGGGCTGCGGCGCATTCCCCGGAGGTGGCGCAGCGCCTCGGTCCAGCTGTCGCGCAGCAGCCACACGCGGCCCGTCGGAACGTCGTGCTCGGGTGCCGGTGTGAGGAGGACCTCGTCGACGGTGGTCGCCATCAGCCCTCGGCCTCCTGCAGGACCATGCGATCCTCGTCGGAACCTGCGTCACCGTCGTGCCCGGCTCCCGCCCGCTGGCCATCGCCCGCACCGTTGCCGGACTCAGCGGTCTCGCCGTTGGACGGTTCCTCTTCGGCGGCGTGGCCGGTGAGCGCGAAGAAGACGTCGTCGAGCGTCGCCCGCCGTGCCGCCACGTCGTGAACCGCGACCCCGGCGGCGTCGAGCTCGCGCACCGCGACCGGGACCAGGCCCTCGACACGGAACACGGGCAGCGACACGGTTCGCTTGTCATCACCCACGTGGGGATCACCACAGGCGTGGTGCGCCAACGCGTCGATCACCCGTTGCGCGTCGCCGGGATCCTCGACCACGACCTCGATCAGCTCGCCGCCGATCTGCTGTTTCAGCTCCTCGGACGTGCCGCGGGCGATGGCCTTGCCCCGGTCGATCACGACGATGTCGTCGGCCAACCGGTCGGCCTCGTCGAGGTACTGGGTCGTCAGCAGCGTGGTCGTTCCGCCCCGCACCAGCTGTTCGATCAGCGCCCACACCGACTGGCGGCTGCGCGGGTCCAGGCCCGTGGTGGGCTCGTCGAGGAAGAGCACCGAGGGCCGGGCGATCAGGCTCATGGCGATGTCGAGCCGGCGGCGCATGCCTCCGGAGTAGCCCTTCACGACCCGGTTTCGGGCGTCGACCAGGTCGAACCGTTCGAGCAGCTCGGTGGCACGCTCGCGGGCGACGGCGCTGCCCATGTGGTACAGGCGGCCCACTTGCTCGAGGTTCTCGTGGCCGGTGAGGGCCTCGTCGACGGCCGCGTACTGGCCGGTGAGGCCGATCCGGGCACGGGCCCGCTGGGGTTCCTCGAGGACGTCGATCCCGTCGATCTCGGCGCGACCGGCGTCGGGCCGGAGCAGCGTCGTCAGGATGCGGACGGCAGTCGTCTTGCCGGCTCCGTTGGGCCCGAGAACCCCGAGGATCTGCCCCCGCTCGACATCGAAGTCGACGCCGCAGAGCGCCTTCGTCTCTCCGAAGCTCTTGACCAGTCCCTCGGCGACGACGGCAGGCACAGTTACCGAACCTAGCGGCGGTGGCCATCGGGTCCTACCTGATATCCGCATTCACTAGCCTGACCCCGTTCGCCGCCCAGCCGCACCGGAGGACCCCGATGGCCACAGCGCCCCCGTCCAACCCGCCCGTTGTCACGCTCGACGGGGTAGCGCGGGGAGAGTTCCTCGTCCGCGTCTACCAGCACCTGCTGGCGGCGGTCCTGGCGTTCGTGGCCTTCGAGGCGTTGCTGATCAACCTGGGGGCGGCCGAATCCCTCTACGACCTCGTGTTCGCCAGCGGCGGCCGCTGGATCCTGCTGCTCGGCGGCTTCATGGTGGTGAGCTGGCTGGCGACCAACGCCGCCCACGACATCCTCAACCCCTCGCGGCAGTACGCGGGGCTGTTCGGGTTGGCGGCCGCCGAGGCCGTGATCTTCGCGCCCTTCCTCCACTACTTCTTCGAGGTCCAGGGCGACGGCACCACCACCGTGCTGGCGGCCGCGGTCATCACCGGCCTCGGCTTCGCCGGGCTCAGCGCCGTCGCGCTGGTGACCCGCGCCGACCTGTCCTACCTGCGACCGATCCTGCTGTGGGTCGGGGTGTGCGCGCTCGTGCTCATCGTCGGGGCGCTGCTGTTCGGCTTCGAGCTGGGCGTGTGGTTCTCGGTCGCGATCATCGCGCTGGCCGGCGGCTCGATCCTCTACCAGACCCAGACGATCATGCGGCGCTACCCGGCGGAGGCCTACGTCGGCGCCGCCGTGCAGCTGTTCGCCTCGGTGATGCTGCTGTTCTGGTACGTGCTGCGGCTGCTGGGCCAGGTCCGCCGCTGACCGGGCGTGGTCCGCATGACCGCCCAGGGAACCCAGGAGTCGCCCGACGCCGGCACCTACCGGCAGCTCCGCTTCCAGCGACCGGCGGGCGCCTGCGAGCTGCTGCTGGTGCGCCACGGCGAGTCAGCCCCGGCGCGGGAGGGTGAGCCGTTCCCGCTCGTGGACGGCCACGGCGATCCCCCGCTCGACCCGGTCGGCCGCGGCCAGGCGGAGCGCGTGGCCGATCGGCTGGCGCACGAGCCGATCACGGCCATCTACGTGTCGACCCTGCGGCGGACCGCGGAGACCGCGGCGCCGCTGGCCGCCCGGCTCGGGCTCGAACCCCACGTGGAGCCCGACCTCCGGGAGGTCTACCTGGGCGAGTGGGAGGGAGGCTCGTTCCGCAGGCATGTGGCCGAGGGGCATCCCCTGGCGCAGCAGATGTACGCCGAACAGCGCTGGGACGTCATCCCGGGTGCCGAACCGGGCGAGGTCTTCGCCGCCCGGGTGCGCGGCGCCATCGACCGCATCGCCGCCGCCCACCCCGACGAGACGGTGGCGGTCGTGTCCCATGGTGGCGTGATCGGCCAGGTCCTCGCCGATGCCAGTGGGTCGAGGGGCTTCGCCTTCACCGGTTCGGACAACGCCGCCGTCTCCCACCTCGTCGTCACCGACGACCGCTGGGTCATCCGCCGCTACAACGACACCGCGCACCTGGGCCTGGCGTTCACCACCGCTCCCGAGCCGCTGACCTGACCGCAAATCCGCCTTCCCGGCGCCGAAATGGTTGCTCGGCAACCAACCCTGCGGACCGGTACCGCAAGTCAGTGACTGCGGCGCAGCGGCTCGAGGGCGTCGATGTAGTCGGTGAGGCGCAGCGCAACCTGCACCGGGAGGTCGGGGTCGTCGAGGTCGGGGTCGGGCCACGCCTCCGAGACGCGCCGCCAGTCGGGGAAGCGGCCCAGGAACGCGCCGACGATGGCGTCGTCGCCGAGCGCCGCCCGCCACCGGTCCTGGCCCGCCATCAGGAGTGCAATCGCCGCCTCGTTCTCCTCCGCGTCGGGGTGCTCGGCGTGGAACCCGATCTCGAGCGCCGAGGTCGTGGCGCCGTCGACGCCGTCGGGTGCGATCAGCTGTGCCTCGTAGTGCTCACGGGTCGGTCGCTCGGCGCCGAACCACGCCTTAAGGCCCCAGCGGCGTGCCTGCTGGCGCATGTCCTCACGGTCGCCAGCGGCCAGGCCCCGCACCGCCTCGGCCACCTCCTCGAAGAACCTGAGCTCCACGACACCAGCATGGCCCGCCGAGCCGGCGGGGCGGTGCGGTTCCCGAGGCAATCGGGACCGATTGCCTCGGGAGCGCAGGGCTACTCGAAACAGAGATCCCTCAGGTCACCGACGGTGTCCTGGTTCACCTCCGTCGGCGGCACGACGATCTGGGACGGCACCTCGGGCTCGACCAGGTCCGAGAAGCCGCGGCCCTGGGCAATCAGCCGTGCCATGTTGACCGCCGAACCCGCCATGGTCGGGCTGTAGAGGTAGGTGGCCGCATACAGCCCACCGGCCTCGATGCGGTCGAAGGCGGCGCACGAGCCGCCGGCGCCGGTGAGGATCATCTCGTCCTCACGGCCGGCATTCTCGATCGCCGCAACGACGCCCTCCGCCATGTCGTCGTCGTGCGTGTACACGGCATCTATGTCGTCGTTGGCCTGGAGGATCGCCTCCATGACCTCGAGTCCCAGGTCCGGGAGGAAGTCCGCCGGCTGCTGGGCGACGATGTTGATGCCGTCGCCACACAGCTCCTCGATCGTGTCCGCGAAGCCTTGCGTGCGGTCCGTCGTGACCGAGATTCCGGCGATGCCCTGGATCTCGACGACATTGCCCTCGCAGTCGAGCTGCTCGGCGAGGAACTCGGCCGCGTTGACGCCGATCTCGTAGTTGTCGCCGAGGATCGTGGCACGGGCCGCGTCCGGGCTGGCGAAGAGCCGGTCGACGTTGATCACCGGGATGCCCGCCTCCATCGCCTGCTCGGCAACAGGCGTGAGCTGCTCGCCGTCGTAAGGGAGCACAACCAGGGCGTCAGGCGCCTCGTTGATCAGGGTCTGGATCTGGGACGCCTGACTGTCGGCGTCGGCGGCCTCGACCAACCTGAACTCGACGTCGTCCCACTGGTCGGCCGCCTCCTGTGCCTTCGCCGCGATCTGGCCGAGCCAGCCGTGGTCGGTGGGCGGCACACTGGCGGCGATCGTCACGGTCTCGCCGGACTCGCTGCTGTCGGCTCCGGTGTCGGCCTCGGCTTCGCTGCCCGCGTCGGCGCTGCCGCCGTCATCGTCGTCGGAGCACGCCGCGGCGATGAGGGCTAGCGCCGCGACACCGGCCGCGAGCTGTCGTGTGAATGACATTGCAAAATTCCCCCTCGTTGGTTGTGGGATCCGTTCCGGTGATGGACGGGCAAGGAAATCGCCGCCAGGGCGCGCCGCGGCCACCGAACGCCTCGCCTAGATGCGCTCGGGCCGCTGGATGAGGACCGCCCCGAGGATGATCGCCCCCTTGACGATCTGCTGCCATTCCGTGGCCAGGTTGAGCTGGGTCAGGAGGTTGAACATGATGGCGAAGACCATCACCCCCAGGAAGGTGCCGACGATGGTGGCGCGGCCTCCCGCCAGGCTCGTCCCCCCGATCACCACCGCGCCGATGGCGTCCAGCTCGAGAAGCTCGCCGGCGACCGGCGACGCGCTCGCCAGGCGGCCGGAGAGCAGGACCGCTGCGAGCCCGGCGAGGAGGCCGCTGAGGCAGTAGACGCTGAACACCACCCTGCGGACCGGGACGCCGGCGATGCGGGCCGCCTCGCGGTTGCCACCGACGGCTACCACGTGGCGGCCGTAGCGGGCGCGGTTCAGCAGGATCCAGCCGCCGATCGCGATGCCGGCGAAGATGACGATCGACACGGGGACGCCCACGATCTCGCCGGTCCCGAACCAGCGCACGCCGTCGGAGCCCAGGAGGCTGATCGGGCTCTTGTCGCTCATCAGCAGCGCCAAGCCCCGGGCGATGGCGAGCATCGCCAGGGTGGCGACGAAGGGCACGACCTTGCCGTAGGCGATCGCGGCGCCGTTGACCAAGCCGAGGCCGAGGCCGAAGCCGAGCGCGGCGGCGACGAACGCCACTGCGCCGGAGTCCACGACGAGCCCGCCGGCGACGCCCGCGGCGGCGACCACCGAGCCGACCGAGAGGTCGATGCCGGCGGTGGCGATCACGAACGTCATGCCGATGGCCAGCACGCCGACGACGCTTGCCTGGGTCAGGATGGCGCGCAGGTTGTCGGCGGTGGGGAACGTGTCGGGCTTGAGGATGGCGCCGATCACGACCAGGGCCAGCACCACCCCGACCAAGGCGTACTCCTGGAGCTTGACGCGGGACGGCAGCGCGAGGCGACCGACGCCCGGCGGCCGCCCATTGCCGTCGACGCGGCCGCTGACGCCGCTCACCTGCTCTGTGGGTGACGTTGACATCAGGTCTCCTCCTGGCCGGCGTTGGGGCCCTCGGCGATAGCCGAGACCGCGGTGGACGCGAGCATCTCCTGCTTGTCCGGCATGGCGTGACGCAGCAGCTCGAGCTCGGTCGCCTCTGCCCCGTCGACCTCGGCGACCAGCTCGCCCTCGCGCATCACGAGGATCCGGGTGCAGAACCCGCACAGCTCGTCGAGCTCGGACGACACCATGACGACGCCGAGCCCCCGTGCCGCCAGATCGGCGATGAGGCGGTACAGCTGGGCCTTGGTGGCGACGTCGACGCCGCGCGTCGGCTCGTCCAGCAGCAGCACGCGGCACTGGTGGAGCAGCCAGCGGGCGAGCACGACCTTCTGCTGGTTGCCGCCGGACAGCTCCCGAGCCATCCGGCTCCCGTCGTCGGGAACCGTGTGCAGTGCCCGGAGCTGCTCCTCGGCGGCGGCGCGTTCGGCGCGCGTGCGGATCAGGCCCCGCTGGAACCGACCGACGTCGGCCAGGGTCACGTTCTTGATCAGGTTCCAGTCGAGCAGCAGGGCCTGTGACTTCCGATCCTCCGGGGCCAGGCCCAGACCTGCGGCAATCGAACGGTCGGGTCGGCCGGGCGGCAGCGGCCGACCGTCCACCAGCACCTCGCCGGCATCCCGGCCGTCGACCCCGTAGATCGCCCGCAGCAGCTCGCTCCGCCCGGCGCCCACCAGCCCGCCGATCCCGAGCACCTCGCCGGCGCGAACCTCGAAGCTCGCATGCTTGACGTCGGGGAGCCGCCGCACTCCCCTGACCTCCAGGACTACCTTGCCGCCGCCGCGCAGGCGCTCGGGATAGAGCTGGCCGACCTTGCGCCCGACCATGTGCTCGACGAGCTGGTCGGCGGGTGTCGTCGCCGGCAGGCCCGACGCGACCGTCCTGCCGTCGGTGAGCACCGTGACGCGATCGCCGAGCCGCCGGATCTCGTCGAGGCGGTGGGAGATGTAGATCACACCGACACCCTCCGCAGTGAGCCGGCGCACGACCCCGAACATGGTCTCGATCTCGCTGTCGTCGAGGATCGCCGAGGGCTCGTCCATGATCAGGAGCCGGACGTGGCGAGACAGCGCCCGTGCGATCGAGACCACCTGCTGGCCAGCCGGGCGCAGGTCGCGGACATGCATGCGGGGCGAGATGGCCTCGTGGTTGAGGCGGCGAAGGATCTCGACCGTCTCGCGCCGCATCCGCCCGCGGTCCAGGAGCCCCCAGCGCCGCAGCTCGTGGCCGAGGAAGATGCTCTGGGCCACCGTGAGGTCCTCGACGAGGTCGCGCTCCTGGTAAATGGTGGCGACGCCGTTCTCGAGTGCCCTCGACGGGTCGCCGGTGGCCACCGGCTGACCATCCATCAGTATCTGCCCCTCGGTGGGCTCGACCGCCCCCGAGACGCACTTGATCAAGGTCGACGTGCCAGCGCCGTTGGGACCAACGAGGCAGTGCACCTCCCCCGGTCTGACCGCGAAGTCCACCCCGGCCAGGGCGCGGACCCCCGGGTACTCCTTCACCAGCCCTCGGACCTCGAGGATGGGGTTCGTCACTGCGCCACCCTCAGGCCGCCAGCAGCGGGCGCAGCGTGTGGTGCGCGATCCGCAGGCCGATCTCGACCTTCTCCTCCGTGCCGCCCCACACCGGGTCCTCGTGCTCGACCGACAGCACGCCGTCGAAGCGCCCCTCGTACAGCGTGTCGACCAGCCGTACCCAGTCGACCTGGCCGAGCCCGGGCACCCGGTAGCGCCACCAACCGACGTCCCACGGGTCGTCGCGGACCGCGGCGCGGCCCGGCCAGCCGTAGCGATTGCGCGCCGTGGCATCGATCTCGATGTCCTTGGCCTGGGCGTGAGGGATGCGGTCGATGTAGGGCCGCAGGGCCGCGACGGGATCGATTCCCATCCACACCAGGTGGGAAGGGTCGTAGTTCAGGTACAGCCCGAGGTCGAACATCCACTCCCAGAGCTCGGGCGAGTAGGCGAGGTTGCCCGGATAGCCGTCCGGGTGCCAGCCCTCCATGACGCAGTTCTCGACGATGAGCTTCACACCCGACTCGCCGGCGCGATCGACCAGCGGAGGGAAGACGCCCTCGGCCTCCCGCAGGTTGTCGGCCACCGACTGCGTGGGATCGCGGCCGACGAACGTGCCGACCGTGGGGCAGCCGAGCAGGGCTGCGGCGTCGATGCACCGGAGGACGTGCTCGTTGACCGCAGCCCGTTCGGCTCTGTCCGGGTGGAGGTTGTTGTCGTAGAAGGCGAGCGACGAGAGCTCGAGCCCGTGCTTGGCGAACAGCTCGCGAGTGGCGTCGGCCTCGGCGTCGCCGAACCGCTCGACCGCCAGGTGGGTGGCGGTGAAGGGCCGGTCGCCGAGGTCGGGCCAGGCGGCAACCTCCAGGGCCTCGTAGCCCTCGGCGGCGGCCCACTCGCAGAGCTGGGGCAGTGTGCGCTTGGGCAGGCAGGCGGTGACGAACCCGAGCTTCATGGGACCTCCTCCCAGTGGCCGGTGCGGGTCGAGCGCAGGACGGCGTCGGTGATGTCGGCCGCCCGGGCGCCGTCCGCGAAGGTGGGCAGCCCGTCGACGGCGGCGGCCCCAGCGCCGCTCCCGATCGCTCGGTAGGCGTCCGCGACGAAGGCGTCGAAGCAGTCCTGGTAGCCCTGCGGATGGCCCGGCGGCAGCACGGCGTAGCGGGCCGCCTCGGGGGCGAGGTGGGCGGGATCACGCACCAGAACCTCCGAGGCCGCGCGGCGGCCGATCCACAGTGACTCGGGCTGCTCCTGGTCGAAGCTCAGCGTGGCGTCGGCGCCGGCGATCTCGAACTGCAGCCGGTTCTTGCGCCCCGGGGACACCTGGCTCACGACCAGAGAGCCCGCCACCCCCTGGCGGGTCCTGAACAGCACGATCGCGATGTCCTCGGTCGTGACGGCCCGGCGGATGCCGTCGCCGCTGGCTCGCTCGTGGGCTTCGAACGCGTGGGCGTCGCCCGCGCTGACGCGTTCGGGGACCGCGGTCACCGCCTCGGCGCAGACCGCGGCCAGCCGGTCCGCGGTCACGAACTCGACCAGGTCGCACCAGTGCGAACCGATGTCGGCGAACGCCCGGGACGGCCCACCCCGCTCGGGATCGACCCGCCAGTTGTCGTCGTTCTCGGTGGCGAGCCAGTCCTGGAGGTAGCAGCCGTGGACCAGGCGGGCAGGGCCGACGGCGCCCGAGGCGATGCGAGCGCGTGCCTCGCGCACCATCGGGTAGAAGCGGTAGACGAATGGCACGGTGGCCACGACCCCGGCGGCCGCGGCTGCCTCGACCAGGTCGACGGCTTGGGCGGCGTCGACGGCGAGCGGCTTCTCGCAGATCACGTGCTTGCCGGCGGCCAAGGCGGCGAGCGTGAGGGGGGCGTGCAGATGGTTGGGCGTGCAGATGTGGACGACGTCCACGTCGGGAGCGGTGACCAGCGACTCGGCGTCGGCGAAGCCCCGTTCGGCCCCGAGTGACCGGGCTGCCTCGTCGGCACTGGGGGCCGACGAGGCGGCGACGCCGACCAGGCGGGCGCCAGCGCGGCGAGCGGCATGGGCGTGGACGGCCCCGATGAAGCCGGTGCCGGCGACGGCGGCTCGCAGCGCGTGGTCGCCGCTGGCGGCGTCGTCGTTCGGGTGCGCACCGGCCGACGCGGTCCGAGGGCCGGCGAACGCTCCGGTCGTCTCCCCCATGGTGTGATGTTTGCCACACACTTATGTCGGCTGTCAATCAAAAGCTTCCAGTCTGACAACTGAACCCCGCGACCTTGCAATGCTTTGACACCCCGAAGTCCCCCTGGTTCACTGACCGCCGTGTCCGCCGTCCCGACGCGCTCACCCCAGCCGGCCGTCCCGGCTCCGGGCGCCGGGGCGATTCTCCAACTCGTCCGCAGTGGGCAGGCCGCGACGCGGGCCGACCTGGCGGCGCTGACGGGGCTGGCCCGATCGACCGTGGCGCAGCGTGTGGATGCCCTGCTGGCCATGCGGCTGCTGGTCGCTCGGGGCGACAGCCAATCGACGGGCGGGCGGCCGCCGACCATGCTGGCCTTCAACCACGAGGCCGGCGTCGTGCTCGCCGGCGACCTTGGCGCTACGCACTCGCGGGTGGCGGTGACCGATCTCGGCGGTGCCATCCTGGCCCAGACCCGGCGGGACATCGCCATCGCCGAGGGCCCCGAGGCCGTGCTGTCGTGGCTGGAGTCGGCATTCGACGGGTTGCTCGACGAGGTCGGCCGCCGTCCCGATGCGGTGCGGGGCGTGGGGGTCGGGCTGCCCGGTCCGGTGGAGTTCGCCACCGGCCAGCCCGTCAACCCGCCGATCATGCCCGGCTGGGACCGCTATCCCGTGGGCGACCGGTTGGCCCAGCGCTACGCGGTGCCGGCACTGGTGGACAACGACGTGAACATCATGGCGGTCGGCGAGCACTGGTCGAACTGGCGTGACGAGGCGTTCCTGCTGTTCGTCAAGATCGGCACCGGCATCGGGTCCGGGGTCGTGGCAGGCGGCCACGTGCACCGGGGCGCCGACGGGGCCGCCGGCGACATCGGGCACATCCACGTGCCCGACCACGACGACATCGTCTGCCGCTGTGGCAACCGCGGCTGCCTGGAGGCGTTCGCAGGCGGCGGCGCCATGGCGGTGCGGCTGCGCGAGCAGGGGCTGCCCACGCAGACCAGCCGCGACGTGGTCGACCAGGTGCGGGCGGGCCGCCCCGAAGCGGTGCAGCTCATCCGCGAGGCCGGGCGCACCATCGGCGGGGTGCTGGCAACGTGCGTCAACATGCTCAACCCGGCGGTGATCGTCATCGGGGGCGATGTCGCCCGCGCCGACGAACCGCTGATGGCCGGTATCCGGGAGGTCGTCTACCGGCGGTCGTTGCCCCTGGCGACCGGGCGGCTGCGCATCGTCCGCAGCCAGCTCGACGACGGTGCCGGCGTGATCGGCGCGGCCGTCATGGTGCTCGAAGAGGTCCTCGCCCCCGCCGCTGTCGACGCCGCCCTCAGCGCAGGCTGAGGGCGGCGAACCCGCGCTACCCGAGGTCATTGATACCTATGACCTCGCGACCTCGCGACCTCGCGCTCCCTTTGCCTCGACGTGGCCACGATCAGCCCCGATCCGATCGCCGCCGCGAGCAGCGACCCCGCCAGTATCGCGACCTTGGCGGGGTCCTCCAGGATGGTGCCGCCGAAGGCCAGACCCGTGATGAAGATCGAGACCGTGAAGCCAATGCCGGCAAGCGCGCTCACCCCCAGGACGCCCGACCAGGTGGCGTCCTCCGGGAGCCGGGCGATGCGCAGGCGGGTGGCCAGCCAGGTGAAGCCGGCGATGCCCACGAACTTCCCCACCACCAGTCCCACCACGATCCCGCCGGCCACCGACGACGTGAGCGCGTCGCCGACGGTGCCGCCGCTCAGCGGCACACCGGAGTTCGCGAGCACGAACAGGGGAACAACGACGAAGCCCGTCCACGGGTGGAGCAGGTGCTCTAGCCACTCCACCACCGACACCGACTCCCGCGCCGCGGTGGCCGTCTGCCGGGCCGCCGCGTGCGAGGACACGTCCGCCAGCTCGGCTGCGTCGATGAGCCCAGGCTGACGGATCGGTTGCGTCGGGGTCATCAGGCCGAGCACGACCCCGGCGAGCGTGGCATGGACCCCCGACTCGTGCAGCGTGAGCCACAGGGCCACGCCGACGAGCACGTACGCCGCGATCGACCGAACCCCCCAGCGCCGCATGGCCACCACGGCCAGCACCAGCCCGGCGGTCGCCAGCAGGGCGTCGCCCTGGATGTCGTCCGTGTAGAACACGGCGATCACGAGGATGGCGCCGATGTCGTCGACGATCGCCAGGGCCAGCAGGAACAGCTTGAGCGACGGCGATACCCGGCTGCCCATCAGGCTCAGCACCCCCACCGACATGGCGATGTCGGTGGCCATCGGGATGCCCCAGCCGTCCGAGCCCTCGCCCCCGGCGTTGAACGCCGCATAGATCAGGGCGGGCGCCAGCATCCCGCCCAGCGCCGCGCACACCGGGAGCATCGCCCGACGCGGGTCACGCAGCTCGCCCTCGACCAGCTCCCGCTTGATCTCGAGGCCGACGACGAAGAAGAAGATCGCCATGAGGCCGTCGTTGATCCAGCTGCGCAGGTCGAGGTCGAGCTCCCTCTCGCCCAACGACACGGCCAGACGCGTGGTCCACAGGTCGCGGTAGGACGCGTCCCAGGGCGAGTTAGCCCACGCGAGCGCCCCGGTCGCGGCGATGACCAACGCCACGCCACCAGCGGCCTCGGTGTGGAGGAAGTCGACGAGCGGCCGGATGAGACGGGGCCTCTCGCTGACATCCGAGCCTGTGCTCTCTCGGGACATGTCGGCTCCTGCGGGCGATGGACCACAGAGTTGCCGACCAGACTTCCCGGCACGCCGAATGGGCCAGGCTAGCCGTCCGGCTCACGGAACCGCTGGCCATGCCGAGCGCAGGGCGCTCGAGGGCCCGCGTGGCGGGAGGCGTCGAGCAGCATGGCGCCACGCGCCGTGACGCTGTCGGGTTGACCACGCGTTTTCTCCGCGGGATCGGTCGCCGGGGCGACCATTCCCCGCGGAGAAAACCTCGGTGGTGGGATGATCCGGGTCAGCCGGTCGGCAGCTCGCCCAACGTGACCTCGGCGGTCTTCTCGTCACCGTCACGGGTGTAGGTGATCGTCACCTTGTCTCCCGGCTCGTGGGAGCGGATCGCCGACGTGAGGTCGGAGCCGCTCGTGATCTCGGTGTCGTCCACCCTGGTGATGACGTCGCCCTGCTCCAGTCCGGCCTCGGCCGCCGGCTGACCTTCGTCGGCTGCGGCGACCACGGCACCGCTGCCGGACTCGGCGTCGGTGATCCGCACACCAAGGAAGGCGTGGGTGACCTCACCGTTCTCGACCAGCTGCTCGGCGATCGATCGGGCGGAATCGATGGGGATGGCGAATCCAACGCCTATGTTGCCGTTCTGCGAGCCGACGCCGCCGCCACCCGCCAGCGAGGCGATGGCCGTGTTGATCCCGACCACCTCACCATCGGTGTTGATGAGCGCGCCGCCGGAGTTGCCAGGGTTGATGGCGGCATCGGTCTGGATGGCGTCGATCACGGCCGAGGGCGTCGCCTGGGGCTCGCCGCCGTTGCCGAACGGCGACTCGGGCACGTCGTTGGACAGAGTGATGGAGCGGTCCAGGGCACTCACGATGCCGGCGCTGACCGAGCCGTCGAGGCCCAGGGGGCTGCCGATGGCGAGCACGCCGTCGCCCACGTGCAGGTCGGCACTGCTGCCCAGCTTGGCGGGGGTGAGCCCGTCGACATCTTCGGCCTGGATCACGGCCAGGTCGGTCGCCGGGTCCCGGCCGAGGATCCGGGCGTCCGCCTCGGACCCGTCGGCGAACGTGACCGACAACGCACCGCCGTCGGCCGCCTGGGCGACGACGTGGTTGTTGGTCAGGATCTGCCCGTCGGAGCTGATGACCACGCCGGAGCCCTGGCCGGTGCCGGCGTTCGAATCGAACGTGATCGACACGACGCTCGGGAGCACCGCAGCGGCGGCCTGGGACAGGGGCTCGTCCGGCGCGTTGTCCTGGCTGCCACTCGCCGGGGCCGCAGAGAGGCTGGTCGTGGCCGTGCCGGCGTCGTCGTCGTCGAGGTTCACCGCCAATAGGGCGCCCCCGGCCGCAGACGCCGCCACGAGGCCGGCGGCGGCGACCACGGCCACGGCCCGTCGGCCCCGCCGAGAGGGAGACGGCGGGGCCGACGAACCGACGGGCGCCGGGCCGGCTGGGGGCGGGGTGGGGGGCATGGCTGGCGCGCCCCGGCCGGCGGCGCCCCGTGTGTCGAACGGGCCGGATGGATCGGAGGGTTGAGAGGACTCGTCCCCGGGGGCCGTGGGATGAGGCAGCGTCGGCGGCTCGCCGGGCACCGACGCCTGCGGCGCGGTGATGTCGTCGGAGCTCCCGACGTAAGGTCCGGGCGGTGGAGGAACCGGGAACTGGGGAGGCCCGGGGGCGTCCTCTGAGTCGAGGGGTTCCCGGGACTCGGCGGGCTCGGAGGGCGGTGCGGCTGCGGGGGGTTCGCCAACGGTCGTGGATGTCGGGGTGGACTGTCCACCGGCCGCCGTGGGGGTGGTCTGCTCGTCGGACATGCAGACAGCATGCCCATGCAAATCTGCACACACCCTGGGTTACGTCTGAGAAGTTCCTGAGAGCCGGTCGCCGCCCTGGCAGCGTCCAGGGTGCGTTCAGGCGGCTCCCAGGTCGGGGGGTCATCCTCGGTCGTGACGAGCCGTGACGGCGATACCGTCGCGTTGCACCGATCGACGCACAAGATGATGACCGACGTCCTTCCCCCGACCAGCGGCCGCACGGCGGAGGCGCGCCTGCTGGTGGTCGACGACGAGCCCAACATCGTCGAGCTGCTCTCGGCCAGCCTGCGCTACGCCGGCTTCGAAGTCGTCACGGCAATGAACGGTGCCGAGGCGGTGTCGGCGGTGGAGCGCCATCGGCCCGATCTGGTGGTGCTCGACGTGATGTTGCCCGACGTCGACGGGTTCGTGGTGCTCCGTCGGCTCCGAGCGGGGAGCCATCCGCTGCCGGTGCTGTTCCTGACCGCCCGCGACGCCAACGACGACAAGGTCACCGGATTGACGCTCGGCGGCGACGACTACGTCACCAAACCGTTCAGCCTCGAGGAGGTGATCGCGCGCATCCGCGCCGTGCTGCGGCGCACACGGGCGGCCACAGCCGATGCCGGCGCCCGGCTGTCGGTGGGCGATCTGGAGCTCGACGAGGACAGCCACCAGGTCTGGCGGGGCGGTCGCGAGGTCCAGCTCTCCCCCACCGAGTTCAACCTGCTGCGCTACCTGATGATCAACGCCGGGCGGGTGGTGTCGAAGTCGCAGATCCTCGACCACGTGTGGAGCTACGACTTCGACGGCGACGCCAACATCGTCGAGTCGTACATCTCCTACCTGCGGCGCAAGCTCGACGACGGCGGCGGGCCGCTGATCCACACCGTGCGGGGCATCGGATACGTGCTCCGGCCGCCGCGGCCGTCAACATGAGCCTGCGGCCCACGAGCGTGTGGCGACGCACGCCGCTGTGGCTGCGCTTGATCACGACGGTGCTGGCGTTGTCGATCGTGGCCCTCACGGTCATGGGCGTCTTCGGCGCGCGGTTGTTGCGCGGGTACCTGGTCGAGCGTGCGGACGACCAGCTCGTGGAGGCAGCTGGCCAAGCCCGTGACGTCTTCAACGGGGCCCTCGAGAACGACCCGATGTCGGATGAGCGCCGCCTTCCCAGTCAGTACCACTTCACGCTGCAAGACGACGCAGGCGCCACGGTCGGCGAGACGCCGAGCAAGCTCTTCGACGCGCCACCGCCGGATCTGCCGGCCCTCACGCCCGCCGACGCCGCCGACCGGGGCGGGCACCCGTTCACGGTGGACGCCACCCGAGGCCACGGCTCCTGGCGGGCCGTGGCCGTTCCCATCGCCAGTGGGTCGGGCACCATCATCACGGCCGCCAGCCTCGGCGACGTCGATGCCACGGTCCATCGGCTCTCCACGATCAACCTCCTCGTGGGTGGGGCGGTGATCGCCGGATTGGCGCTTGCCGCGTACACGATGGTGCGCACCGCGCTGCGGCCGCTGACCAAGATCGAGCAGACCGCGGCGGCGATCGCCGGCGGTGACCTGTCACGCCGGGTCGACGACGACGACCCGAACACCGAAGTAGGCCGCCTGGGGTTGGCGCTCAACACCATGCTCGAGCAGATCGAGACCGCCTTCCACGCCCGGCAGGCGTCGGAGGCCACCGCCCGCCGCTCCGAGGAGAAGATGCGGCGCTTCGTCGCCGACGCCAGCCACGAGCTGCGCACGCCGCTCACCTCGATCCGGGGGTTTGCCGAGCTGCACCGGCAGGGGGCGGTCACCGACCCCGCCGAGGTGTCCCGGCTGCTGAACCGGATCGAGGACGAGGCGAAGCGCATGGGCCTGCTCGTCGACGACCTGTTGCTGCTCGCCCGCCTCGACCAGCAGCGGCCGTTCGAGCACGCGCCCGTCGACCTGCGGGTGCTGGCCATCGACGCCGTGGAGGCAGCCCGGGCCACGGCCCCGGACCGGGAGATCCGCGTCGACGTACCCGTGGACGACGACGCTGATGGCGAGCTCTTCGTGGCCGGCGACGAGCCACGGCTGCGCCAGGTGCTGTCCAACCTGCTCGACAACGCGCTCGCGTATTCGCCGGCCGATGCCCCCATCACCGTGCTGGGCGGCCGCACGCGGCGCGACGGCCGGGACCTCGCCTTTGTCCAGGTGCGCGATCGCGGGCCCGGGTTGGCCCCCGAGCAGGCGGAGCGGGTCTTCGAGCGCTTCTATCGCACGGACAGGGCCCGAAGTCGAGCCCGGGGCGGGACAGGCCTGGGCCTCTCCATCGTCGCCGCCATCACCGCCGCCCACGGCGGCACGGTGGAGCTGGACACCGCCCCGGGCGAGGGCGCGACGTTCCGCATCCTCCTGCCGAGGCTCAGCGAAACGCCCTCCGCACCCCCCAGTGATGTCCCACCCGCGGGCCTTGCCGACGAGCTGGGTTCCGGCGAGCCGAGCTTGAGGTCCTAGAGGCCCAGCGGATAGGGCATTCCGCAGGCACCCCGCGTGGGAATTTGTTGCCGGGTCGCAGCTCAACAGCTGGGCCTCCCAGCAGCGCTGACCACCGAGAGCCATGATGACGTGCCTATCCGCGCACGTTCCTAGCCGTGGAGGTTGCCCCGTGAAGAAGTCCATCGACTTCGGCTTCGACGACCACCCCGACGCCGATGAGGACAAGGCGCGGGTCGCGTGGGCGGTGGCGGTGCTCGACGACTGCGACGGCTGCGCCGACATCCGCATCGAGCTGACCGTCGAGGACGCGGGTGCCAACGGCACCGGTGTCGTCGGGCACCTCGCTCCTAGAACGGTTCGGCGCCTGACGGCGGCGCTGGCGGCCGCCCTCCGGGAGGCTGGCGAGGAGCCGGGAACAACGTAGTCCCGGTTTCCGGGTGGTGGAATACCTGCACCCAGCGCAAAGTTGCGGCTTCTGCAACTTTATCTAGAGTGTCGGTAGCCGCTCCCCCCTCACCGCCCACAAGGAACCGCATGGAAGCGACAGCTCCGATGTCCGCCGCCGCACCCGCGGCCACCGGGCTACCGCGCCGACAGGTGCTCATCGTCTTCTCCGGGATCATGCTCGGCATGCTCCTGGCGGCGATCGACCAAACGATCGTGGCCACGGCCCTGCCGACGATCACGGGTGAGCTCGGTGGGCTCGATCACCTGGCGTGGGTTGTCACCGCGTACCTGCTGGCCGAGACCGTCGCCACTCCCGTCTACGGCAAGCTCGGCGACCTCTACGGCCGCAAGCGCCTCTTCCAGTCGGCCATCATCGTGTTCCTGGCCGGCAGCGTCCTGTCGGGCGTCGCCACCTCGATGGGCATGCTCATCGGCTTCCGGGCCGTGCAGGGCGTCGGCGCCGGCGGCCTCATCGTGCTGGCTCAGGCACTCATCGGCGACATCGTGAGCCCGCGGGAACGCGGACGCTACATGGGGTACTTCGGCGCCGTGTTCGGGGCCGCCAGCGTCGCCGGGCCCCTGCTGGGCGGGTTCCTCACCGACCACCTCTCGTGGCGCTGGGTCTTCTACATCAACCTGCCGCTCGGCATCCTGGCTCTCATCGTGACCAGCGCCGTTCTGCCCGCGACGCGCTACCGCTACCAGGTGCGCATCGACTGGTCGGGCATCGCCCTGTTGTCCGGCGCCATCTCGGCGCTGGTGCTCCTGACTACCTGGGGAGGAACCGAGTATGCGTGGGGTTCGGGCACCATCATCGGCCTCGGCGGCGTCACCGCCCTGCTGCTCGCGGCGTTCGTGGCGGTCGAACGGCGCGCCGCCGAGCCGGCACTACCCCTGCGGCTGTTCCGGCTCCCCACCTTCCGCATCGCCACGGTCGTGAGCTTCATCGTGGGCGTCGCCATGTACGGGGCCATCACCTACCTGCCGACCTTCCTACAGGTGGCGAACGGCGCATCGGCCAGCAACTCCGGGCTGCTGATCGTCCCGGTCATGGCGGGTCTCCTCAGCGCGTCGATCAGCGCCGGTCAGATCATCACCCGCACCGGGCGCTACCGGGTGTTCCCGATCCTCGGTATGGCGTTGGCCAGCCTGGGACTGTTCCTGCTGTCCACGCTCGACGTGGGCAGCAGCCGCTGGGAGTCCGGCCTCTACATGTTCGTCCTGGGGGCGGGCATCGGCCTTGTGATGCAGGTCATGGTGCTGGCCACCCAGAACGAGGCGCCCATCACCGACCTGGGTGTGGCGACCTCGACCGTCACCTTCTTCCGCACCGTCGGCGGGTCGGTCGGTGTCTCGATCTTCGGTGCGCTGTTCACCAGCCGCCTTACTCATCTCCTCGGCAGCGCCGTGCCCGAGAACCTGACGCCCGCCGCGATCAACCAACTGCCCGTCGAGCAGAAGGCACAGATCGCCGCCGCCTTCGCCGACGCGATCACCAGTGTGTTCCTGTGGGCGGTGCCGCTGGTGCTGATCGGCTGGGTGCTCACCTGGCTGCTCAAGGAGAAGACGCTGCGCACCTCGTCAGGTCACGTCGCCCGAGAGGCCGAGATCGCGGGCAACGGCCGCGGCGGCGTGGTGGACTCGATGCCGATTCCGGAGACCAACGGGAACGGACATGCCGCCACGACCGCGAACGGGGACGGTGACCGTGAGCTCGAGCGAGAGCATGCGTGAAGGACTGCGTGAGCGGAAGAAGGCGGAGACCCACCAGGCGTTGGCCAAGGCCGCCCTCCACCTCGCCGACGAGCTCGACCCCGAACGGGTGACCGTCGAGGCGATCGCCGACGCCGCGGGTGTCTCGCCCCGGACGTTCTTCAACTACTTCTCCTCGAAGGAGGACGCCATCGTCGGGATCGCCCCGGCCCATTCCTCGGCCCTGCTCGCCGACCTGCTTGCCCGGCCCGACGACGAGCCACCCCTCGATGCACTGCGGGCCGTGGTGTTGGCGGCCGCCGAACGGCTGCAGGCCGGTGGCGACGACTGGGTCATCCGCCACCGCCTGATACAGAAGCACCAGTCGCTGGCCATCTCGCGGGCCGCCTGGTTCGCCGAGGTCGAGCGGCGCATGACCGAGGAGATCGCGCGTCGGACCGGGCTCGATCCGGGCCTCGACGTCTACCCGGCGTTGGTTGTGAGCGCGACGATCGGGGCCCTACGGGTCGCCATCGACGTCTGGCAGGAGCGTAAGCGTGTGGGCGCGCTCGAAACCCTGATCGACGACGCCTTCGATGTCCTGGCCCACGGGCTTCGCCTGAGCGACACCGTCGGCAACCATGCCGTCTGAGCGCGTCGCGGAAGTTTCTCGGTGCGTGGCGAAAATCGCGCCTATCGTCCTGTTTGCGGCGCCCGCGTCTCCCCACCCGGTGGCGTCCTGGGGACGTCAGGTCGATAGAGGTACGTCATGCACCTCGAGTTCACCGACGAGCAGCTGGAGCTCCGCGAAAGCGCTCGAGCGATCCTGTCCCGTGAGTGCCCTCCCCGACTGGTTCGGGAGGTAGCCGTCAGCGGTGGCGAAGCCGAAGGCTTCCGCAGCCAGCTCAGCTGGCTCGGCTGGCCGGCGCTCACCATAGACGTCGACCTCGGCGGCCTCGGTCGTAGCTTCATCGAATTGGCGGTCGTGCTCGAGGAGCTGGGCCGGGCAGCGGCGCCGGGGCCCTTCCTGGCCACGATGACGCAGTTCGTCCCTGCTGTGCGGGAGGCCGGCTCCGCCGCCCAGGTGAGCCGCTTCCTGTCGGCAGTCGCCGCCGGCCAGCTCAACGGCACACTCGCGCTCTACGAAGGCGGGCGCTGGGATCCCTTCAGCATCGGTGCCACCGCCGCCCGCGACGGCGACGGCTGGGTTCTCAGCGGCCACAAGCGGCAGGTGCTGTGCTGCGCGGAGGTCGACGAGATCGTCGTCGCGGCCCGGCGTGCGTCGGGCACCTTGGCCCTGTTCGTGGTGCCGGCCGCGGACGTCACCTTCGCCCGGGTCGAGAGCATCGACGGCACGCGCTCCCTCGGCAACCTGGAGCTCGACGGCGTGTGGGTCCCGGATGCCCGCATGCTGGGCGACCCCGACGTCGCGGTGGATGCCACGCCGGCGGTGGCAGCGACGATCGCGGAGGCGACGGTAGGGATGGCGCTCGACACCGTCGGCGTGTGTGGCGCGCTGTTCCAGTCCTCGCTCGAGGCGGCGCTCGATCTTCCGGTGCGCTCCTTGAGCGCCGAGCCCGAGGCCGGCGAGGCCAACGGCGACACCTCGACCGGGCCCAACGGATCCAACGGAGCGGCCGGCGCATCGGACCGGGCCGCCAGCCGGAACGGCGACCAGCCCGTTCCCACTGCACCCAACCCCGTGCGGACGCCGCCCCAGGCCGTCAAGCACAGCCTGGCGGAGATGGCTACGGCGCTGGAACGAACCCGCGCCATCGTCTACCAGGCCACGGCCGCCGCAGCCGAGCGCCACGAGCGAGCGACGGTCACCGCTTCCCAGGCCAAGGCCGCCGCCGGCGCGTGCCAGCGGCTGATCATCGCCAGGAGCCTCGAGATCCACGGCCGAGGCTCCCGCCGCGCCGACGCCCAGCTCTGGGTGCGGCGAGCACAGGCGGGCGAGCTGCTGCTCGGGTCGTCCGCCGACCACCGCCGCGTCGTCGCCGACGAACTGTTCCGGGTCCCGAAGCGCCAGCCCGCCAGCGCCGGCCTGGCGGCGGTGCTCGGCCTCTAGCAGGGTGCTGAAATACGGCGGTAGGCGGCCTGCGACTCGGCGAAGAGTCCAGCTCGCAGGCTCGGGCGACCGGCCGCGATGGGCAATTTCAGCACCCCGCTAGCTGATCTCCGAACGCGACGTGTCGGGCGACGTGACACCCTTCGCCCATGTCCTTGGCCATGAGCGAGCACGAGCGGCAGGAGTTCCTCGCCGGTGTCCACGTCGGCGTCATCTCGATCGAGCGAGCCGACGGCCCGCCGCTCACCGTCCCGATCTGGTACGGCTACGAGCC